>JAPLNX010000073.1 GCA_026400935.1 Planctomycetia bacterium | reverse complement strand
GTGAGAAAGCAATTCTCGGTGCTGTGTCCGCCAACAACACCCGGATGCGAGAGACCGCTGAAGACCGTGAAGTCGTTACGGAAATCGGCCAGCGGCGCGAGGTAAGGCGACAGCTCGTAATCTCGACCAGCGGCTTGCGGGAAGAACGGCTTCGGAAGCACTCCGAGGTTGTTCGAGATGAGCAACATCCTACGCGGCCTCGCCGGTTCCGCCGCTCGCGCCGACTTCGGCGTCAGGCCATCGAGTAATGGCAAGGCGAGCAGCACGCCTGCACCCCGCAAGAAGCGGCGACGGGTGAAACTATTGTCGTTGATCGCTCCGCGATCAAACGTTGGTTCGCAGAGCGAACCACGACTATGGTCAATCATGCTTGTCCTCCTGTCCGAGAAAAATCTTGCTTTGCACGAGGGCGTGGAGGAGATCGCGAACGCGGTAGCCGTTGGGGGCGCAAGTATCGAGCATCAACTCCACCTCGGCGCGGTCAGCGAAACGCACGGGAGTGCCGGTCGCATAGAGCGTGAATTGGTGCAGGAGGTTGCGTGCGAGCTGTCGCGGATTGCTGGCGAGGATCGCCTTCAGATCGCGGATGTTTTTGAATCGGCTGCCGTCGAGCAGTTGGCCGCCAGCGTCAACAGGTTCAGCGAGCGTGTAGACGAAGTCATGTCCGGCTCGGTCAATGCCCGTGACACGTTCGCCTTGCTCGACGCCGCGATACCGCGTGCGCCAGCCGCCGAGGATGTCGAAGTTCTCCAGTGCGAGACCGACCGGATCGAAGCGAGCATGACATCCCGCGCAGCTCTCTGACTTCGTATGCAGGGCAAGCAATTCGCGAATCGTCTTTGCGCCGCGGATATCAGGTTCAACAGCAGGCACGCTCGGCGGTGGTGGTGGCGGTGGCTCGCCAATGAGTCGCTCCATGATCCACGCGCCGCGCACGACGGGCGACGTCGATGTGCCATTCGCGGTGACTTTCAAGATCGCGGCTTGAGTGAGGAGTCCTCCCAGTGAGCTGCCCTTCGGCAACGCGACCTTGCGCATCGCAGATCCGGTGATCGCGTTCGATTCCCCGTAGGAAAGTCTTTCCAGGCCGTCTGTTTTCGCTTCAGCGTCTTGCACTCGATCAACGGCATTTAAAGGCCGTTCTACGCGTGAGGCGTTGAGGCCGTAGTGCTGCGCGAGCCGATCGTTCACGAAGACGAAATCGGCATCGACGAGTACTCGCGATGGCAGGTTGTCGCGGATCATCGCGGTGACGAAGGCCCGCGTCTCCATCTCCATCGACTCGACGAGGTAGTCGTCGAAGCGGTACTCGGGGTAAAGCCGAATGTCGGGTTCGTCGCGTCGGACATGGCGCAGGCTCAGCCAATAGTCGGTGAAGTTCTTGATGAACCGTTCAAAGCCGACGCTGGCAATAAGGCGGTCCGTTTCGCTTTGCAGTGTCTTGGGATCGCGAAGCTGATTCGTTCGAGCAAGCTCCAGCAACGCGGCATCGGGTCGCGTGTTGGTGAGAAAGTGCGACAGCCTCGACGCGATGGCGTATTGATCGAGATCCGTTGCAGAAAGCGTTGCGTAGGATGGCTCTTCCGGACTGTCGGTAGATGCCTTTCCGAAACCCTGTCGAGGTTCGACGACCTGGAAAGGACGTCCTACGGCGGAGGTCGATGGCTCGCGCAGATAGAGAAAGTGACCGGAGCACAGGAAGGCTTTGTAGCCAGCCAGCAGCGCCTCACCGAACGTGTCGTTCGCATCAAGCCGCGTGAGGATGAGTCGTTCGAACTTTTGAAGCGTCTCTTCCGGCATCGGCTCGCGCGCGGCGAGCTTCACGAAGCGTCGCAACAAGCGTTTGGCTTCATCGATCTCTGTAGGGGCTATCAGCCGGAACGCGCTAGCGTCCGGTTTCTGGACCGCATTCACCCCTGAACCGGGAGCTAGCGCTCTGCGGCTCATCAGGACTTCGGCACTCAATTCATCAAACAGCACACGATGAGATGGCGGCGGCCACTCGACCGATGAGATCGGCCCTTCTACTTCGAGCCATTGAAACGCAACACCCGGTTGGCCTCCTTCGGGAAACGGCGGATAGCGATAGGTCGGCGGTCCACCATTCACGTTGCGAGCCAGCGGCACAGGCAGACCCAGCAGGCTGTACTCAACGGTCTCTCGCTCGCGCAGCCGGATCGTGGTTTCGTACGTCGCGACAGTTGGTTGAATATCGATGATCCCGCCCGTCCCGCGGACGTCGCCCGAGACATCCGGGCCGGACGGCTTACGAGCTCGAAAGGTCATCGGCACGGACTGAGCAGACGGCTTGAGTTCGTAGCCCTTCATCTGCAACACCGCACGAGCCGAGAAGCGAACGCGGTACTCGCCCGGCAGCGTGGCGATGAAGCCGCGCGGATATCCGTAGTACGGCCAATGAGCCGACCGAAACAGCGCGAGTTCCACTGCTGGATCGTCCTTCAAGTCATCCAATTGCTTGCCGTCGAGGGCCTTATTGTCTTTGGCAAAGAACATGGCCTCACGTTCGCCGAACGTGGATCGTTCGGGGAATAGACTCGTCGCGACAGCTCGAAACTTGGTGACTGGCGGCGGCTTTGGCCCACTGGCCATTGCTTGTCGTAACGCAGCATCAGCGGCATCGAGATACGCCGCGAGCTGCACTCGCGACATGTCGAGTGTTTCCGAGGTCTTGTTGAAGCGATGCCCTTCACGGTCTTCGGGCAGCATGTCCCGAATATCCAACTGCGGCAGCTTCAGCACGTCGCGCAGGTTCTGCTCGTACTCGTCCCGATTGAGCCGCCGCATCGGACCGCGACCAAACTTCACCACGTCAACCAAGTCCGCCGAATGGATCGCCCCCTTGAGCGACTTCAACAACGCCGCGCGAGAGTCCTTTGGCAGATCTTCGGCCTTCGGCGGCATCTCGCCTTTCTCGATGCGATCATGGATGCGCACCCAACGCTCGCGAACCGCACGGTCGGTGAGATCAAATGACAGTGACGTGAGATCCAGTTCGCCTTCGAGAGCCTCTTTGTTGTGACAGGCAACGCAGCTTTGAGCGATCTCCGGCGGGACGGCCGCTTGCAAATCGACACAAAGGCCGACAGTCAACGCCAGCAGCAGCAGAGTTCTTCTCATCGGCCCACCTTAACGCCGATCGGCAAGATGATTCGCGACGGCTTTACCGAAGAGTGAAAGACGGTTTCGGTCGCAATGGCGGTCCCTTTGCCAAAGATTCCTTCCGTCGTGTTTGGGTTGCGATCAAACAACGGGAAGTACGCGCCGCAGATATCAATTCGCAGTTGATGGCCTGCTGCCAACTGAGCTGCGATTGGGCCGAGGTCGACGGTGATCTTGTAGGTCTCGCCGGGCGTGAGCAGTTTCGAATGCGACTCGGATTCGCGATAGCGGCCTCGCAGAATGCCGACAGCGAGGTTGTACGACGCTCCGTCCGGATGCACGTCGATTAACTTCACGATCCAGTCGGCATCGGGGGTATTCGCGGAGACAAACAACTCCGCCTTCGCATTGCCTGCGAAGGAAAGTGGCTCGGTGAGCGGCGCGGTCGAGTAGACCAGAACGTCGGAGCGTTCTTCGATCAATCCTTGTTCCACAGGTGCCCAATGTGCAGCGTGCAGCGGAGTCTTGTCGGTGACGGGGCAAGCAGGTGCAGGATTGGCTGGGTCTGCTTGGAAGCGATCGGCTTGCTCATCGCTGTTGGGAGCCGTGCGGTCCAAGCGACCGTTACCGCTGCGCGTGTTGGCCTGGCCGTTGGAATGCAAATAAAACGGAGCCTCTTGGAATCCGGTCGGCGGCCAAGTGTCGGACTCGTGCCATTGATTCTCACCAAGCATGAAGAATCTCACAGGGACGAGCGGCGTCGCGATAACCTTTGGATCTCGTTTTAGGTGACGATCAAACCATTGCAGCGTCGCACCGGCCGCGTCCCATTGCGCATGAGGTCCGAAGTCGAGATCACCGACCTTCGATTTGCCGATCGTGCCATGATCCCACGGGCCGAGGATCAACTGCTGCTGCGTTCGCGTCTCGGGATCGATCGCATGTCGTTGCATGCGGACGAAGTTGTTGACGGACTCACGCGAGAAAAAGTCGTAGTAACCAACAACATGCTGCATCGGCAGCTTTAGTTCGGTGATGTCACGCGTCATGTCGAGCCGTCGCCAATAACCGCCCGGCGTCGGATGAGTGAGCATTCCTTCGAGCCACGGAATCGAGAAACCAATTTGGTCATCGATTTCACTCAGTGGCAAGTGCAGCAGAGCGCGATCCCAATCGCTCGTCACCATTGTGCCGACTGGCTTGGGTGAGTTGCCTGACGCCCATTTTGAGATCAGCGACAACCGCACTGCACCACCCAGATACAGGTTGCGATAGAAACTACTGAAGGTCGCGGTCGGTGTGATCGTGGTAAGTCCCGGCGGATGTTCGACCGCCGCTTGCCACTGCGTCGCCCCGACATACGAGCTCCCCCACATGCCGATGTGACCGTCACACCACGTCTGGTTGCTGATCCATTCGACTGCGTCGAAGCCGTCCTGGCCTTCATTATCGTAAGGAAAGAACGTTCCTTCGGAGGCGAACTTGCCTCGATTGTCTTGCACGACCGCCACATACCCTGCTGCCGCGAAACGCTCGGCAACCGCCTTCGCCCCCTTCTTGTTGTAAGGCGTACGCATTAAGGCCACGGGCGAATTCTTGGTCGCGTCATCTCGAAAAATGTCCGTCGCCAATCGCACGCCATCTCGCATCGGGACCATGACGGTTTCCATCCGAACTTCGGCGCTGACCGACCTCGCGTTGAGCAACGCAGCGAGCGTGACGGCGAACAAAATGAATGGACGCAAAGAGGTCGTCATGAATTGGGCTCCGAGTAAATGCACGGAATCAGGAGTCGATAAATCAAGTAGGGCACAAGGCCGGGAGTCGTTGCGTCCAGTCCATCATCGGTTGATCAACACGTAAGAGTGTTGGTGCTTTCGCGCAATTGGGGCTTGAGAATCAACACGACGAGGAATCCATTAAATCGCCAGGGGCGTGTTTTTGTGCCACATTTTGCAGCTTCGCCGTGCGACTTTGTTAGCCGTCACGTTTTCCGTAAACGAGCAGATGAATCAGGATGTAAATCATCGCGCCGGCAACCCAAACAACACCGCCGGCATCAATCACGGCCAACACGATTGCGACTGGTAACACACCGGGTTGAGCGTGAATGCCTAGTAGTGATGAGCCAACAAAAACCGAACCCAAAACTGTATGCCGGAAGCGTAATGGAAGGACTTTTCAGGTAAGCCGCGTAGCCGATGTAATGGATAGCGAAGGAACGAAAGGTAGAAATTGAAGAGGCAGAGCAACGCACCCAAGGCAAAGGCAGTCCAGGCAATAACGTTGCTCATGCGTCCCTAACGATTGGAAAATCCTTCGACTTCGTGAATCGTCTTGCGAGGTGCTTTGGGACGAGCTGATTCAAAGTTGGGGATTTTGTATTCCGGCAGCATCGTGTTGATGCGGATTTCGATGTTGGTGAGCTGCTCGCCTTGATCGCGCGTAACGAACGTGAAGGCGTAGCCTTTCTCATCTGACGACAATCGACCGGTGCGTCCGACGCGGTGAACGTAGTCGTCGCAATACTCCGGGATGTCGTAGTTGATGATGTGCGAGATGCCGCTGATATCGATCCCCCGGCCGACGACGTCGGTGGCAATCAACATGCGGACTTCGCCTGAGCGGAACTGCTTCATCACTCGGTCGCGGTGCGTCTGAGCCAAGTCGCCATGCAAAATCGCAACGTTCGGCAGCTTCCCGGCGAACTTGCGATACAAATCATCGGCTCCTCGTTTTGTGCGGAGAAAAACCAACACTTGCTGCGGACGTTGATCGATTAACAACCAACGGAGAGTTTCCATTTTGCGGTCGTAATCCACGGTCACGTAATACTGCTCGACGGTCTTCACCGCGATGCCGTTCGTCGACATGTCCACTTTTTGTGGCGATTTCATGTAACGATTTGCGAGCCGTTCGACGGGTGGCGGCAATGTTGCGGAGAGTAATAGCGTTTGTCGCTCAGGTGGGCAGCGACGAAGGATCTTTTCGATGTCTGGTCGAAAACCGATGTCGAGCATTCGATCTGCTTCATCTAAGACCACGAATTTCAAATCGCCGAGGTTCAGGCTTTGTCGTTCAATTAAGTCGATCACTCGACCTGGCGTACCAACCGCGACATGCACCCCCTTCTGGAGTTCAGCGATCTGTGCGCGAGCGGGGCGACCACCAACGATGCAAACAGTCTTACACTGCGAGGAGTAAGACAGCCGCTTGCACTCCTCAGCGACTTGCTCACTAAGTTCACGAGTCGGAGTCAGCACGAGCGCCTGCACGACAGGGCGACCGAAGTCCAAGCGTTCCAGCAGAGGCAAAACGAACGCAGCGGTTTTACCCGTTCCGGTGTGAGCTTGGCCGATGCAGTCGGAACCGCTCATGGCAATTGGAATGAATGCGGCTTGAATCGGGCTGGGCTTCTCAAACTGCATTTTATGAAGCGCGGCCAAGGTCGGTTCACTCAAGCCCAGATCGGCGAACGAGACCGACACACTCTTAGCGGATATTGTCAAAACCAAAACTCCTGATAATTCCCAGCGATTTGATGCAGGCGAAGATAGCTCGGTAGTCAAGGAGCGTCAATTTGCTGTGCGATTCTGGTCGCAGCCTGCGTGCGAGGTTTACGACAGATAACGAGCAAGCAGCTTACGGCTCGTGGCGTCGAGCTGCTTGGCATCGGGAACCAAATATCGCAATCCGTGCGAATCGAGGATCAATGCTTTCTCGTCACCGAGTTTACGCACGTGTTCGTCGCTGTTGAGCACAAAGGTCGTCGCACCGCGATCCGTCTCGACAACCCATTCGCAAGGTTCCGCGAGTGACGAAATGCTGATAATGCGTTGTATGACTGGAACGAACTCGCGTCGTGTCAGTTCTGTCTGCAATAACTCGCGTTGATTATCTGCCATCTCTTGAAGGTCGCGAATTTGTGCGATTTCATGCCCCGAAGTATCGCACAAAGAAATCCAGTGTTCCGGATCGGAAATCGGAAACGCACGTACTGGCTCGACATTTTCATGAAGCCGGCCATGTGCATCAGTGACGATCAAGCGTCCGGCAGCATCTCGCGAGAGTGAAAACTTGGGGTTGAGTTCTGTCAATGTTACGGACATGCGGAGTTGAGTTCGTTGTCAGTGAAAAATGGTCGGTGCAAACGAGCGTCTGCCACTTTGAGTTTACGAGCAAGCAAGTTGGCAAATGATCCACATTTCTTGCGGTGCCGCAATGTCGCTGGCTGCGGGAGTGGCAATTGGTTGTGACGCAGCCTTATTTACCCAACAATTGTCGCGGCGTTTAGAAATCGAAATTCTTCGAGCCGAGAGTGCTCGTGGCAGACAGGATCGTCGCGTGAGCTTGTTGACGTTGGGTATCGAAACATCGGGGTTTACTGGAGCTATTGCTCTTCGACGAAACGGCGTGCTGCTGGAGGCGGTGTCGATCGATCAAGTTGGGAGACGGCACGCTCAGACATTAGTTTCGGAAGTCGATATTCTGTTGCGGCGCCACGCGCTGACTGCAAAACAGCTTGAAGCAGTCGCCGTCAGCATCGGACCAGGAAGCTTCACTGGGTTAAGAGTTGGTGTGGTTTTTGCCAAGACATTGGCTTACGCAACCAACTGTCGATTGGTTGCGGTCGATACATTCCGAGCGATTGCACTGGCGAGCCCTGATGATGCCACAGAAGTCTTTGTGGTTTCAGATGCCCAGCGAGGTGATCTTTTTGTGGGCCATTACGTCCGCGACGCGACGGAATCTGACAATAAAATCAGACGTTGGACCCGCTCCGCAGAAATCTCGATTGAGCCACAAGAAGATTGGTGTGCTCGCTTCAGCAAACTCGCCGAGTCACAGCCACAAATCGCACTTAGCGGCATTGCCGCCGAATCACTGCGGACGGTGTTCCCGAGTAACGTACGAATCCTTGCTTCAGAATACTGTGCACCACAAGCGAGCCATATTACGCATTTGGGCGAATATCAAGCAGAAGCTGGCGATCTCGCAGATTATTGGACATTGGAGCCATTTTACCTTCGTCGCAGCGCGTCTGAGGAGAAAGCGGCAACTGTTACCCAACGCTGATCTGTTTGTCATGACTCACGTTGATACTACGACTGACTCCCGTTGACTGTTACATCACTCGTTAATGACGAAGGCGACAACATGTTGTCGCTGTGATTTTCAACGCCTACGATTGCCGCCGTTGTTGGGAGGATTGGCAATCATTTTCTGTATTCGGTTTTTGTCTGGGCAGTCAGCCGCGGTAACCTCCAAAAAGTGCCGGGGATGTTTTTGTAAGACAATCATCAAGGGTGGATTGTGAAGCGCAGGCGACTGATTTGCTTGATTGCAACCGTGCTAGTTGTTGGAACCACACTGGCCTATTGGTGGAATGACTGGCGCGTCGAGCGGCATGTCCGTGCCGCACGATCGGCGTTGAAGG
>JAPLNX010000572.1 GCA_026400935.1 Planctomycetia bacterium | reverse complement strand
CGCAGGATTTCCAGTTGCCGCTCCGTCGCCTCAATCCGCACTGCCTTCCTTGGCATCGCACCACCCTCCGTTAAAGGTGATGCAGTAATGACACAAACTCGCTTTTTATGGAGGATCAATTCTCGGTCGTGGTACTAGCGAAACAAGCCTTCGGTGTGGAGGCATCCGTCGTCTGGAGTAGCGATTCCTCAATCATGTGCCGGTTTCCGATGACAGAGGAAAGTGTCGAGGCTGGATTGTGTTTTGTTCGAGCACGAGTGCTGACGCCAAACGGACAAAATCTTTCCGTGACATCGTTGCGATTGGAACCGCCGTTGATTCGTTTAGATTTTTGGCAATCAGCCTGCTGGCAAAGTTATTCAGCGACACGCGAGAAGCATCGACAGCAACTTCGAGATGTCATTGCAGGAGGGTTTCCGGGCGGCCTTGATGATTTGAGCCCAATCATTCTCGGCGGTGATTTCAATTTAGTGGCAAGAGATCCCGCCTTGGATGTACTTCCCGATTGGTTGTCAGATTCATTCCGGACGGTCGGTCGTGGTTGGGGAAATACGATCGTAAGTGACTTGCCGATTCACCGCATTGATCAGGCTTGGACATCGTCACAACTCAAGCCGACTAATGTCTGGGTTGTCTTTACGCCGAACTCCGATCACCGCATGGTTGTTACTGATTTGGAATTTACTGACCGTTAAAAAAACAGACAGACTGAGATCAAACTCATAGTCTTCGGCAGCGTGCTGATCGAGCGCGGTGCTGGTCGTCCCGTGAAGCCAATTGTGTCTCGTGCCATCAGTTTCAAAAATCAGCTTAGCGAATACGTCACGAACGGATTCTCGCACGGGTTGCCGAGTGCCACGTGAAGGCGGCGGGCTTGAGGTTCGGCGATCAAGGCCGCGACGGTCTTTCCGGAACTGCCGAGCATTGATTCGCTGGGGCCTGAGTGAGGATGGCGACAGATGCCGACGGGATGTCCGGAGTGATCGCTGAGGAAACGCTGCATGTCGGCCAACGAGACGGTTCCGAACGACTCGCTGATGAGGCTTCGCATTCGATCGAGTCGTGGGAATGAGTCCGACAGACTGTGTTGGAAGTTGGTCTCGCAAGCGTGTGCTGTGCAGAGATAGTGATTCGAATGCACCAAGTACCCTGCCCCGCTCTCTTTAATCACCTGCGGCGCGTCGCTGGTGAGTTCGATATCCAGGATCGCTCCCGTCCCATCGGCCAGCATGTAGTTGCCATTCGAGCAAACAGGAAACGACTGCATCAGCTTTAAGACATCGGCGACCGAGCGCTGTTCGAGGATCAATCGCTTGAGCGGATAATGCGACAAGGCAAACTTCCACTGCGGTCCGCCTCCGAGTGCGTTCGCAAAGTGCGACACACCGTGCTCGTTCATGCCGTGGTAGCCGAGCATTCCACCGAAGGTCCACATCAGCACTTGTGGTTTGTTCGTCGGACGCAGCTTCAACACATAGCCGAACTGCTCCAACTCCGGCGGGTTGTCGCTGGTCTGCCCAACGAGTGTCGTTTGCGTCACGGTTCCGCGCGGTTGAATGGCAAACGTCGTACAAGCTCCATCAGCCACTTGAGCCAGTTCACCGCGCATCTGAGCAACAACAGCATCCCCAAACGCGAGCTTCGCACCTTCAGCCAAGCCGGTCATTTCAAGCACAAGTTCCGGACAGAATTTCTCAAACAACGGCAAAAACGACATCGCTCGCCGCCGCAGTTGCTCGCGAGAAATCCGCATGGAACTCGCCATAAAATCCAAGTATCCATCAATCATCTCTGCCGCCTGCTCACCATGTTGGCGGCCAAGCTCTAGCGGACTGCCGGCAGCTTCGATGAGCGGATATTGGGTAAGCATGTTGGTTCCTCGCATTTGTTTTTGATCAAGCGATGCTTGAAGCCCAAACAGAGCTAGTAAACCCGCAGAGAAAGTTGCGAAGGTGAGCCGGGTGGCGTAAGCCCCCGTACTCTTTGTTACGGAATCCGGGGGCTTACGCCACCCGGCTCACCTGCTTAGGTTCTTTTGCGAGACCACTTATGATTACAGGCTTTTGCGCTACGCCATGTTTCAATTGAAAACTCGTGGAACGATACCTCGACTCAAGATAGATTGCTGCTCTGTTGCTGGCCCGCTTGCTTCAATTTCTATCGAGTATCTCAACGATGCCCTTATGCCGATCAGTGCTCGCTGCGCTCAGAAGCAAGACGTCCGTGGTGCGCCGGGTGGGGGCAGCTCTTGGACTTTTCTACACGGAGCATTGTCCTGGGGCTGACGCCACGCGGCTCACGATTCTTCTGGTCATCCTCATGACGAGATGCTTTTCGCTGGCTGCAGACGAGCCAGGGGCCGCGAAAACGTCGACGCTCGATTTCCGGCGCGATGTGTTTCCGATTTTGTCGAACCGATGTTGGGAGTGTCATCTCGGAAGTGATGCCTCTTCAGGGATTCGGTTGGATGTGCGAGATGAGTGGTTAGGGGGGACGACAGGGAGGCCGTGGGCTGTTGTCGGGAAGAGTCATCGGAGTCGCGTCATCGAAATCGTCGAAGGCCGCGATCCGAAGATTGTCATGCCAGCGGAGGGACAGCGGCTCAAGCCGGAAGAGATCGCGATTCTGCGGCGTTGGATTGACGAGGGTTTGGCGTGGGACGATGAGTTGTTGCCGCGACCGAAAGTGAAGTCGGAGCATTGGGCGTTTCAGCCGATCGTGGTGGATGCGTCTCGCATCCGAAAGAGCCGACGGACGCGAGACGCGTCCGCCACGAACAATCCAATCGATGTTCTCATTGGTACGACGACCGTCGAAGCCGATCGTCGCACGTTGATTCGGCGGCTGTCGCTCGATCTGCTGGGGCTGCCTCCGAGTCGTGATGACGTCGAAGAGTTCGTCGCCGATGAGCGGCCTGATGCTTATGAGCGGCTCGTCGATCGGTTGCTCGCGTCTCCCGCGTATGGCGAGCGGTGGTCGCGGCATTGGTTGGATGTCGCTCGCTGGGCCGAGTCGGAAGGTTACGAGAGTAATCATCCGCGACCGTTTGCTTGGCGGTATCGCGACTATGTCATCAACGCGTTCAACAGCGACAAGCCATTTGATGAATTCGTGCGACAGCAGATCGCTGGTGACGAGTTGCAGCCGTACTCGGACGAGAACTTGATCGCGACCGGCTTCCTCGCAGCAGCACGCATCAGCAGCAATGAGGAAGACAAGTGGCGGCAACGAAACGACGTGCTGGTCGATATCACCAACGCGACGGCGAATGCGTTTCTCGGACTGACGATGCAATGTGCTCAGTGCCACAACCACAAATGGGATCCGATCACCACACGAGACTATTACCGCTTGCAAGCGTTCTTCGTCACTGGTCAGCCGATTGATGTTGCTCTACGTGATCCAGTTTTGCGTCGTGATTTTGAATCGCGACGACCTCCGGAATACGAACCGATCATCGCGTTACGAGAATCCATTCTCGAATCGGCTCGACGGCGGTTTCATGACGAAGTGCGACGTTCGCTGACGTCCGAAGAACGCTCGGCCTACGACACGCCGTCGGAAGAACGTGACCCAGAACAAGAACGGCTCGCACGCCTGACGGACCTCAAGTTTCAAGCGTCGGTGAATGTGCTCGACCGGTACATCCCGGAGTCGGATCGAAAGCTGTACGACGAAGTCAAACGTAAGCTCAACGAGATCGAGAAGTCGTCGCCGCGTATCCCGCAGACGTTTGCGTTTTATTCCCCGGCGACGAGCCCCCATCGGTTCGACGTACTGCCGAGCCTCGGCTTTTATCCGCTACCGTTCAGTCGCGAGGCTTTGCCGCGTGAGCGTGGTTCGATCAAGGTGCGTGGCGATGTTCACAACATCGGGCCGGTCGTGACGGCGGGAGTGCCCGCAGTGTTTGAAAGATAGGGGTAGGAACGACCGATTGATTTCGGTCGCCCCTCCCTCCGAACCGGACGGGCGGGTTTCCCGCATCCGGCTCTCCGGTTGATGGTCTTACCTGCGAGAGGATTGAACGGCCAGTGCATGGGCGGTGGTCAGG
>JAPLNX010000551.1 GCA_026400935.1 Planctomycetia bacterium | reverse complement strand
TTTCCGGCCTCGTTTTTATTGGTGCCCGTTGCATATCTGTATCTGATTCAGTGTGGCATATGCTTACCCTTCGAAAGAGCGGTGTTGTCGCCGTCATTTCAATGGCTGGAGTTGCCGCAATTGTGTCCGGCCTAATCGTCTGTGCTCGACCACACTCTAATGAGCAGGTGTTTCGAGAGGCGTGGGTCGCGTTGCAAATTGGAGACAGCCGGAAAGTCCGACTACTGATTCGGGCAAACGGTGGCGATCCTGATTTTTATGCGTATCGCCAAGTTCTCGAGTGTGCTCTTTTGGCGAAACATGGACACGCAGTTGAGGCCCTTGCCAGGCTGGATAAGTCCAAGATCACAGGTTCTTCGTCTCAATTCGCTCAGCAATTGAAAGCGGAGTGCCATTATTGGCTCAAAGATTTCCGAGCGGCGGAAATACAGCTTCTTTCCTTGATTCGAGAAGACCCCTCGAACGCAGAGTATCATCTTTGGCTGGGCATTATTTACTACGATCAAATGAAGTTTTCAGCATCTGCACTGGAACTTCAGCGAGCCCTTTTGCTGAATCCGAACGATCATCGCTCGTATCGTTTGCTCGGAGTGATGCATTATCAAACAGACCGATTTCCAGCAGCGATTTCGTATTTCAAAAATGCTTTGCTCATCGGTGGACTTGATGGGCAAATGGAAATTGTGGTGTTTTTGGCGCAAGCACTCCTGTTCGATCTGCAGCACAGAGAAGTTATTGACCTAATTAACTCCGTGCAAAAACCAACCGGTGAAATGTTGGCGATGAAGGCAGAATCACATTGGGGGCTTGGAGAGGAAAAGTTGGCCACTCAGTGTATTTCCCAAGCTGAAAAAATAAGCCCAGAAGACCGGCGAGTTTTACTTTTTCGAAGCCAACTTCTCATCGACACAGACTGTCCCGCTGAATCGCTGGAACGATTGCGTTCGGTGCTGAAGAGCGCACCACATTATCAAAGGGCACACTACCTTCTCGGGCGCGCCTATCTGAAGCTCGAGGATCAGGAGCGCTACCAACTAGAAATGCAGGCCTGCCAGGAATCTGAAGCGTTCAGACGTCGATTATGGGACCTCTGGCAACAGATTATCGACACCCGTCCCAGCTTAGATGTGATCAACGAGGCGGAGAAACTTGCCCAGGAAATTGGTGAGCAAGACCTTGCCAATCGCTACGCTACAATCCGACATGAGTTGCTTAGACATCAAAGCCCAAAGGATTCTGCGCAAAAAGACACTGCGTCCACCAGTTCGCGAAGTTTCGAACCGTGTGAGTGAACTCTCCCACAGGAACCTGAAATGACAGCCCGGCTCCTGGCAAAAGTTAGTTGCGTGTCTTCTTTACTGAGATGCTTTGCGGTCACTCTGGCAGTTCTTATCTGCCCGGTTTTCTTCATATATTCGTACTGCGGTGTCAGCCAATCGAGTCGCTCCCAATCAGCTTTTAGAGAAGCTTGGGACATTGTTCACAACCAGGACGCCGACAAGGCGGAAAAGGCTTTGGCCCCATTTCTCCGAGATCGTGGTCTAGGGCACGAGTATCTGTTACTCGATTCCGCGATCTGCTTAAAACATGGTGACCACGAGGCAGCAATGCTTCGGCTCAATCAGGTCGAATCGACAGGACCGGTTCGAGAACAATGGTTGCAGTTGCTCGGTCAGTGTCAACTACGATCTCGAAATGAAGCTGAAGCCGAGACAACATTGCTGCAACTCGCCTCAGAATATCCAGAGAATTTCGACGCTCATTATCTACTGGGTAGCATTTACTATGAGTTAGGAATGTTCGGACAATCGCTCTATCAACTGAAGGAAGCAGGACGCTTACGGTCGTCTGATCCTCGTCCCCATGCGATTATCGGAGCAGCGTTGTTCCTTTACGGACGCTACAAGCAAGCTGCAGAATCGTATGAACAGGCAGTCCGAGCCTCTCTTCCCAAAGTTCCGGAAGAGATCGTAACTGCTCTAATTCGCTGCCGATTACTCGAAAACAATTTTCAAGCGGCTGACAGCCTCATTTCCGAGCATCGCGAGTATGCGGCGGCATTACGGCCACTGAAAGCAGAGTGCCTGTGGGCCATGGGACAGCTTGAGGAGGCAGTACAAATTTGCAAAGCGATCCTAATTGAAGACGAAGAAAATCGTGACGCGACCGTCTTACTGACGAAAATCTCAATTCAGGCCGATAGGCGATCGACAATCACGCCACAAATCGAACGATTGGAAAAGATTTTAAGCAAGAAACCATTCGACAATGAAACCAGGTACCTTCTATTCCAATGTCTTCAAAAGCAAGGCGACCGAACCCGTCAGCAACTAGAGCTATCAAAAATCGAGGAGTTCCGAGAGCTTCAAGCAAGGCAGGGCCAATTGCTGAACCATATATGGGCGCACCCTGAAGACGCCCAAGCCCGAAGTGAATTAGCGGATATCGCAGAGAAACAGGGACGGCAGGAGGACGTTTTTCGCTGGAAACGATCAGCAGACGGCTGCCGTCGACGCATCGAACGACTGAGTCCCCCTGAACAGTGAAATATTCAGATTGTGAACATCGGAACGGCGCATCCAGAGCTGCCTCGCGAATTCTACTGGCGTGCCTTTGATGCCCCTTGGAAGACTCGCAGAATTTGGTCAGTCGCTACTTCCGTTAGCACTTCTTCACCGCCGTCAGGCCAGCGAATCGACAAGGTTTCGAGTTTCGATACCTTCCCTAACCCGAAATGAATTCGCGGATCGCTGGCTGACAGATAGCTGGACGTCGGTGAGACTTCTAGAACCCAGACTTGATCACCGACTCGCGCGGTAACATTGGCACCGTAGGCCAATACGTTGGGTTCCTGCCCCCGCAGATCAAACGTAATCCAATGGTTTTCATTCTGCGTACGATTTTCTAGGAGCATGACAGCCCCTTCAAAATCGACGATCAACAAATCCAAGAGACCATCGTTGTTGAAGTCTCCCGTAGCTGAACCGCGGCCGACCAAGGGACGACCAACATCCTCTGAAAGCGCGGGAACGATGTCGACGAATTTTTCGCCGCGCAGATTGTGAAACAACATCAGTGACTGGCGAAAAGTGTGATCCTTAGCGATGACAGCCGCGTTGTCATAAACGTGGCCATTTACAAAACAGATGTCGGGCCAAGCATCGTTGTCCAGATCAAGCCACTTGGCCCCGAACCCCAAACGATCGCGAGTCGCCGCAGAAATTCCGGTCGGCCCTCCGACATCACTGAAGAACGAATCTCCCATGTTTCGAAAGATCGTGAAGCAAAGTTCCTGAAAATTAGTAACCGTCAAATCCAGCCGTCCGTCTCGATCGTAGTCGGCAAAATCAGCTCCCATAGCCGCCATTGGAGTGAAATTATTGTTGAACTTCATGGCCGCCACTCCGCTAGCGTGTCCGATGTTTTCAAACCTCATTCCCCCTAGGTTATGCATTAAGTCTGCGTACTTGGCATCGTTTCCGATGTAAAAATCCATACGGCCATCTTTGTCGAGATCAGTGAAGGCGAGCACCAATCCGACGCCCTGCGTTTGCGCCATTCCGGCGGATTGTGGCAATAGCTCAAAGCGACCTTGTCCCGTGTTGCGCCAAATTTCGCCGAATTCGGCGGGATATTCGTAAGGGGGACAACCGGATCGTACCCCCGTTGCATCGACACAATATTGCTTGGAGTCTGGGCCGAAGACGACGTAGTTGAGGATCACCAGATCTAAATGCTGATCGCCATCAAGGTCCATGAACCCAGCACTGGCTCCCCAATGCCCGTGGTTGAGGCGGTCCAAGCCGGCCGCAACGGTCGTCTCCTCTAAGCGATTACCAGCCATGTTTTTCAAGAGTGCCAGACAATGAATGCCGGTCAGCAAAATGTCCGGCATGCCATCGCCGTCGTAGTCGCCGACGGCGCAACCAGTCCAATTCCCATCGATCTTCGTCAGGCCGCATTCCAAGGAGACGTCTTCAAATTTTGTCCCTGCGACGTTTCGATAGAGCTTTGGGTGTGGATTGCAAATCAATAGGACGTCTTGCCAACCATCCTGATCAAAGTCCAGAAAGGCACAGCCACTTCCAAACGCATCTGGCGTCCGCATCGGCCTCGGCTGTTGAGGCCATTCGTGATTCAGACCGAGTTTTTTTGCCACATCAACAAAATGCACT
>JAPLNX010000581.1 GCA_026400935.1 Planctomycetia bacterium | reverse complement strand
GGTCCTGCTGTCGATGACCGAATACCTCGAAACGCATGATCTGAATGACCTCAAACAACTCGTCCGCGACGTCCAACTACCATTCCCAGTTCTCAGATGCGGATAATTGGGTAGAGACCAATGAGGCAAGCTCGGTGGGGTTGCTACATATCGTTTGATTGAGGACTAATCCGGCAACCTCAATGCTCAACCTGAGTTCGTGTAACTGTCGGCTGAAGAAGCAGGCGATTATCTTGACCGCCCACCCTCAAACTTGGAGACACTCATGCGAAAACACTCATTGCCGAAGTTTCTGTTTTGTTCTCTGGCCCTGCTGGCCGTTGGCTGCAATCAACCTGCGGCCCCTACTTCAACAGTGCCAACAACACCTTCGTCATCCGCCGCGACCACGCCTGCGGGTGGTTTTTCCAACCAACCTTCTGACTCAACCAAAGAGACCGACATGTCCAAGACCACCTTCGTGACCCGACAAAAATTCAACGCAGAAGTCGATGGCAAAGCGCTGGAGCAATTCACGCTCACAAACAAAAACGGCCTGCGAGCCGTTGTGCTGAATCTCGGCGGGATCTTGGCGTCGGTCGAGACCCCCGACCGCAACGGCAAGCTCGACAACATTGTCTGCAATATGGGACCAGACAATTCCAAGTTCACGACCAATCCGCCGTATTTTGGCGTGCTGTGTGGACGCTATGGAAATCGCATCGCAAAAGGGAAATTTACGCTCGACGGGACTGAGCACACGCTCGCGACGAACAACGGCTCGCATCACCTGCACGGTGGCAAAAAGGCGTTCGACAAATACATCTGGGACGCCGAGCCGGTTCAAGGGGAAGGTTTTGCTGGAGTGAAGTTGATGCTCGTCAGCCCTGATGGCGACGAAGGCTACCCCGGCACTTTGACCTCAGTCGTGACGTACAAACTGACCGACAAGAACGAACTCCGCATCGAGTACTCCGCGACCACCGACAAAGCCACGCCGATCAATCTCACGAATCACGCTTACTGGAACCTGAAAGGTGCTCGACCGGAGAGCGGCAACGTGCTTGGTCACGTCATGCGACTGAACTGCGACAAGTTCGTCGCCGTCGATGCCGAATCGATTCCGACTGGCGAATTGACCGACGTGCAGAAAGACAGCCCAATGGATTTCACGAAAGCGAAAACCATCGGAACTGACTTTGGCAAACTGACGAACGAGCCTCAAGGCTACGATCACTGCTGGGTGATCAACGGCGGCGGCGATCCGACCAAGGAGCCGGTCCTCGCAGCCGAAGTCAAAGAGCCAACCACCGGCCGCGTCATGCGAGTCCTCACCACCGAACCCGGAGTTCAGTTCTACACCGGCAACTACCTCCCCGGCACAGCCGATGTCGGCGGCTTCGCCAAACAGGGTGGCTTCTGCCTCGAAACCCAAAAGTTCCCGGACTCACCCAACCAACCATCGTTCCCCACCAGCATCCTGAAACCCAGCGAAACCTATCGTCAGGTGACGGTGCATGAGTTCGCAGTGGAGTGAGTAACCGTAGTTGACTACAAGTTGCTCTAATCGCTTTCAACAAGGAACTCCGCGATGTCGCAGACCGTTGCCGTCAAATTTCAAATGCCTGATGACATGGCTGGCTTTCGCTTGCCGGCGGGAGTGAATGCTCGCTTGCAGTTGTTGCTCGACAAGCAAGATCGTGGAGAACGTCTTTCCGTTGCGGAGCGAGCCGAGGCTGAGGGACTCGTGAATCTGGCTGAGTTCCTAACGATCCTGCGACTACGCGCCGAACGAGCCGTCCGTCCGAAGGCGAAACGGTAATGAGCGGTATTCCTGCGGCCTTACGTCGGCAAGTCGTTCAGCGGGCCAACGGACGCTGCGAATACTGCGGCCTCGCTCAAGTCGGGCAAGAGGCCACCTTTCACATCGACCACATTGTCCCAGTGAGTGCAGACGGCCCGACGACCGAAGCCAATCTCGCACTGGCCTGCACATCTTGTTCGCTCCGGAAAGAAGCTCGTCGCACGGCAGTCGATCCCCAGACAGGGCGGAAAGTCTCGTTGTTTCATCCGCGCCGCCAGCGATGGTCGGATCACTTCCGTTGGGAGGGAATGACGGTCATCGGCCTATCAGCCACCGGCCGTGCCACCGTGTCAGCGTTGACGATGAATCGTCAGTCAATTCTCGTCATTCGCGAAGAAGAAACGGATCGCGGTCGGCATCCGCCACCGGTCAAGTAAGTTCCAATGAATAATCCGAAGTGAG
>JAPLNX010000163.1 GCA_026400935.1 Planctomycetia bacterium | reverse complement strand
GGGCAGAACCAGTTCAAGTACACGAACATGAATAAGTACAACAGAATGACAATCGGAACCCCGACCAAGCACCATTCAAAGAACGTGATATCTACCGGGACGCCGTCGAGCTTCACCTGCTGCCGAATGAACCCGAGGCCGATAGCATTCGGCGGCGTTCCGATCGGTGTTGCGAGTCCTCCGATTGATGCGGAGAACGAAGTCATCAACATTAACCCCGTTGCGTAACGAGGATCGAGTCGGCTTGCCCGGCTTCCCGCTGTGGTATGTGTACCGTTTTCTTGCAGCACTTTCAGGATCGAGAGCCCAATCGCAAACATCATCGCAGTTGTCGCGGTGTTACTGATCCAAGCCGAGATGAAGGCGGTTGTCGCACCGAAAGCAAAGAGGACTCGTGACGGGCTGCCGCCGACAGCTTTGAGAGTCAACACACTCAAAGCCAGTCGTCGATCAAGTCCATGCAGTTCGATCGCCCGCGCGAGCATGAACGAACCGATGAAGAGAAACATCAACTGATCGGCGAACGGAGCGAAGACTCCTTTCGCTGAACCGACCTGAAATACCACGCAAGCGGTCGCTCCGAGCAACGCCGTCAGCGGCATCGGAATCGCTTCTGTGACCCACAACGTCACCACAGCCGCCATGACCGCTGCTAAATGATGAGCGGCAGGCTTGTCAGCCAGCGATTCAAAATTGCTGAACCAAACCAGCAGAAAAAAGAGCGGTGCCAGCCAGAATCCAGACAGCGCCCGCAGACGCTCGAATCGCTTTTCCAAATCGGACATATTCGCTTTCAATGAAATTCGCGTGACGAGCTTTGTACGAAGCCGCTATCTGTTACTTCCGCCGATCATCTTCAAACGGATGCAGCAACCTTGCGACAGAGGGCTTGGGGATATGATCAACGAGAGCCTGAGCCAATCGCATATCCTCTTGCGAAGTGATCTTCAGATTCATCGGCGAACACTCGACGACGGCTATCGGGTGCCCGAATCGTTCAATAAGCTGTGCTTCGTCCGTTGGTTGAAACTCACCCCGCTGGGCGTACGCATCGAGCAGCAATTGTCGGCGAAAGACCTGTGGAGTTTGGGCGGCCCACAGGCGATCTCGCGGAACCGTCTTCTCGATGAGACCGTCTGACGTGACCAGTTTCAGCGTGCTACTGATCGGCGTGGCGGGAATCGCCGCTCCGGTTTTCTCTGCCGCCTTGAAAATGGCGTCGATCCACTCATGAGCGAGCAGCGGTCGAGCAGCATCGTGGACCGCAACAAAGTCCACATCCGCACGCACTCGTGACAAAGCTCGTTCGACCGTATCGGCTCGCTCGGCTCCCCCTTCGATCAACGTCAGGTCCATGAATGCTAGGTTTGAAAGATACTTTTCTTTGAACCAATCGAGATCTTCCGGTGACAGGGCGACGATCCGTTGCACGACATCATCGCGGTTCGCGAACGGTTCCATAGCACGCAGCCAAACGGCTCGCCCCTTGAGTTCTTGAAACGGCTTCTTGTTCGGTGTCCCCAATCCCAAGATTGCTGCGGCACCGCTTTGAAACCGACTACTCTTTCCGGCGGCTGGAAGTATCACAGCAAAAGTTGACATCGTTCGCCCCTGTCTTTGACTGTGCCACGGACCAGCACGACGCGCCAGCGAGTGGTTCAGACATGCAAATGCTTGATGCAGGCACAGACCACTCGCTGGCACGTCGTGCTAAGGATCGCCTTACGGCTCCAACAATGCACACGAATGCGGTGTGCGGTCCACTTTCGGGAGAACCTTCGGCTTGTAGATTTCCACGTAAGCTTTCGCGAGCCTATGTTGGTCGAGTGCTTCCGCAGAGTTCCAACGCTCAACGAGGATGAAAACTTTCGCGTCGCTTTGTGAATGATAGAGTTCAAATCGCTCGCAACCGGGTTCCAATCGCGACAGTCGTGTTTGTTCCAAAAGCAGCGATTTGACTTCGTCGATATCTCGTCCGTCTTTGACGGTGACGACCACATTGTTGTAGACCATGACGTACCTCAGCGTTGATAGGGTTCTTAACCGGTGAAGTTGGCAGGTTAGTTGCCCGAACAATGTCGTGCCACGGTTCTCGATCTGCTACGAATCTGTTCGCCGCTGTGACCCGCTGGAGTTTCCGATGACCAATAGACGTTCCGAAATTATCTGCCGATGCCCTGGTCGCCAATCCGCACCGTTGTCGCGTCGTGAGATGTTGGCCTCAACGGCAAATGGATTCGGCCTGCTCGCGTTATCTGGAATGATGACGGCGACGGGCGCACGAGCAGCAGACTCAGCAACCGGGAGCCTGCAACTCCCGTCACCACATTTTCGACCGAAGGTCAAGAACGTCATCTTCTGTTTTATGGATGGCGGCGTCTCTCATGTCGACTCGTTTGATCCGAAACCAAAGCTTACGGAACTCGACGGCAAGGCCTTCACGGAATCGAAGAACCCGACGGCGAACGGAAACCGACAATGGTTGAAGAGCCCGTGGGCGTTTCGCCAGCACGGTGAATGCGGAATGCCGGTGAGTGATTTGTTCCCTCACATCGCCACACACGCCGACCACATCGCGGTTGTTCGCTCGATGAAAGCAGACTTGCCCATTCATTCGACCGGAGTGTTGTTCTTGCATACGGGCTCGAACAACGCAGGGCGGCCGAGTTTGGGTTCGTGGGTCACTTATGGTTTGGGTTGCGAGAGTCAAAGCTTGCCAGGATTTGTGGTCCTTAGTTTTGGCGTCGTGCCGTGCGGCGGTTTAGAGACGTTTTCCAATGGCTTCTTGCCGGCAAGTCATCAGGCTACGTTGCTGCAAGCAGACGGGACGCCGATCGACAACATTCAACCTGCCGACAAAGACTCTCGAATCCAAAAAGCCAAGCTCGCACTTTTGCGAAGTCAGAACGAAGCCTTCTCGCGATCGCTGGGTGGCGACGATGCAGTTGAATCCGCGATCAAGAATTACGAAATGGCCTTTCGGATGCAGTCGCTCGTTCCCGATGTGCTCGACCTGAGCCGAGAGACGGAAGCGACACAAAAGTTGTACGGCCTCGATTCGACAGTCCCTTCGAAGCGACTCTATGGCACTCAATGCTTGCGAGCACGACGACTTGTCGAATCGGGCGTGCGGTTTGTCGAGATCACTTGTCCGCCCGGCGCTTCAAATGGAACTTGGGACCAACACGGCAATCTCAAAGCGGGTCACGAGAAGAATGCGCTGGACACCGATCAAGCGATCGCCGGTTTGATCACAGACCTCAAGTCACGCGGCTTGTTCGATGAAACGCTCGTCGTCTGGGCCGGAGAGTTTGGTCGCACACCGCATTCATCTGGTCGAGACGGCCGCGATCATCACCCGGAAGGATTCACCATCTGGATGGCTGGTGGCGGAATCAAAGGTGGAACGATTCACGGCGCGACAGATGACCTCGGCATGCAAGCGGTTGAAGATGTTTGCGACATGCACGACATGCACGCCACGATTTTGCACCTGCTGGGACTCGACCACGAACGCCTGACGTACCGCTTTGCCAGCCGCGACTTCCGTCTGACCGATGTCCATGGAAACGTCATCCGCTCGATCTTGGCATGAGTGCGCTTGGCTCTGTCTTGCAAAGATGTAGGACGGGCACTCCTGCCCGTCAAGTTTCTTAAAACTACTGGCAAGAGTGCCCGTCTTACGGGTCTTCGAGCATTTGCGGGACCGAGCTTAATCCTGACAAGCAGAACTCGCCTTGAGTGGATTCGCGGCTCTTTGTTACGACACCGAGCACTCACAGACATGCTTTGCGTCTCAGAACCAGATCAGTCTCTCAAAGCTGTTCCGTAATTTCTTCCTTCTCCGTGATTCTTTGTGCCTCTGTATTTTTACCTATTTCAACACAGAGGCACAGAGAACACGGAGAAATGCACTTGCCCCAAAGGAATCTCGCTCGTGATGGACGCTGAATCAAAGTTTTTTCTGAAGCAATTACTGAATGCCCCCAGTCCATCTGGCTATGAGCGTCCAGTTCAAGAAGTCGTTCGCGACTTTGTCAAACCGTTCTCAATGCAAACGCAGACCGACTGGCACGGGAACGTGATCGCGGCGGTGAATCCAACGGGCACGCCTCGCATCATGCTGGCGGGGCACTGCGATCAAATCGGCCTGCTGATCGTCAATATCGACAAAGACGGCTATCTGCGAGTCGCTGCGATCGGCGGCTGGGACGTGCAACAGTTGATCGGCCAGAACATGGTCGTGTGGACCAAGAGCGGTCCGATTCGTGGCGTCATCGCTCGTAAAGCCATTCATCTGCAGACGCCTGAAGACCGCAAGTCTGTTCCGGAAATCAAAGACCTGTGGATCGATATCGGTGTGAAGAATGCTGACGAAGCCAAGGAACTTGTTGCTGTTGGCGATCCGGTGACATTTGAACTCGGCATGAGAGAATTGCGAAACAATCTCGCAGCGGCTCCGGGAATGGATAACAAAGTCGGCGTATGGGTCGTCATGCGCGCGTTGCAGCTTGTTGCCGAAGGGAAGCCACAAGCCGGGGTCTTCGCAGTCTCGACTGTTCAAGAAGAGATCGGCCTGCGTGGCGCTCAGACAAGTGCGTACTCGGTCGATCCGAAGTTAGGGATCGCCGTCGATGTGACTCATGCGACGGACTGCCCGACGATTGATGAGAACCAACATGGCAAAATCAAAATTGGCCAAGGACCGGTTTTGTATCGCGGCCCGAACATCAATCCGGTGGTCTTCGAACAACTCACTTCGTTGGCCAAACAACACGAGATCCCCGTGCAAATTAGCGGCCTTGCGCGAGCGGCCAGCAACGATTCCAATGCGATGCAGATCAGCCGAGGCGGAGTCGCGACAGGATTGGTGACAATTCCCAATCGTTACATGCATAGTCCCGTCGAAGTGATTTCGCTCGACGATCTGGAGAACGCGGCGAAGCTAATCGCTCACTTCTGTTTGTCGCTGACCCCGACCAGTGATTTCACGCCGTGAAGATTGCGATCGATCCCCAGTTCTAGCTTCATCTGTTTGTTGGCTTTGCTGAGGTAGCACAGGCGAGCCGCCTGTGCTACCGAGTTAACCCCATTTTCCGCACCCTGTCGAACGCTTCAAGCCACCGGGCATCGGCGGCGAGTTGTTCGTCGTCAGTCTGGCGGTCGCGGGAGCAAGCGACGCAGGGTTTCGGCAGGGGTCGGCAGTTCGAGTTGGCGGAGGAT
>JAPLNX010000194.1 GCA_026400935.1 Planctomycetia bacterium | reverse complement strand
GTTGTTCCGACCAAGCTGCACAGGCCCAATCGTTCGAGAATTCGCTGCCAGTGCATGTCGCTATGCCCAAAGAGTTTTGTCACCACCCAACACGGAACGCCGAACGACAGCAGCAACAGCGGATGCTCCAACTCTTCGACCGTTCCGACCATGTAGGCCAACGCGAAGCTGGGACGAAGTTCGTAGATCGAATCATCGTGGAGCATGATCTTGCGCAGTCGCACGCCGGGTACCTTCTGGGACTCGCGCAGCAAGCCATCAAGCCTGAAGCCTTGACCGAAACCTTCGGGAAACAACTCGGGACAACACTCGAATTGCTCCAGCAACCGTTGGCGAATCGCCACCGGATCGCGCCACAACTGGGCGTACTCCTGCCGCGTCATGGCGATCACGATCTGCCGAGATCCGCGTGGCCGTTGCAACGCCTTATGGGAAGCATCACGCTTCACCGACCGGTTTCGTGGTTGAGCATCCATTCTCAAAACCTCCTCCTTAGTAAGAAGAAGTCTGAGAATCGAACCGCAAATCACCAACCCGGCTTTCCGTCACTCACCCCTGCAATCCGATAGAGTCAGGAAAATGGAATCGTCATAAAACTGGGGTTTGTTACCGACAAGGTGACCGACATTTCTCCTGTGCGAGCCTTGACCGGGTTGTATGGCCCGGATTGCTACGGTAGTTCAACGGGCAAAGGGGCATTGAAAGACCTGTCGCCATTGAAGGGGTTGAAATTCACCTATTTCGTTTGCTTCGATAATCCTGGCTTGTTCGACTTGTCGCCTCTTAAGGAGATCCCACTTGAACTGCTGTGGTTCTCCAATACCAACGTCTCTGATCTTTCGCCGCTGAAAGGAATGCCTTTGTTTTCGCTGGTTTGCAACGGCACGCAAATCGTTGACTATTCACTACTGAAAGACATGCCCCTGACAGAACTCGATCTCGACTTCAAACCCGAACGAGACACCGAACTGCTCCGCTCCATCAAGACCTTGGAACAAGTCAACGACAAACCGCTCGCCGAGTTCTGGAAGGAAGTCGAGGAGCAGAAGAAGGGGAAGAAGTAGTAGTGCTGTAGCCGTCAATGCAAAACGCTCGCTGTCACATGCTGACAGCGAGCGTTCTCAAATTGCCCGGCCAGGATTTGAACCTGGACTAAGTGATTCAGAGTCATTCAGTACCGTTACGCAACGTTCGCCAAAACAACGAGTTACGAAACGCCGTCTGCGCCGTTGCACCACTGGTTGCACCAACTCGCTGGAAAACGAGCGAGGCGAAGTAAGCGACGGCTTGGTTTCGAGCGGGGCGGGCTCAGTGCCGATCGTGGCGGATTCGTTCTCTGCTGCGCTGGCGATGATTGCTTCGTTGCCGTTGTCGGATGCTGAGAAGGCGGACGCGGTGCGGCGGTTGATGGCGGAGCAAGTTACCAAGCAATCGCCGAAGCTCATGGGGGACGTGCTCACCACTTTCGGCGAGCAACGTGATCACTCAGAGAACGGGGGGTGGGCATGACACTCGGAGCAAGTGCTCGGAAGGCGTGTTGCCGTTGTCCTGAATCACCGGACTGGCTCACGGCGATGCCAGGACGCTCGCCAAGCCGTCCGAGTCAGCGGACAGCCACGATGTTGCCGACGTGCTGTGGAGGCGGTCAGCGGGCGAGATGGGGACGCTGGTGCCAGTGGGTGGCTGCCAAGCGTGAGAGTGAGGGCGGTCATTCTCCGGCGAGGATCTTTTTGAAACCGACCGGGGCCACGTGGGGTGGCCTGGGACTCAACTAGCTCGACTGTCGGGCAAGCCATTTTCAGGAGGTAAGAGCATGAAAGAGAACGAGCGCAAGGATTACGAACGGTTGCGAGCGGAGGGGCGATGGTTAGAAGCGAATGAATTCCGCGAAGTGGAGCGGAAACGGCTTCGTGCTGATGGTCGCAATCGACAACAGGCTTGTGATGAGAGTTGGTCGGCGATGTTGGCGAAGTACCCGCCCATTGAACCCAACGATCCTGCGACCGAATTTGTTCCCACGGCAACCGAAGGTTCTTTAACCCCGCCACGAATCGCTGAGATTGAACGGGCACCGGATTTTGAATTCTTGCTGCGATGGGCCGTGGCCAACATGGGGCTGGAGCCTGAGAAGCTCGATGTGTCGCAGGTGCCGAATCCGGCCTGTATCGAGATGCTCCGTTTCGCGAAGCAAGACCCCGCGAAGTTTTTCGGCTGGCTGGCCAAGTACGACGAGAAGGCTCAAGAGCAGTCCAAAGCGGCCCAAGCGTTTCAGGACGACAAGCGGAAGCATTTCAAGCTGTTTGAACTTCTGCTGGAGGAATACGAGGCTCGCCTCAGACGAGAGAACGCGCTCGCATCTTCATCGGTTTGATCAGGACCGTTGCGTGTTGCTGCTCAGTCCAAACCCAAACCATCATTCCACGTTCCAACGAACGGAGACACCAAAATGGCACCCACGGAAGAACGCAACGCAATGGTGGAACGCCACGAAGAAGAATACGGCAAACTGCTGGCCACGCAGCTCAAAGCGATGTATGCAGAAGGGTATGACGCAAACTCCCAACGCTGGGATTGCTTTCATCAGGCCATTAAATTGGGCCATCGCCAATGTCGAGAACTCAACGCATTGCGAATCAATCGTGTCTGCGAAAACTGACCGCGATTTCGCTGAGACCGCTTTCCATCAAGGCAAACGCTCGGATGTTCAAAGAAGCTCGGCGAGCAGCGCGTCGAAGTCGAACGCGAACGATGTGTCGATCACTTTCGTTGTATCGGTGATTGTGTCTTTGCTGGTGCCGGTGCTCACTCCGTTGATGATGTCGGTGCCGAGTCCGCCGTCGAGCGTGTCGTTACCTGCATCGCCGAGCAGGGTGTCGGTTCCGGCATCGCCTTTCAGGGAATCGTTGCCCGCCGAGCCGGTCAGGATGTCGTTGCCATTGCCACCACTGAGTGTGTCATTGCCGTTGCCGCCTCGAATGGCGTCGTCGCCATCGGAGCCTTTCAGGACATCGTTGTCGTCACCACCGTCGAGTACGTCGTTACCGGTCCCGCCGTCGATGGTGTCCCTTCCCGTACACCCCAAGAGAAGATCATCCCCCGTGCCGCCGCTGATCGAATCGGCTCCCGCACCGCCAGTGATGGAATCGTCTCCCGTGTCTCCCGAAAGTTTGTCGTTGCCATCACCGCCACCGAGCGAGTCGTCGCCGTTGCCGCCGGAGAGGCTGTCGTTGCCAGAGCCACCGTCTGCGAAGTCGTTCCCGTTGCCGCCAAGAAACGTGTCGTTTCCCACGCCGCCTGAAAAGGTCACGCTGCGGAGGATGGTGCTGGCGACGAGGGTATCGTTTCCGGCATTACCGTTGAACGTGATGGTTCCCGCGAAGCCGTTCAACGATCCGTCGAGTGTCAGGCGGTCAGTGCGGTTGGAACCTTCAAATTGAATCGTACTCACAGCCGCCAACGCCACCGGAGCGATCAAGTCAGGCGAAGTCAGAGAACGACGAATGTGTAGCGCGCCGTCCACGATCAAAGCGGTGACGTTTCCCCCGGCAGTGGGCAGCGTGGTGACAACGATGTCGCTGTTGTACCTCGCCAACGCGAACTCGACGGTGCCCTCGTTGTCTCTGAGACCGGCAACGACGATCTTGCCGTCTGGCTGCAACGCGATAGCGTTGGCTTGATCGTCGCCTGTCCGCCCGAAAGCTGTTGTTAGCTTTCCGTCTCCGCTGAATGATCTGTCGAGTGAGCCATCGCTGTTGAAGCGAGTCACGGCGAAATCGGTACCGCTGTTCTTAATTGTGTATCCCGAAGCCACAATCTTTCCGTCTGCCTGTACCGCCAGACTGGTTGCGTAATCGAACGACTGAATCGTGGAGGGATTCAGGGGCAATTCGTCCACATTTCCGAACTGCGTGGTCACTTTACCGTTATCATCGAACGAAGAGTCCAATGAGCCGTCAGTGTTGTAACGCGCCAAGGCGAACAGAGTGCCAACCTGAAAGGACGCGAACGGTGTCGTGGTGCCGAATCCGGAAAATCCCGCAACGACAACTTTCCCGTCCTCCTGTAACGCGACACTCATCGCTTGATCGCCAAATAGCGAAAATCGCGTGGTCAACTTGCCGTCGCCATCAAATGACGTGTCGATTGAGCCGTCGCTATTAAGCCGGGCCACTGCAAAATCTGTGGAGCCGAATCCGTTTGTGTTCCCGACTACGACAATCTTTCCATCGGACTGCACGACTAAGCTGGCGGCCCGATCGTCGGTGGATGCGAAGTCCGTCACCAGTGTGCCATCACCAGCGAACGACATGTCCAGCGAGCCATCGGTGTTGTACCGTGCCAGCGCGAAATCATCGTCGGAACCGTTGTTGGCAATTCCTGCGACAATGATCTTGCCGTCCTCCTGCAATGCCACGCTTTTTGCATAGTCAGCTCGGTTTGCGAAGTCGGTTGTAACAGTCCCGTCATCGCTAAACGTCGTGTCCAGCGATCCATCGGTGTTGTAACGCGCCACGGCGAAGTCGAAGTTTCCGCCGTCAGTTGTGTAGCCTGCGACAACGATCTTGCCATCAGGTTGCATCGTCACGCTGTTTGCGTGGTCATCGAACGTAAAAAAGTCGGTAGTCACTTTGCCGTCCCCATCGAACGACGTGTCCAGCGAACCATCAGCGTTGTAGCGAGCCAAGGCAAAATCGAAATTGCTCCCATTACTGAAGAGGCTGCCTGCAACCACAATCTTGCCGTCCGATTGCACCACCATGCAGTTGCCCTGAGCGTCCCCAGAGAACGCCGTCGTAACCTTGCCACCATTTCCGAAAGTCGGATCGAGGTCGCCAGCGGTGAGCAAGCAACGATCTTCCAACGACTCCACAAACGCGGGCGTCTGCCGTCGAGTCCCGCCGCTGCCGTGCTGCCGACTCTTCGCCCCGGTCGCGCTGCCGAACTGTCGCCGCACCGACTCAAACCACGATGTCATTCGCATGATTGTCCCCTCAATGTGAGTTACCAGCGGCAACAGCAAAGCGTGCTTGCCTTCCTCCGCGCGGCATGAATGCCAGCCAACGTAAACCTGCGGTCGAACACTCACAAGTAGCGCTCGCCCGAATTTCGGAGCGGTGTTCTGAACATTATGAAAAAATCGTTACGATTAGACTCCGATCCTGCGACAACCTCTGCGCTCTCCGAGAGGCGTCCAATGATGCTTGGAAAAGTCACCAATCAATTACCGTGAAGTCCATGATCAAGGAAACCACGATGACAGAAAGTGCCGCTCCGGACTCCGGCGTTCGGTATTACTTCGTGGATGAAGCGGGTGACGCGACACTGTTCACGGGGCGGGGCAAATTGATCGTCGGGACAGAGGGCTGCTCGAATTACTTCATGCTCGGCAAGCTGGACATCGACGAACCGGAGCGGTTGGCAAAGGAATTCACCGAACTACGCGCAGAACTGCTGGCTGATCCGTACTTTCGTGGTGTCCCTTCCATGCAACCGGAGCGACGCCGGACTGCCATCGCGTTTCACGCCAAAGATGATCCGGCAGAAGTTCGGCATCAGGTTTTCAAATTGTTGTTACGTCACCAAGTACAGTTCTTTGCCGTCGTGCGTGACAAGCGCGTCATCGCGGAAAAGGTGTTGGAGCACAACCAACGGCAACCCAAGTACCGCTATCATCCGAACCAACTCTACGATCGCTGCGTGAGCCAACTCTTCAAAGAGCGACTTCATCAGGAAGCAGGCTACACAATCCACTTTGCTCGACGTGGAGCGTCAGACCGAACCGAAGCACTGGAGAAAGCGTTGGAAGCGGCTCGGAGTGAATTCCGCAAACGCTGGGGTGTTGTTGGAACTGCTCCCATTGAAATCATCCCCAGCAATTCACACGAAGTCGCGGGCTTGCAAGCAGTGGACTATTTCCTGTGGGCATTGCAGCGCTTCTACGAACGAGGTGAAGACCGTTTTGTGAAGCTGATTTGGCCTCAAACGAAACTGGTCTTGGACGTCGATGACACTCGGACGGCTCGCTACGGCGTCTTCTACACGCAGTCCAAACCGCTGACACTCGACGCCCGCGCAAAAAAATAGCCGGTGGATATAGGAGCTACCGGGAATTCCCAATCGCTCACACGGCATGAAGCCGAGTTTCATCCGCCAGCTTGAAGCCAGTCTAGGGTGCGATTGGAAACGTAGCAACTTTGATGTGATCATCATGCCGATCAATCGGCATCTTTCGACCTTGGGCAAAAATCGGTGGCGGCAAAAGTGAGCCGATCAGTCATACAAGCCAAGTTCTTGATCCAGTGCCGCCAGTTCTTTCAACGTCTTCAAGCGGGCGCTGTCGATCTTGTTCTTGTACGCCATTAAATCTCGAAACAGAACTCGACGGTGCGAACCGACTTTGCGAAATGGGATCACTCCATTCTCCAATTTCTCGACCAGAAACGGGCGTGAGACATTCAGCACATCAGCCGCTTGCTGGGTGGTCAGTTCGGCATGGACCGGCATCAGCGTGACGGCATTCCCTTTGGCCATCTCGGTGAGGATGTCATTGAGCATTCGGAAAGCTGTCATCGGAATCGTGATCGTCTCAGCCGGTACGCCATCTCGCTGAATGTGGAGGCTGACGGGCTTCTTTCGCTTGTGGAGCAATATCTTCGCCAATCGGAGACTCGACTCCCCCGCCAGCTTTGCATCAGCCGTCGTGGGAGAGACCGTTTCCGAGTATTCATTCAGCAAGGCTGTCATGTCTGTTTCCTCTTGATCGCTACCCATATCGGACGAATGAAGCGGATGCAACAAACGAAATAATCGAAACCGATCTTGATTGGCCAGCCGATTTGGCTAGTTTCACGCCACCGGGTTGCCTCACTCGCTGGCCAGCGTTTGAGGCCGAAGCGGTTCGGTGGGCGGTTTGGACCTGTCTGGCAACACGCCCACTGAATCGGCCCGTCAGACAGGATTCAGCGAATGGAAACAGGTAGGGCACCGTCGCACGTAGCTCTTAATCGGAAAGACCTTGAACTGCTTTGCAGCCGGATCGGCGAAGACCGAATGCCGCTCGGAGCCAAAACGGCGAGGCTCATGTTTCTGACTCAACCGTCCGGGCATCCGCATCGCAGAAAGATTTGGACGAAAGGCATCCGAGACTTTGCACTCGTTGAGCGAGCCGGTACTCCGCCGTATTGGGCGGAGCCGCCTGGCGAATTCTTTTGTGGGAACCGTTATTGCACAAAAGACGGGGATGACTTGGCTTTGTATGACGTGTTTCTTGCTGGCAAAGATACGGCGAAGACGTGGTTCAAAGAGGTCGTTTCTGAGTCCGCAGCGCTGCTGTTTCCGGACGCGGATATTCCGGAACTGGACTTGGTCAGAGAACTCTTTGAATTCTGTCGTTTGAACGGACTCCTGAAATGGGAAATCAACGAGGAGCCTGACCATCCCGAAACGAGAGGCCAAATTGCGTGGTTGCACGATCCTTACGGGGCAACGATTCTCTTCTTGAATGCAGCAAGCAAACGCACACAAAAGGTAACTATCGGTGTTGGCGGAAGGCCAAGGATTGATGGCCTCAATGAGAAACTGCGACTGGATTTACTCGAACGATGGGACAAGGCGAAGACGGCCGGAACATCCGCCAAAGATTTCTGTCGCGACGAACGCATCAAAACGAAAACGCTCAACTGTTGGGTTGATTGGCGTTCAAGGCGACAACGCCGATCCCGACAAACCCCTGCAAGAGCGAAATGAGTTTGTCGGCAAGATTGTCGCAAGCTGACGCACGAATGACTTCTGTGCGTGTTTTTGACACTCACTGGCAAGCATCGTTTCCCGACAAACTCAGCATCGAATGGTGTTTTGAGCTCTTCTGTCGGGACGACTCTTAACGTTCGCCCATGACGCCGAAGCTGATGACGTGACACGGTCGCGCCGGCTTGGCCGAGTCTCAGTCATGGGAGTTTCTGCAATGGAAGTGAGTGACAAACCAAGTGCTTGGGCCAAGTATCTTCGCCGTCTTGGCGATGTGAAGGACGTGGCAGAGATCACCAAGCAATCCACCCGCACGGTGATGCGGAACGCTGATCGTGGAGCTATGCCATTCGGTTTCAAAATCGGCGCGCTCCGCAGATGGGATTTGGACGAAATCGACCGCTGGATTGATGGTGGCTGTAAGCCGGTTCGCACCGCCGGAAAGGCGGTGCGATCATGACGCCGAACGAAAAAGGCCGGTCGCGCCAACGACCGGACAAGAAACAGAGCGTCGCAAAACGCCAATTCCGGGAGAAGTCTAATCCCTCATCGACACGTCCGCGAACGAACCAGTCAAAGAAACGGCAAGCGACACCAACGGAGATTGCGCAAGCGGAATTCGCTCTGCTGTCTGCGGTTCTGGAGTTGAGGCAGGCGAGCACAGATGACGCTCACAAGATTTTCGAGTTGCCGGAATCTGTCGAGCAACGAGCGTGGGGAGGGATCACCAATCGTGCCCGTGCTGACGGAGTGCTCCGTCGAGTCTCTGACCGGCACACGAAGCGCAAAAAAGCTCACGGTCGTAGAATCGGATTGTGGGAAGCTCCCGACACCCAACGAGTCAGACACCGTCTTCAACTCTTGAATGACGCCAACCGTCGCCCGCGCCAACAGTCCCTCTTCGACGATGGGGGGGGACGAGCATGACGACCGCAAAAGATGATGGCTCTTCCGTGATGTCGGCACTGCGTCCGGCTTACTTCGCAAATCGAGTGTTGCGGCTGGCAATCAAAACCGCGCTGGCTCAGCACTGCGGAACCGAGGGGCTGGCGCTGCTGACTGTCATTGCGATGACCGAGGATGCTCGGAGGTATCGAGGCCCGGTCACGTTTTGGAATGAGCAGTTGCTTCCGCTGGTTGGTTTTGCCAAGTGGGAGCGACTCGACCGAGCAAGGCAATCACTGATCGACGCCGGTTGGTTGGCCTATGAACCCGGTGGACGGCATCGACCTGGAAGGTATCGAGTCACGATCCCAACGGACTTGGAAGCTGTCGCCGACGTTGCTGTTGATGAGGGCTTGAGTCTTGATCCCCCTCTTGATCCCCCGCTTGCTATCCCTCGACGGGAGTCGAGCGGGGTATCGACCGGGGGAACTACAGGGGTATCGAGAGGGGGAACCTTCTTACCTATTCCTTCACCTACACCTATTCCTAAACCTAAACCTGAAAACAAAGGCGCGGCTATCGCCGCTGATGATGTTCGGCCAAGCAAAGCCTTGAAGGTCAAAGACACGAGCAAGGCTCAAGAGCCGATCCCGATTCCTGCGGAACTCGACACGCCAGAGTTTCAACAAGCGTGGTCTGAGTGGAAGGAACATCTTCGGCAAAAGCGCAAACCGATGAAGCCGCTGCAAGAGTCCAAGCAACTTTCAGTGTGGGCTGCAAACGGCGTCGAACGCACGATCGGTGCCATCAATCACAGCATCGCGAACGGCTGGCAAGGACTCTTTGAACCGAACGCGCCGAGCAACGGGCAACGGTCTGCTCAACAAGATGATCCACGTGGCAACTTTGCTGCGGGCAAACGCTATCTCGAAATGTTTGGGGGAGGGAGCCATGAGTGAATCCAAATCACGATCCGAACAGATTCTCGAATGCGTTACGATCCTGGCCGAAGCGTGGCGGCAGAAAATCACACCGATGACGGTGCGGACTTACGAACTCGGCTTGAGCGACTTGGACATCAACGCTGTGAAGCGCGGAGTGATGGCGGCGATTCGCGATTGCCAATTCATGCCGAGCGTTCACGAACTGCGAAAGCTGGCGGGAGCGGCAGACTCTCGCATCGACGCGAAGGATAGACCGCTGCTCGCATGGCTATCCGTGCGCAGCGCCATCTCGAAGGCCGGAGCGTATTCCTCGGCTACATTCGACGATGACACGGTCATCATTGCCACGATCCGCGAACTAGGAGGTTGGGAGCGACTGTGTGACACACTGAGTGACGAAATGCACTGGCTCGAAAAACGCTTCTGCGCAACCTACTCGGCGTTGTGCTCGGTCAAGCTGTCTGCTGATCAAACGAAACGTTTGCCCGGAATCATCGAAATCAGCAACGGGCGAGAGGGCTACAGATCGGCACCGATCCCGGTGGCTCAGATACGCAGCCTCACGTCGCCAAATGTTGCCAGCGAACCAATCACGCTCCGACTGGAACAACAAGACGTTCCCAAACCGACCGGGCCGCACATCGCATCAGCGAAGCTGGTGGAACGCCTCACTGTTGAAGACCGAGAACCCGACTTGCCCACCGTTCCGCCAAAGTCCAAGGAACAACAGTTGGCGGACTTGAAGCGGCTGTCCAACGGACGAACCACGACTGCCGATCAAGCGAACTGATTGGCCAAGCTAGTACCACGACCGAGAATTGATCCTCCATAAAAAGCGAGTTTGTGTCATTACTGCATCACCTTTAACGGAGG
>JAPLNX010000416.1 GCA_026400935.1 Planctomycetia bacterium | reverse complement strand
GTGGGTCCTGCTGTCGATGACCGAATACCTCGAAACGCATGATCTGAATGACCTCAAACAACTCGTCCGCGACGTCCAACTACCATTCCCAGTTCTCAGATGCGGATAATTGGGTAGAGACCAATGAGCTTGCCTCGGTGGCTCGCGGGCTTTTGCACTACTTGGCTCAACATTTCAAGTGAAAATGGCCATAGTGCAAAAGCCCGAATCCACTGAGGCACGCTCAGAGGGGTTTGCAAACATTGCTTGGTTGAAGTTTTAGTAGAACCGCTGAGAACCGGACGCCAGCGCGTTCCGGCTACTGGTGTGACAGAGGAGACGGACGATGATTTGGACGGTGCTGTTCGTCGTGTTAATGGCTGATGAACCGGCTCGCGTTGAGAAACCGATTGGCGAGAAACCAACGGCGGAGCAAGTCCGGTTTTTTGAGACCAACGTGCGGCCGATCTTCGTCGAGCATTGTCAGAAGTGTCATGGTTCAACAAAGCAGTGGGGAGGACTGCGGTTGGATTCGCGCGAGGCATTGCTGCACGGCGGCGATTCCGGAGCAGCAATTGTTTCTGGCAAACCGAACGAGAGCTTGTTGATTCGTGCGGTACGGCATCAAGACGAGAACCTCAAGATGCCGAAAGAGGGAAAACTCAGCGAGCGTCAGATTGCAGACCTCGCACGTTGGATTGAGATGGGAGTGCCGTTTCCGAACTCTCCAAAGGTCAACGGTCGAAGTCGAGACCCGAATCATTGGACGTTTCTGCCGCCGACAACTCCCCCCGTGCCAGTTGTGAAGAATGGGGCTTGGCTGCAGACGGAGGTTGATCGCTTTGTGTTAGCCAAGCTCGAAGCCAACGAACTGCCACCGTCGGCGCGAGCCGACAAGCGGACGCTCATTCGCCGAGTGACGTTTGATCTGACTGGACTACCGCCGACTCCGGATGAGATTTCTGCGTTTCTTGCCGACGAACAGTCTGATGCGTTCGCCAAGGTTGTCGATCGGCTACTGGATTCCACAGCGTATGGCGAGAAGTGGGGGCGACATTGGCTCGATGTCGCGCGATATGCTGACTCGAATGGATTCGACGAAAACATCGCTCACGGCAACGCCTGGCGATATCGCGATTACGTTGTCGCGGCATTCAATCGAGACAAGCCGTTCGATCGTTTCCTCGTCGAGCAGTTGATCGGCGATTTGCTGCCCGCCGCCGATGAGGCTCAGCGACATGAGCAGTTGATCGCGACCGGCTTCTTGGGGATCGGACCGAAAGTGTTGGCCGAAACCGACGAGGCCAAAATGCGGATGGACATAGTCGACGAGCAGATCGATACGTTCGGGCGCGTGTTCCTCGGACTGACGCTGGGTTGTGCTCGCTGCCACGACCACAAGTTCGATCCGATCGCGACCGCCGACTACTACGGTTTGGCCGGGATCTTCAAAAGCACGCAGACGATGGACCAATACACGAAAGTGGCGAAGTGGCACGAGAACTTGTTGCCTTCCGCTGCCGCGACGGCGATGCAGGCCGATTACGACAAGCAGCTCGCGGCGAAGAAGTCCGCGGTCGAGATGTTCGTGGCGAACGCCGACAAGCAGGCACGCGAAAAACTCGCGGCGGACGGAGTCGAGAAACCGCCGGAGAAATTGGAGGCGCTGTATCCCGCCGCGACGAAGGCCGAACTCAAAAAGCTGCGTGATGAACTGGCCGCGCTAGAGAAAACGCCGCCGGAGCTGCCGGCGGCGATCGGTGTCACCGAAGACAAGATCATCAATGTGGCGATCCATCTGCGCGGCAACCCGCTGAAGCTGGGTGACGTCGTTCCGCGCCGGACTCCGCCGGTCTTGCGTGGCCCGCACGTCCCGCAGTTCACCGACAAAGAAAGCGGTCGCCGACAACTGGCCGACTGGCTGATCGACCCGCGGCATCCGCTGACCGCGCGGGTCTTCGTCAATCGCGTCTGGCGTTGGCATTTCGGCAAGGGACTGGTCCGCACCACCGACAACTTCGGGCTGTTGGGCGAAGCGCCGTCGCATCCGGAGTTGCTCGACTGGCTCGCGCGGCGCTTCGTGGCGGACGGCTGGTCGGTGAAATCGCTGCATCGGTTGCTCTTGAATTCGAGCACTTATCAGCAAAGCAGTTCGCCGACCGCCGAACTCGCCGCGCGCGATCCGGAGAACCGGCTGCTCGGACGAGCGAACGTGCGGCGACTCGATGCGGAAGAGGTCCGCGACGCGATTCTGGCGGTCAGCGGCCAATTGGACTCAACGATCGGCGGCACGCTGCTGAAGGTCAAGAATCGCGGCTACTTGTTCGATCACACGTCAATCGACCTCACCGATTACACGAGTCGTCGTCGCTCGCTGTATCTCCCCGTCATCCGCAACAACGTGTTCGATCTGTTTCAGTTGCTCGACTTCCCCGACCCCGCCGTCCCGAACAGCGACCGAGCGACAACGACCGTACCGACTCAAGCCCTGATGATGCTCAACAGCGACTTCGTGATGCAGTCCGCCTCCGACTTCGCGGGACGACTGCTCGCCGAACCTGGCGACGATGACCAACGTATCGCTCGCTTGTACGCGATCGCTTACGGACGTGAGATAACGATTGAGGAACGTCAGGCGAATCAATCCTTCGTGGCGGAAGTCGAGAAGACCCTGGCCGCGAACGAGCCTGACGCCACAAAACGACGGCGTCAGGCTTGGAACGTCTTATGCCAACTCATCGTCGCTGCCAGTGAATTCGTTTATTTGAAGTAAACCACGATTGGAGGATGGGCACTCTTGCCTGTTGTGTCTTGATCCCGCAAATGTGACGGGCAAGAGTGCCCATCCTCCGGAGTTTCTGAAATGACCTCGATCAACTTCCCCTCTCATTTCACACGTCGAACGCTCTTGCAGCGATCCGCTGTCGGTTTCGGATCGCTCGCGCTGGCGTCGATGTTGGCGAACAATTCGTCGATCAACGCCGCATCGACTGATCCGTTGGCCGCGAAGCAGCCGCACTTCCCGGCTCGTGCGAAACGGATCATCTTCCTCCTGATGTCGGGCGGGCCTTCGCAAGTCGACACGTTTGATCCAAAACCGCTGCTGACTCGCGACGATGGGAAGCCGCTGCCGTTTGCGAAGCCGCGCGTGCAGTTCAATGCGACCAGCAACCTGCTCAAGTCGCCGTGGCGTTTTCGACAATACGGCGACAGCGGCCTGCCGGTGAGCGAACTCTTCCCGCACTTGGCACAGCGAGTCGATGACCTCTGCATGATTCATTCGATTCACGGAACGAATCCCGCTCACGGTGGTGCGATGATGAAGTTGCACACAGGGAGCGACAATTTCATTCGGCCCAGCATCGGCTCGTGGGTGAGTTACGGTCTCGGCACGGATAACGCAAATCTGCCGGCGTTTGTCACGATCTGTCCGACGTTGGCGTTCGGCGGCATCAACAACTGGAGCACCGCGTTTCTTCCCGCCGTGTATCAAGGGACTCCGCTGGGTGATGCGAGCGTGCCGTCGAACAAGGCGCGGGTGAAGTTCATCAACAATCCGCTGTTGCCGCGCGAGGTACAGCGGCTGCAACTCGATCGTTTGAACGCGATGAATCGGGATCATTTGGAGCGGGTGCGAAGTGGAGATGGCCGGGTTGGAAACCCGGCCTACGAACTGAGCGGCCCGGAAGCGTCGCTCGAAGCGCGGATCAATTCGTTTGAACTCGCTTTTCACATGCAGACGGCGATTCCGCAGGTCGAGGACTTGTCTGCCGAATCGGTCGCGACGAAGAAGCTGTATGGCATGGACGATCCTGTGACGGAGAACTACGGGCGGATGTGTTTGATGGCTCGCCGCTTTGCCGAGGCGGGAGTGCGGTTCATTCAAGTGACGCACAACGACAGCAAAGTGCAGTGGGACCAACACGCGGACCTCAAGAACGGTCACGAAAAGAACGCTCGCGAAGTGGACCTGCCGATCGCCGGTTTGCTGGCCGATCTCAAGAGTCGCGGAATGCTCGACGACACGCTGGTCTGGTGGGGGAGCGAATTCGGTCGCACGCCGACCGCCGAAGGAACCCGAGACGGTCGCGATCACAACCCCGAAGGCTTCACGATGTGGCTCGCCGGCGGCGGCGTGAAGGGTGGTTTTCGTTACGGCTCGACCGACGATTACGGCTACTACGCTCACGAAGACAAAGTCCACATCCACGATCTCCACGCGACGCTACTGCATCTGCTCGGCTTGGACCACGAACGCCTCACCTACCGCCACGCCGGACGCGATTTCCGCCTGACGGACGTCGAGGGGAATGTGGTCAAGGAACTCTTCGCGTAGACTCGGATGATGTCATGAAAGTTTCCCAAGTTCATTCCTTCATTCTCGCCTTCAAAGGACCACCGCATGAAACGAGCGTTTTTTTCCACGATCCTGTTGCTGAGCGCCATGACGCTTGCAAACCAAACTGAGTCAAAACTTTTCGCGGGCGAGGTCATCTTCGAGCAGGGAGTTGAATACTCAAACCCCGATGACCAGCACTTACAGCTCAACATCGCTCGACCGAAAGATCGAAAAGCGGCAGAAAGATCACCAGTGGTGTTGTGTATTCACGGCGGTGGCTTCCGAGCGGGGAAGCGTGAACGCTGGGACAAGCTCTGCCAGCAGCTTGCCGATCGCGGCTATGTGGCGGCGACAGCGACTTATCGTTTGGCTCCGAAGTATCAGTTCCCGGCAGCCGTGAATGACGTCAAAGCGGCGGTTCAATGGCTGCGAGCGAACGCGGAAAAATATCAAATCGATCCCGAACGGATCGGCGTCGTGGGGGATTCTGCCGGAGGTCATCTCGCTCAATTCTTGGGAGTGACCGGCGACGTCGAAATGTTTAATGCGAATAAGGGAAACGACACGCTGCCAGTCAATGTGACCTGTGTCGTGAACTATTACGGGCCGAGCGACTTCACGAAGTCCTATGGCAAGAGCGTCGATGCGGCGGAAGTCCTTCCGCTGTGGCTGGGTGGCGATGCCGTCAAAGAACATCGTCGGCACATTGTCGCCAGCCCTTTGTATTGGGTCACTCCTAACGCCGCTCCGACGTTGCTGATTCACGGCACCGAAGACAAGTACGTCGCTCACGAGCAGGCGGTTTGGATGCACGACAAGCTGAAGGCGGCTGACGTCGAAGTCGAATTGCTCACACTGCAAGGAGCGGGGCACGGCTTCAAAGGAGCCGACGCTGATCAGGCCGAGAAAGCGATGCTCGATTTCTTCGATCGAAAATTGAAGAAGTAATGCGTCAGAGCCGCCTACGATAGGGGTAGGAACGACCGATTGATTTCGGTCGCCCCTCCCTCCGAACCGGACGGGCGGGTTTCCCGCATCCGGCTCTCCGGTTGATGGTCTTACCTGCGAGAGGATTGAACGGCCAGAGCATGGGCGGTCGTCAGGTTGAACAGCCCTTGCTTGACAAAGAATTTGTTTGGCCAGCGTTGATGATCCAAGCCTCGGCCTCGACCGCGGCGGCCTTGGCGTTTGCGGAGCACGCTCCGCAGGCGGCCTCGGACCCAGCCATCGAGTTCGGGGAAGGTGGTCCGCCAAGCATGTTGGAAGTAGCCGAACCAGCCACGCAGCGTTTGATTGAGACTGGCGACAATGACCGCCAAGCTCGTTCCGTTGGTGCGTTTCGTTTTCGAGCGAATCGCGTCTTTGAACTTCTCCAGGCTCTTCTTCCGAGGGAAGCGACGATGCTTCACGAATCGGT
>JAPLNX010000019.1 GCA_026400935.1 Planctomycetia bacterium | reverse complement strand
CTGTGAGATCCTTGTCACGGATCTCCGGCTTGATTGACGTTCGGCGTGCCATGCGGGAATGTTGCGCACGGCCGAGCGAAAGCGCAATACTGTACTCTTATATTTATTATGCGCAAATCCCGTGCCGAACAGTATTGGAACGTGTCTGCTCAGCCGTGAAATACGGCCGGATCGACTTTGAAGTGTTTCGCCAGCCGTCGGATGTGATCTCGTGTCAGTTGGCGTTTGCCGTGTAGCACATTGGACAGAGTGGAGTTCGCGATGCCCGTGGCGGCGGCGACCTGCAATTGCGTCTGGCCGCGATCTGTCAGCAGACTTCCGAGTATGACCGCATCTGAGGCTGGCTCAATTGGATGCACACTTTCCTCATAGTCTTCAACGAGATTTCCGAGCACATCGAGGTAATCGTCTTCGCCTTCATCGAGCACGGGCCGATCAAGCAATTCGTTGACGAGCGCAATCGCAACGTCAAGCTCGCGGTCATTCCGAATCGCTCGCAACGGAAATCGGTGGATCAACACCAAATAGCTGTCACGCGGGCCCGCTTTGGTACGTCGCTTGGTTTTTACTGGCATTTGTTAGTCTCTTTTTTATTTCCATTTCCATTTTCATTTTCATTTTCATTTTCATTTCATGACTTGATTAGCCGACCAGCGAACTGGTTCTCCTTTCCTTTTCGTTCGCCTTAAAGATCGCGTTTCCAGGCATTTTTATCGTATTCTCTGTGGGTCAGCACATGCCGGACATAGACCTTTCCTCGATTGAAGTGAACGTGAGCGATGAGGCGATAGTTGTTTCCGCCGATGTCGAAGACCGTAAGGCGGCCGACTTGATCCGCCGAGCCAAAGTCCGCCTTCACGTCCATAAAGCTGTCCCATTCCGCCTTCTTGGTTCGCGTGAACCATGCCTGCAAGGGGCTTTTCGCTGGAGGATGCTCTTTCCAAAACGCCCGCAAGCTTTTTTGAGAAATGATGTGCATGACTCATCGGGTTCCGTGGAAGTTGGTGCCGTCACGACTTTAGCAATATGCCAAACACGGCCACAAGTTCAGATTTAGCAAATCGCGAAATGTCGTTGTGTCTTGGTTTGCGGCGTTGCGAGCGGAGCGTGAGGCCCTGAGTCTGATTCACTTCCTGCGAGCCCACGACAAACCGCAGTCCGAATGGCTCAACGCCATCTCCTCCGACCAGACGATCAGCGAGGCCGTTCGACAACGGGCGTTCCAGTTCGCTCGCGAGTGGAAGCCGTAGCGTAGGTTGGGACTCCGTCCCGACCGCCTTCACATCAGCGTGGCGTTCTAGTTCGACAGAGTTCTGCAGTTCCTTTCGCATGTCTGCTCACGACAAAGTACCGTTCAAACTCGGGTTGAATCGCACTGCGACATTGAAGAGTTCAATGTCGCTTGACGATCTCGTCCAGTCCCTAAAGGCGCGATCATGGAGCTGGTTAGCGTGCCGATGGACGAGCGGGTCGGGACAGAGTCCCAACCTACAATCGCATGGCAGTCGACTCTAATGCGAACAACCCGGGCCGACGCTTTCGAAGAAGTCGGTGCCTTTGTTGTCGATCAGAATGAAGGCGGGGAAGTCGACCACTTCGATTTTCCAGATTGCTTCCATGCCGAGTTCGGGGAACTCGACGACGTCCACTTGGCGGATGTTTTCTTTCGCCAGGATCGCCGCTGGACCGCCGATGCTGCCGAGGTAGAAGCCGCCGTGTTTCTTGCAGGCGTCGGTCACCTGCTTGCCGCGGTTTCCTTTGGCGATCATCACCATGCTGCCGCCGTGGGACTGGAACAGATCGACGTAAGAATCCATGCGACCGGCGGTCGTAGGGCCGAAGGAGCCGCTCGGGAGACCTTCAGGCTTCTTCGCGGGACCGGCGTAGTAGACTGGGTGCGCTTTGAAGTAATCGGGAAGCGGCTGGCCGGCGTCGAGCCGTTCCTTAAGCTTGGCATGAGCGATGTCTCGCGCGACGATGATCGGGCCGTTGAGTAGCAAGCGGGTCGTGACTGGATACTGCGATAGTTCTGCAAGGATTTCGCTCATGGGGCGGTTGAGATCGAGCCGCACCGCACTCTCGTCCTTGCGATGTCGCAGCGCTTCGGGGATGTATTTGAGCGGTTCGAATTCGAGGGCTTCGATGAAGACGCCGTCCTTGGTGATCTTCCCTTTGGCCTGTCGATCGGCGCTGCATGAAACTCCGATGCCGATGGGCAACGAGGCTCCGTGACGGGGCAAGCGGACGACTCGGACGTCGAGCGCGAAGTACTTCCCACCGAACTGCGCACCGATGCCGCACTGGAGAGCAGACTCCAGCATCTGTGCTTCGAGTTCGATGTCGCGGAACGCTCGGCCGTAGGCGTTACCGGTCGTTGGCAGGTTGTCGTAGTACTTCGTCGAGGCCATCTTCACGGTCTTCATTGTTGCTTCGGCGGATGTCCCACCGATGACGAAGACCAAGTGATACGGTGGGCACGCGGCAGTTCCGAGAGTCACCATCTTCTGCGTGAGGAACTCGACCAGCCCCTTCGGATTCAGGACCGCTCGCGTCTCTTGATAGAAGTAAGACTTGTTCGCCGAGCCGCCCCCCTTCGCGATGAACAGCAGCTTGTAGGCGTCACCGTCGCAGGCCGCGAGGTCGATCTGCGCGGGGAGGTTTGTGTTCGTGTTCTTCTCGTCCCACATCGTCAGCGCGGCGTTCTGCGAGTACCGCAGATTGTTTTCGGTGTAAGCGTTGTAGACACCGCGAGACAGTGCCTCTTCATCGCCGACTGACCAGACGGCGTGTCCCTTCTTGCCGTTGATGATTGCGGTGCCGGTGTCCTGACAGAATGGCAATACCCCCGCACTGGAGACGTCAGCATTCTTGAGCATCGTCAGCGCGACCATGCGATCGTTGTCCGACGCTTCGGGGTCATCCAGGATCGCGGCGACTTGCTTGAGATGCTTCGGACGTAGGAAAAAGTTGATGTCATGAAACGCTTGCGAGGCGAGCAACGTCAGTGCCTCGGGTTCGACACACAGCATCTCTTGGCCATTGAACGGTTTCACGCTGACATGCTCTTTGGTCAGCAAACGGTACTCGGTGTCATCAGCGCCGAGTTCAAACATCTCTTGGTAGTGGAACGGAGCGGTGGGCATGTTGATGTCTCCTGATGGTGGCGACCTCGCGGGTCTTGTTTTCGTGGGAAACTTTGAAAACGAATGTTGCCACCTGCGTTTACTCCGAAGGAGTTTCGTCACACAGCCCAGGGTCGCGAGCGGAGCGAGCTACCCTGGGGCAGACTCATTGACGCTCCAATGACATAACCCTTTCAGGGTAGATGTCTGCATTTGCAACTCGATCCCAGGGTCGCCGCGATGCGCGGCGACCCTGGGCTGTGTGACGAAACTCCTTCGGAGTAAAGACAAGCCGCGTCTATTCGGCGATAAGGTAGCTGAGTCACCGGTTGATCGGCCAGGAATGCTCGCGGTTTCCTGTCAGCTCGCGAACGCAGTCGTCACACTGCGATCCATGTCTGATCCATTGGCTGATATCACTGCTCCGTGGCTGCGCCGATTTCGGCAAAGTTTGAAACGCTGGCACGCTCAACACGGGCGCGATTTGCCGTGGCGAAATTGTCGCGATCCGTACAAGGTGTGGATCAGCGAAATCATGCTACAACAAACAACGGTTGTCGCCGTGAAGCCGTACTTCGAGCGATTCCTGCAACGCTTTCCGGATGTTGCCTCGCTCGCGTCAGCCAATGAAGAGGACGTTCTGCGTCTGTGGGAAGGCTTGGGATATTACAGCCGCGCTCGCAACCTGCATCGAGCGGCAAGTGCGATTGTCGAACACGGTGGTGAGTTCCCCGAAACTGTGGAAGAGTTGCAGCAGCTTCCGGGGATCGGCCGGTATACGGCGGGGGCGATTGTGTCGTTCGCTTTCGATCGGCCCGCGCCGATCGTCGAAGCGAACACGTTGCGGCTTTACAGTCGGTTGCTCGGTTATCGAGATGACCCACGATCAACGGTCGGTCAGCGATTGCTTTGGTCATTTGCCGAGAAGCTTGTCCCTTCAAAGGGAGCTGGTGAGTTCAATCAAGCGCTGACGGATCTGGGTGCGATCGTCTGCACTCCGACTGAGCCGCGTTGTGGCGATTGCCCCGTCGCATCGTGTTGCCGAGCACTCGCCGAACAGGCTCAAGCAGAAATCCCACAGGCTGCAAAACGTCCTGAAATCACGGAGCTTTCTGAAGCGAGTATCGCCATCGAATCGAAAGGTCGCTTCCTGCTGATCCGTCGTCCCGAAGGTGCTCGCTGGGCTGGCCTGTGGGATTTCCCTAGGTTCGAGCTGTCACCTCTACGTAGCCATCACGCTCCGCGTGATGAGCCTGCCGCTCCCAACGACTCACTTTCCAATAGCCGTCGCACCAAGAAAAATCGTGACCGCCGTGAAGCGATCGGCTCGTCACGCGGAGCGATGACGGCTACGAACCTTCCGGCTTCACCATTGAAAGCAGCGGCACCGCAAGAGATCGCACAACTCGAACAGCGTCTGGTCGCAGAATTTGGTCTTGTGGCGAAACTGACCGAGCGACTGACGCAAATTAAGCACAGCGTCACTCGCTATCGGATTACGCTCGATTGTTGGCACGCGGCATGTGAGGACTCGCGCGAAGTAACAACCGAACTCGACAACGCGTGGGTCGCCCCAGCCGACTTCGAGCAATACCCGCTCTCCGTCACCGGTCGGAAGTTGGCTGATTTGATCGTTCGCAAATTTGGCAAGGATGCTTAAAGTGCCTGCCAAATTTTCTCACGCGCGGCGATAGCAAAGCGGGAGTCGGTTTTTGGAATTAGTGGGGAATCGAGTTCAGTAAATGAGAGCACGCGCTGATATTCACAACGAGTTCGTTGCTCGTTTCCATTTTGGGAATCGACCACCATCTGTGACTGATCTGCAAATCGACGTCATCGAGGCCGAATTGGACTGTAAACTCCCCAACGCCTTTCGAGAGTTCTTGACTCAGTACGGCGCAGTCTACACGCCGATCATTCTTGACGAGATTTCAGAAAAGGGCATAGACCATCCGGACGTGCAAGATTTTCTTGGTCCACGAGCGGCCATTGACGCAACGAAGGGCGACTGGGCTGCCGGAATGCCCAGCAATGTTATCGGCATTGCATCAGACTGCATGGGAAACATGATTGGTTTCTGGCGTCAGCATGAGATTTCAGATGACGCCCCCGTAGTTTTCTTTGATCACGATTTTGTGGATGTGAAGGAACTCGCTCACTCATTTGATGAGTTCCTATCTTGGTATCTCAATCACCTGTCAGGACAGCAAAAAACAGCTAATTAAGCGGGAGAAAGCGATGGCAGCGGTTCGTGTTCTCGTCGGTACAAAAAAAGGTGCGTTCATCCTGACGTCGGATGGCAAACGCGAGAAGTGGGAGGTCAGCGGGCCGCTCTTTGCCGGTTGGTCGATCTATCACATGAAGGGTTCGCCCGTTGATCCGAATCGAATTTATGCGTCGCAATGCAGCGATTGGTTTGGACAAATCATTCAGCGTTCCTGCGACGGCGGCAAGACTTGGGAACAGCCGGGAGGCGAATCACCCCCAGCCATGGATTCGTTTCCAACAGGTGCAAGTAACAAGTTTGTTTACGACGGTATTCCCGGTACGCATCAGTGGTATGACGGCACGCCACATCCTTGGGAGTTCAAGCGAGTCTGGCATCTCGAACCGTCGCTGACCGATGTCGATGCGGTTTACGCGGGAGTCGAAGACGCGGCGTTGTTTCTCTCAACCGATGGCGCGACGACCTGGAAAGAACTCTCCGGACTTCGCGGTCACGGGACCGGCTCACAATGGGCACCTGGCGCCGGTGGCATGGGCTTGCATACGATCCTGCTCGATCCGACAAATCCCAATCGCATCTACGTCGCGATCTCTGCGGCGGGCGCGTTTCGTTCTGACGATGGCGGCATCAATTGGAAGCCGATCAACCGCGGATTGAAGTCAAAGTATCTCCCTGATCCGAACGCCGAGATTGGCTACTGCGTGCATCGAATCGCGATGCACCCATCGCGACCGGACGTGCTCTTCATGCAACTGCACTGGAACGTCATGCGAACGGACAACGCGGGCGAGCTCTGGACCAACATCAGCGGCAACCTGCCGACGGATTTTGGTTTCCCGATTCAGGTGCATGCTCACGATCCGGAAACCGTCTACGTGGTACCGATCAAGAGCGACTCCGAGCACTACGTTCACGACGGCAAGCTGCGAGTCTTCCGCAGTCGCACTGGCGGCAACGATTGGGAACCGCTGACGAACGGCCTGCCTCAACAAGACTGTTACGTCAACGTGCTCCGCGACGCGATGGCGGTCGATACGCTCGACGATTGCGGCGTCTACTTCGGCACAACCGGCGGCCAGGTCTATGTCTCTCCCTACGGCGGAGACAGTTGGAACGCCATCGTCCGCGATCTTCCCGCAGTTCTCTCGGTTGAAGTTCAAACGCTGCCATAAAGACTGACTTTACGATAGGGGTAGGAACGACCGATTGAGTTCGGTCGCTCCTCCCTCCAAACCGGACGGGCGGGTTTCCCGCATCCGGCTTTCCAGTTGATGGTTTACCTGAGACAGGATTGACAGGCCAATTGATGGGCGTGGCTCAGGG
>JAPLNX010000275.1 GCA_026400935.1 Planctomycetia bacterium | reverse complement strand
GAAACGCATGATCTGAATGACCTCAAACAACTCGTCCGCGACGTCCAACTACCATTCCCAGTTCTCAGATGCGGATAATTGGGTAGAGACCAATGAGGTGAACTCGGTGGGGGGCAGGCACTATTCTCAAACGGGAACTCAATCAACGTTTCATCAATGCGTTTGAGTCACGGAGTGACTCGTCTACGCTCCGGCTTCACGCTCGTCGAGATGCTGATCGTCGTCACGGTCTTGGGAATCTTGGCGTCAGTCATTCTGCCGAGCATGAATTCCACGAGTAGTGTCATTGGCCTCGAAGCTGCAGCGAGAACGTTGGCGGCCGATCTACGCATCGCGCGTCAATCGGCGGTGCAATACAACTCGTCGTATGCGGTGAAGCTCAACCTCACGGCGAATAGTTATCAGATCGTTTTCACCGGAACGGGCAGTGTTCCGACGCTGACGAACTTGCTGGGATCATCGTCGTCGAACGGAAACACGATCGACTTCGATCAGTGGAGCGCCAGTCGTTTGAAGCAAGCACGAATTTCCTTGGCAGGTGCCGCGTTGAAGACGTCAACGGTTTCCGTCGTTGACGTGACTTTCGGCCCAGCGGGCGGAACCGGACCAAGTCGCACGGAAGACACCGTGTTCTGGCTGACTCAAGGTTCGGGAAACGCTCGGTTGAGTGTTTTAGTGACAGTTGCGTGGCTCACCGGCAATGTGACGGTCGGAGATGTCGTGACCTATCCAGCGAACCAAACTCGGCCCAAGTTTTGAGGAATCGTCATGCGTGTTTCACAGACGAGAGGCTGCCGCAATCAACGCACTTTTGGTGAGCCGGGCGGCGTCAGCCCCTGGACTACGTTGATAAAGAGTCGGAAGGCTGACGCCCCCCGGTTCACCTGCGCGACTTTCTCTACGGAGTGGCACACAAGCCACAAAGTCATCCATCCGCGTGGTGTTTCGTTGCCGATCGTGCTCATTTCAATCAGCTTGAGCTTGATGCTGACTTACGCCACGTTGAATTCGCAGACGCGCAATCTCCAAGTGCGGCAGAATGTCAATCGGCAAGAACTTGCTCATCAAGCGGCGGAGTCGGGAGTTGCCGTCGCGCTCAATCAATTGCAATCGGCGAACTGGGCCGGTGTCTCGACCGCAATTACCGGGGCACTTTCCAGCGATACCTTCGGCACGGCCACCTATTCGGTGCAGTTCCTGACGATCGACGGCCAGACTTCGCCGTCGGCCTACTCTTCGAGCGGCGGGCAGACGAACATGAGTTGGAGCAACGACGTTTTCGATACGTCGTCCACTGGCCTTTCAACATCAAGTGCCGCCACGGCCATGACGGCGACAAAGCAAGCGTTTCAGTTATTGATCCGCTCCACCGGAAAATGGCAGTCAGCCACCACCAGCAGCGATTTGGTGAGCGACATCATCGAAGTCGGTGTCGAATTGCAACCGCGAGTTCCCGGCCGCGCGGTGACTCCCGGTGAGTCACCGAGTGCGACAGATGTGAAAGCGAACTCGGCCAGCTACGACACGATTCAAACGTACGCGCTCTTTGCGACCACTGGCTCATCGAGCAACCCATCGCTCACGATTGAACCGGGACATCGCATTGACGGAACCAGTTGGCTCTCGCACGGAATTGCCGTCTTCAACGGTCCCAAATGGAGCACCAATCCTCGCAATGATTTTCTGCAATCCACCGGCACGCTGTATTCGTTGACCAGAGGCAGCCAAACAGTCTTGAAGCATCCGCATCCGTTTGGCGGATCACTCACGACGAACACCGCGCTGACGACATCGGAAGCGGCCGACATGACGAAGCTCAACGTCCCTCGACAGCAAGCCACGAGTGTCCCGACCGCACCGATCGTGACGTTCTCCAATTGGCAAACCTATCAACTGTTTCAAGGGGGCTTCACCTACAACGCGGAGACGCTCACGTCGAGCAACCTCGACACGATCGTGTTGCGGCCAACGCCCAAGAACCCGCTGGGCATTTTCTATCGTTCTGGAAGTCTCACGATCGGACACAGCGTCGTTGTACAAGGGACGTTGGTCTGCACATCGAAGGTTCAATTCACAGGGAATAACTCAGTGGTTTCGAGCATCAACTGGCGCGACTCCACCGGAGCCACGTTGCTGAGCAGTTCCGATCTCTTTCCACGACTCCCGGCAATCGTGTGCCAGAACTTGGACTTCGATGCCAGCGTGATCGCCACCGTTGAAGGTGCGGTTCTCAGCACCGGAACCGTTACCAATTCCCCCTCCGATTACGATTTCGTTTACACGACCGACATCAACCTCAGCGGCTCACAAGCCACGAGTACTCCGCTGCGACAACCCTACAGCCAAGTGCAACTCCCATCTGGGACCAACTTGTCCAATGTGTTCGGCGGCGGCCAACATGCCATTTGGCTGGCCGAAGGGAACAGCGGCAATTGGTTCTCGATCGTCGATGTCGATAACACCAACAAACGCTTAACTGTCTTGGGTGAGGCGAAACGCTCCAGTCCCGTTAGCTTTCAAATCCGACGCCAACGCTATGAAAGCATAGATCTGCGCGGACCAGTCATGACGACACGCATGAAACTGGTTATTGGCAATGCCTGGCAACTTGGAACCGGCCTGTGGAACTCGCGTTACTCGTTGTGGCAACTGTTGGTCAGCAATCAACAATCACTAGGCCAGCCGCAAACGCCGTTCGTCACATGGGTCGGCGATCCGGCGAGTTATCCCGGCTGGGGCAGTCCGTATGACACTGTGGGTCTACCGCTCGAACCAACCTTTCACGTTCGCCCACTCACCGGCATGACGTACCGCGAAAGCCTGCCAGTTTTCAAAAGCTATGTGCCGCCTACGAGCGGAGGCAGCATGGCCACGACCGCCGATCCGTCAGGCTATCGCTGGCGTGTCCTCTTCTGGCGAAATCCGTAGTTGCATTCAACGCATGTGAATCACGTTCCAGCCAACGGGACTGTCGGTTTTGGGGGAAGTGTCCAATAAACCGGACGACAGCTTGTGTCGCCTCAAGTCACTTTTCCTCAGTGGCAGTGACATCCACTGACACTCCGATCGAATGTTGATCGCCGCCCAGAATGACTCCTTTCACGGGACTGACATCATCGAAGTCGCGGCCCCATGCGAGCACGACATGTTTGTCGGACGGCTGCAAATTGTTCGTCGGATCGACATCGAGCCAACCGATATCAGGACAGAAGACCGACACCCAAGCATGGGTCGCATCAGCTCCGACCAGTCGCGGCTTTCCCGCTTGAGGCATCGTCCGCAGATATCCGCTGATATATCTCGCAGGTATGCCAAGCGATCGTAGACAGGAAATCTGTAGGTGCGAAAAATCTTGGCAGACGCCGCGACGCTGCTGAAAGACTTCGTGAATCGGCGTTGAAATCGTCGTCGCTTGCGGGTCGTATTCGAAGTCGGCATGAATGCGTGCAGTCAGATCAAGAACTGCTTCAAACAGCGGTCTTCCGGTGACGAATGAGTTACGAGCGTACTCGATCAATTCATTGCTGAATGGCACATGCCGCGAAGGAAATGCAAACTGGTACGCTTGCAAGCAGTCTCTTGATCGGCTTGCTCGAAGTCGGTCTCGAACCTCTTCCCACGATAGAGTCAGACTGCCGTCAATGGGCACTCGCGGAGTCACCTCTACCAAATGGTTGGCAGTGACGGTCAGCTTGCGATGCGGTTCCTGCACGGCAAAGAACGTGAGTTGATTGCCGAAGTAATCCGTTCGTGATGACAGTACGGCTGGCTCGGGACTGATCGACAAGCTTGTCTGCAAACACTGTTGTTCGTCGGTCGTTCTCGGCGTTAGGTGTGCAAGGTTTTGGCACAACGACACCGAGGCAGAATATTCGTAGGCTGTGATGTGTGTGATTTGGTAGAGCATGGCCTTGCTGGCAAATTGAGGGTGAATTAATACGGAATGATCCGCTGAGGTGCTGTCCTTCTGCCTGATCCGTATTCAATCCCTGGCCAAATTCAAGAATGGTTTCAGCCACGGATGAAACACGGATTAGGAATCGAGTCTTTGTCCGGAAGAAGCGTGTTGGCACGCATCATTTTGGTTGTCGCTCCGCTGCGTCAACAACTTCGCGTCTCTGTAGTCAATCTCTTCAATGGTTTTCACTGCTCGTGCACTCGAATGCTTAACCCCTGCGACAGATGCCGTGAGGTTTGCAAATGGCTGAGGTACGTTTGCGTTAGCGCATCCGAAAGAGCCGGAAGGTTGGCGTTTAGTCGCTCAAGAAGTTCCTGTAATTGCGGCCGATTGCCCGTTTCGTCGGCGTCCGCAAGTTGATCTGCTTCTGCCAAACGAAGTTCAGTGAGTGACGACAGCATCATGCGTTGTTCGGGACTTCGGCGCGGTTGAGCGGAGTTGTCGCGAGGCAAGTTTTCGACGTTGTCGGCCAAGGCGGCGAATTGAAAAACCAGTGATCGAGGATTCGATTCGTCGGCCAGCAATAGATCGAGCACTGCGGCGGTCTGCACGCTTCCTTGATAACGTCGTCGGTAGGTCATAGCACTGTCGGCGATTTGCAACAGCGCTTCCAACAACGGACCTTCCGGGTTGTTGATTGTGGTCAAAGTGCTGCGAAGCAAACTAATTGTGTGCTGAGCCCGTTCCAGCTTGCGGCCCATATCGAGGAACCGCCAACCGGCACTGCGAGTCATGCTTTCGACGGCCAAGCCACCAAATGCTGCGAGTGTGATGACCACGCGGTCCAGCAAGTCAAGTTCGTCGCTCAACGTCAGCGGCACGTTGTGTTTGTTGTCGCTTACCTCCTCATCAGCACGACTCGCCAGCGAGTGGTTTTCGGCCTCTTCCTCACTAGCCTGACGCGCAAGCGATGGGTTCTCCGGTGAAGAGGCTTCGGTCTCATTTCCTCGCTCGCGAGTCGGAGTAAACCGCTGATCGACACGCAACGGCGACAAATCACCTAGCACACGCCACATGTCATTCGAGATGCGATCGCGCACGGTCGTCGCGAGCTGCCAGAGCGAGTTCACTGTCGATGCCAAACTGCCGACTCTCTTTGAATCGTGTATCACCGACAGCAGCTCATCTTCCGGTGCGGGCAAATGCAACTCCGCCCCAGCACCGACGAAGCCCGGATAACAATCACTCATCACCGTGACCGCTCGCAGCAACACTGGCAGCTCGGGAGTTTCTGTCAGTCCCGAAGTTTCGGTAAGACGAACGAGCACACCGCGTAACAGACGCGTCAGGCCTTCAGCACGCTCAATGTATCTTCCCAACCAATACAGATTGTCGGCCACCCGACTGGGAAGATCGCTTCCGCCGCGAGTGATCTCTAATGGAACGCCGCCTGGGCCCAGTAAACTCAATTGACTAACAGGGCCATCAGACAAAACCCAAGTATCCTTGCTACCGCCGCCACGCTGCATCGATACGACCATTGTGTCGGACGACGCACTGACTCGCGTTAGCCCACCAGGCATCGCAACGAACGAATCCTCGTGAGCCGTCAGATACGTCCGCAGCACGAGATGTCGCGGTTGCAATTGATGTCCCACTAACACGGGAGTCGTGGAAAGAATCAACCGATGTTCGCCGACGAAGTCTTGAGGCCGCGTACGAATCCGTGCGGCGAGCTCATCACGTTGTTCTCGCGATAGCTCATCACCAAAAATCGGTTCCATCCGAATGCTGGCGAGTGACGGCTTGATGACCATCTCGCGCAAGTGAGCGATGACATGCTCGCGAGCGCGCGGCTCGCCACACCACCATGTCGGCACTGAAGGCAGTTTCAATTCTTCGCCCAACAAGAAGCGACACAGCGCCGGCATAAACGCCAGGAATGCGGGAGTCTCCAGTAATCCGCTGCCAAGCGCATTCGCGACCGCCACGTTCCCCGCATGAACGGCTTGCACGAGACCGGGGACACCCAGAAACGAATCAGGCCGCAGTTCCAGCGGATCACAAAAGTCATCATCGAGACGCCGCAGAATCACATCGACCGGCTGCAACGCACCGAGGACCTTGAGGTACACACGATTGTCACGCACCGTGAGGTCACCACCTTCGACGAGCGTGTATCCGAGATATCGCGCGAGAAAGGCGTGTTCAAAGTAGGTCTCGTTGAACGGTCCCGGAGTCAGCAACACGATCCGTGGGTTGTCTCGATTGTGTGGTGCGATCGTTTGCAGAGTGTCTTGCAAAGTCCGAAAGAACAGCGCGAGTCGTTGGACCCGGCATTCGCGGAAGGCATCGGGCAATACGCGTGATAACACTAGGCGGTTTTCGAGTGCGTAACCGGCTCCCGATGGCGACTGAGTTCGGTCGCCGAGCACACAGAATCCACCGTCCGCAGATCGTCCGATATTCGCCGCGTACAAATGCAAACGGCGATTCTGTGGGAGGCGAACTCCATGACACGATCGCAAAAACGCGGGGTTCGGAAACAGTAACTCCGGCGGCAAATAGCCTTCGGTCAGACAACGCTGTGGGCCGTAGAGGTCTTGGCCTAATGCTTCCAGCAAGCGTCCTCTTTGGACGAGGCCCGCTTCGAGCACTTTCGCGTCGGTCGGCGATAACAGCAGCGGCACCGGGTCAAGTTGCCACGGACGCTCCATGCCGCGTGGGTCGCCATAGACGTTGTACGTGACTCCGTTTTCACGGATCAGATGCTTCGCTTCGACCCAACGTCGAGTTAGCTCCGGCAGTCCCATGAGCGAGAGCGATTCGAGAAACCCGCGCCAGTGTGGCTGCACGTGACTATTTGCGTCGAAGACTTCATCAGACGCCCCCGCCGTCGGCGCGTAGCCCAACCAGTCTTCCGTCGGCGCACGACGCGAACTGCCCATCACGGACTGATCCCAATTCTCCGTCGTCACCAAGAGTTGTTCCCTGCTCTTCAAATGCTAGACGTCTACCTTCGCACGGAGCGGGAGTCTAAGGTTTTGAACCTGAATGTGCCCAGGCGACGACGGGACAATCACCGATCCTTTTGACGCTGAAACAACTGCAACCAACGGTGCCACAACCTTTGCCTCAGGCGTCTTGCGTAAGTCGAGCGTCAGAGGGAATTCCGAATTGATCTCCAGCGGCGGAGCTTTCCACGCATTAGGAGTATGACCGAACGGGAAGAACCGTGATTGCCGACGAGTTTCCGCAACAGCCGCATTGATTGGAAACACGTCAAAAGATCGGCCACCGGGATGTGAGACGTGATACTGACAGCCGCCGATCGAACGGCCGGTCCATGTGTCGTAGACATCGAATATCAGCGGTGCATGAACTTTGATCGTCGGATGCAAACAAGATGGCGGTTGCCAAGCTCGATAGCGGACTCCGGCGACGAACTCCCCGTTAGTTCCCGTCGGATGTAGCGGGACGCGAAAGCCGTTGCAGGTGACGATGTGCCGCGCGTCGGTCAATCCGCGAACCTTGAGTTGCACGCGTTCGATCGACGAATCGACATAACGAGCGGTTCCGCCAGGACCGGGTTCTTCACCGAGCACATGCCACGGTTCAATCGCCTGACGCAGTTCCAAATGCACTCCCCGATGCGTCACGCTGCCGAGCAACGGAAAGCGGAATTCGAAGTGCACATCAAACCAATCTTTCTGAACTGGATAGCCCGCGTCGTCCATCTCGTGCAGCAAGTCATCGAAGTCTTGCTCCACAAAATGTGGCAGCATGAAACGGTCATGCAGTTCGGTGCCCCAACGAGCCAGTTTGTGTTTGTAAGGCGACTCCCAAAAACGAGCGACGAGTGCTCGCAGCAACAATTGCTGCACGAGGCTCATCCGCGAATCGGGCGGCATTTCAAACGCTCGCAACTCCAGCAGGCCGCGTCGTCCTTCATCACTGTCCGGCGAGTACAGCTTATCGATACAAAACTCCGCTCGATGTGTATTGCCGGTCACGTCGGTCAACAAGTGACGGAACGTACGGTCAACCATCCACGGAAAGCAGCCTTCTTCGTCGGGAATCTGCCGAAAGGCGATCTCCAGTTCATAGAGGCTGTCGTTGCGGGCTTCATCAAGCCGCGGAGCTTGGCTCGTCGGTCCGACAAACAACGACGAGAACAAATACGACAACGACGGATGATTGTGCCAACAGGCCAATAAGCTACGAAGCAAATCTGGTCGGCGCAGAACAGGACTGTCTGCTGGCGTCGAACCACCGATGACAATGTGATTGCCACCACCGGTTCCGCAGTGTCGACCATCGAGCATAAATTTTTCGGCACTCAATCGAGATAACCGAGACTCTTCGTAAACAGTGCTCGTAATGTTGACGAGTTCTCGCCAGTTGCGAGCCGGATGGACGTTGACCTCAATCACGCCGGGATCGGGCATGATCTGAAAATGATTGATGCGATGATCTGACGGCGGCTTGTAACCTTCGATCAGCACCGTCTTCTGAAGCTCTGCAGCAGTTGCCTCAATCGCAGTGATGAGTTCGAGGTAGTCCTCCAATGTTGAAACCGGTGGCAGAAACACATGCAACCGGCCGTCACGCGGTTCGACACACAGCGTCGTTCGCACGACCGTAGTGCAAGTTGCCAGCTTGCCAGTTATTGGCGATTCAGTACTCGCCCCCAAACCGATCGTTGATGATCCCAACTTTGATGACGTGCCATTCGACGAAAGTTTTCCGCTGGGTGGAGATTTTTTGAGAGGCAAGCTGCCAGCTTGCGCTACGTTGCGGAACTGTGGCAGCGGTTCGCGCGGTGCGAACGGACTCATGGGGATTACCGTGCTTCGTTTTTCGAGCGGCTCCCAAAGCAACGAGTCCAGCGGCAATCGATATCCCATCGGTGAATCACCGGGAATCAAAAACAAATATTCGCGTCGCAAATGCCAGCGGTCGCTTTCCCAATTCAGACCGCTCGCCGAGGAGTCACGACGGATTGGCATCGCGTAACCGACCACTTTTTTCAAACCTTGGTCGAAAACTTTGGCCAAGCGTTTCCGTTCTTCGGGATTCTCCAATTCACTCTTGAGCGGATCGACATTCATTGGCAAGGATTGTTCTCGCCAGAGGTGATACCACGCGTCTTCATAAGCGGGAATGCAATAATCTCGTGTGATCCCCAGCCGCTCAGCCAGTAACGAAATGAACTCGTGAGCGTCCTCGTTCGAATATCCGTAGTTGCGATTCGCATCGGCGATGAGTGAATGATCTTCCCACATCGGTACGCCATCTTTTCGCCAGTAGCAACTATAAGCCCAACGTGGCAGCGGCTCTCCCGGATACCACTTACCTTGCCCATGCACGAGCAGCGCACCGGGAGCAAACTTTTCTCGCAGCCGATGCAGCAACACACCGGCTTGCTTTTGTTTTCCTTCACCGAGTGCCGTCGTATTCCATTCCGGACCCTCGCGGTCATCGATCGACACAAACGTTGGCTCGCCGCCCATCGTCAGCCGCACGTCCATGGCTTCCAGTTGCTCATCAATGCGACGACCTAACGCGTCGATCGACTGCCACTGTTCTTCAGAGTAAG
>JAPLNX010000569.1 GCA_026400935.1 Planctomycetia bacterium | reverse complement strand
CCTACACCGGCAAACCGACACAATCGCAGCCCGTAGCTCGGTTCTGCCCACCGCACCGGCGCATCACCCGCACCACAAAAATCCAACAAGCCGCACTCCAAATCTAATGGCAGGTTATTTCTTGGTCGTGGCACTAGTCAAGCGCACGCGAAAAACACCGTGATGAATTTCGCTTCGCACGCGCCCGCGTAGTTGGAGTGGGTGTTGTTGCTCAAGGCAACTTCTCGGATTCAGACAGAGTAAGGTTCCATCGAAGGATTCGATTGATGGGAAGCGTTTTCAAGAAACAAACAACACGACCGCTTCCGGCGGACGCGGAACTCTTCAGCAAATCGGGACAACGCTTCGCTCGTTGGAAGTCCGGCAAGCGGACGCGAACGGCGAAGCTGACTATCGGGCGAGATGGCGCTGAGCGAATCGTGACAGAGTCGCCGACATTTCTGGCAAAGTATCGGGACGGGCAAGGATTCATTTGCGAAGTCTCAACAGGATGCCGTGATGAATCCGCTGCGCGGAGCGTGTTGGCCGAGTTGGAGCGCCGAGCCGAACTGGTGAAGTCGGGGGTGATGACATTTGCGGAAGACCATGCCGCCGATCATCAAGCGATTTCGTTGGCTGACCACATCGTCGCGTTTGGCGAGTCGATGAAGGCCAAGGATTCCTCAACGAATCATTTGGCGGCAACGTTGCGTTACCTCAACCGGTTGGCTGATCAATGTGGATTTCGAGTGCTCGGCAACTTGCGGAAGGAAACCTTCGAGCGTTGGTTGGTGCAAAAGATGAAGGAAGGTTGGTCGGCTCGGAACCGCAACGCCTATCAAACCGCATTGGTGAGTTTCGCCCGTTGGTGTGTGGAAAGCGGAAGGTTAATGGCGAATCCGTTCGCGGGACTCGGCAAGGCGAACGAGCAAGCGGATCGTCGGCGCATTCGTCGATCCCTGACGGAAGATGAACTTAGTCGGTTGTTGAACGCCGCTCGCAATCGTCCGTTGCTCGATGCGATGACCATCCGGCGCGGCAAACGCAAAGGTCAGACAGTCGGCATCGTTCGGGAAGACGTGCGCGACCGCTTGCAATGGCTCGGTCGAGAACGCGAACTGATCTACAAGACGCTCGCATTGACCGGACTTCGTAAGAATGAACTCGCTTCGCTGAAGATCGGACAGTTGCATTTGGACGGCGAGCGACCATTCGCCGAACTCAAAGCGTTCGATGCCAAGAATCGCACAGAAGCCACGATCCCGCTTCGCCGTGACTTGGCGAACGAATTGGCGTCATGGATCAATGACAGGGCTCAAAACGAGCGTGTGGACGTTCTGAAGTTCAACGCGATGGCCGACACAACGATTCATCGAACCAATACCATCAAGCTCGCCAGCGAGACGCGGTTGTTCCGAGTGCCAGTCGAGTTGGTCAAGATTCTCAACCGCGATTTGAAGTTGGCCGGAATCTCGAAACGGGATGACCGGGGCCGAACGCTCGACGTGCATTGCCTGCGCGGCACATTCGCAACGCTGTTGAGCAAGGGAGGCGTCCCACTCCGAACGGCTCAAGCGGCAATGCGTCACAGCGATCCTAAGCTCACGGCGAACGTCTATTGTGACCCGCACGTCTTGGACGTGTTTTCGGCATTGGATGCTTTGCCGAAGCTCCCGCTCGATGCGTCACCGACGACGAACACTCAGGCGATGAAAGCGACTGGCACCAATGACTTCAGGGCAAAGACTTTCGAGCATTCTTTCGTTGCACCACCGGTTGCACCAAACGCTGACTCTCCGAGAAATTCGCTGTCAACGCCTGTCACTATGATGGCCATTTCATCCAAAACGAACTTCGCAACTCCACTCGCCGCAAGTGCTGTAGCCGTCAATGCAAAACGCTCGCTGTCACATGTTGACAACGAGCGTCGCAAAATTGCCCGGCCAGGATTTGAACCTGGACTAAGTGATTCAGAGTCACTCGTGCTACCGTTACACCACCAGGCAGGATTTTCGGATGGGGCGGGAATATAGGTACGTAACCCACGACTGCCAAGAGTGTCCAAGCGACTGACTTGTGATGGCGTTGGCTGATTACTTCTCGAATGCGGACGCATTGTGAAGCCAGAGGAGGACGGCACGATGTTTGGAAACGGCCCGCCCGTCCATCATTTCCAGTTCTTAATGACGTTCGGAGATGGCTGTCGTTCGTCGATCAGCGGCACTGCTTCGAACGGGATTAGGACTTCAAAACGACCTATAGCGTTGACATCAATGAAGTGGCCCGACTCTCTCGAACATTCGCGTTCAATTTTTTGTGGTCCTATGCAGTCGCATTTGGGAATCGGCGATGGTGACGTGGATTCGGTGAGCCTGACTGTCACAACCTCGCCACAGGAATCGCGTTGACGTGGTCAGACAAATTCGCATTCCAGAGCGATCTCTTCTTTCGCTCGACCGTTGGTTTGACAAAGAGTTTAGACATTCTGTCTATATGACTGTCGCAGCCAAGTTGCTCGAATGTCGCCTTCTGGTCTGTGGCGTTTTTGCGCGAGATGAATCTTCAACAGGAGTTCGTTCATGTTTCGGTCTCGATTCCGATCTGTCGTGGCGTGGGTCTTGACGATGTGTGCGGTGTGGAGCGTCACGCCGGTGCAGGCTCAATCCACAGGGAAGCTGGCTCTGGCCCATATCGCTCCGGAGGAGTGCCTGCTGTTCGTGACCTGGAACGGCTGGACCGCTTCCGATCCGAAGAGCACAAACCGGACTGAGAAATTGTTCGCGGAAGAGTCGGTCCGAGATTTCTTCCATCAGCTTGATGCCGAGATCACAAAGTCACTCGACAACGCCGCGTCGCGGCAAGGGGGGCAAGCTTCCATTGCCGAAAAGGCCATCGTGTTGCTGTTGAAGACGGCCGCGTCGCATCCGGGAGCGATCTACGTTTCCAAATTCCCATTTGTTACCAGCTTTAAGATGTCCGACGCTCTGGAGTATGAGGGAGCACTCGTTCTCGATGCCGGGACGGACGGTCCGCAAGCCGTTGAGGCTCTCAAGAATCTGTTGGCGTTGATCCCGCCGAATCAAGGGGACGAAGAGAAAATCGGTGACGCGACCTTCTGGCGACCGAAAAAGAACGACCCGTCAGAACCAGAAATTCGGATCGGATACCGTGCCTCACAGTTGCTGGTCGTGCTGGGCAAAGAGACTCCAAAGGTACTGCTGGCCAAGTTGCAGAAACCGGGCAAACCCGCCGCGTGGGTCACGAAGCTGTTGGCCGATCTCGCTGTCGATCGGCCGTCGATGCTTTCGCAGATCAACGTCGAACAGGTTCTCAAGTCGCTGCAACCCTTGCTCGCCGACGAAGCGACGCCGAAGCAATTTGCTTTGGCTTTGAACGCGCTCGGCCTGACAACGCTCAAGCATTGGTCGAGCGTGAGCGGACTCGACAAAATGGGAATGCACTCGACTTCGGTCCTCGCCACGGAAGGGGCACCGCGCGGCTTGTTTGACCTCATTCCGAACAAACCTCTGACGATCGACGACTTCAAAAAGATTCCAGCCAACGCGGTCAATGCGACCGTCGCGCGATTCGATCTCGCGTACTTGTTCGACAACGTCTTGGCAGGTGTCGAGCAGATTGACCCGAACGCTCGTCAGATGGTCGAAGGGCAAATCGCTCAGATCGAACCGCTGCTTGGCTTCTCTCTCAAGGAGGATTTTTTCGCCGGATTGGGAGACACCTGGTCGGTCTACGTCTCGGCCAGCGAGCCAGTCGGGATGTTCGTGCCGGGCCTCGTCATCTCGACGAGCGTTCGCAAACACGAGGGTGTTGAGAAGGCGTTGAAGGTGCTCGTCGCAGCGGCTCAGGCGACTCTGGCCAACTTTGGCCCGCAAGCGCCGTTCTCCCTTCAAGAGTTTACGACGAAGGGTGAGAAGGGCTATCGCATCCAATTCAACAACCTGCCGATCCCCGTCGCACCAACCTGGGTGTTGACCAAAGACCAACTCGTGATTGGGATCACGCCGCAATTGGTCACCGCGCATCTGGGGCTGGCCGGGAAAGCCTCGATGGCCGACAACGAACAGATCAAGGCCGCGTTCAAATGGGCTCCCAAGCCAACCGTTGTCAGTTACTCCGATCCGAAACCGACCGTGCAAGCGGTCTATTCGTTAGTGGCAACGTTTGGCCCGCTGCTGGTTGGCCAATTGGCTCAGCAGGGCATCAACTTCAATCTCCCGCCGCTGCCGCCGTTCGCGGACATTGAGCAACATCTCGCACCGTCCGTCTCGACGATCGCCCGCACCGAGAACGGTTGGCGAACCGAAAGCCACGGCGTGGTCCCCAGCGTGACCCAAATGGGTCCGGCGGGACTCGTTGTCGATCTGCTTCAGGTTGTTCATCCCCTGTGTTCGTTGGGCCGACACGCGGGATGAACAACCTGAAGCAGATCGGTCTCGCAATGCACAACTACGAAGGCGCTTATACCGTGTTTCCTCCGGCGGCCAATCTGGACAAGAAAGGCAAGCAACTGCTGAGTTGGCGAGTCCACATTCTGCCTTATGTCGATCAGGCAGCGCTTTACCAACAATTCCATCTCGATGAACCGTGGGACAGCGAGCACAACAAAGAACTCGTCCAGAAGATTCCGCCAGTCTACATCTCGCCGAGTCATGCCGACTTGGCGAAAGACGGAAAGACCGCGTACCTCGTTCCTACAGGAAAGAGCACGGCCTTTGACGGGAAAGAAGGATTAGCCATCCGCGATTTCACCGACGGCCTCAGCAACACGATCTTGGCCGTCGAAGCTCACCGCGACTCGGCGGTGATCTGGACCAAGCCAGACGATTTAGCGGTTGATTTCAAGAACCCGCTGAAGGGCCTGAAGGGAGCTCACACCGGCGGTTTCTTTGCGGCGCTCTGTGATGGCTCCGTCCGCTTCATCAGCGACAACATCGACCTGGCCACTCTGAAGGCGCTGTTCACTCGCAACGGAGGTGAAGCCCTCCCAGTTGGAAGATGACACCAACGTATCGAAACGGCCCGGCACCTCCACCGCTGCTCGACGGTGTTTACTTCACCAATTCTACGATCGGTGCCGACAGCAGTTGAGAGATGCAGGGCGGCGTGCCGGCGGGGATGAGGACTCGGTCGCCGACGCGCAGCAGGCGCGAACCGTTGAGTGGCATCAGGTGGTCCGTGACCTGAGTGGCTTCTCCGAGTTCCAGGCCGTTGCCGGCGATTGTTCCACGTTGCAGCCAAGTGCCGCTGTTCTTTTCGTGGATGAGTGCAACACGACCGTCGGCGAGCAGCAGTTGCGGTCGCGAGATGCTGGAGTTCTTCTCGGGCACTCCGAGCTTTTGCGGCGGCGACCACTCACGCAGGTCATTCGAGCGTGTGTAAAACAGGCCGCGACCGAAGTCATCGAACACCAAATGGCAACGCCCGTCGGAGTCGAATGTCGCGTGCGGGTTGTTGACGTGCTGCTGCTTGTCGATTGGCACCGACAATTGACTGAGCGTGGTGAGCAGTCCAGGAGACGTCGCCGCTCCAAAATGCCCTGCGTGAAAAATGCCGAATCGGCGGTCGGGCAGCCGCGTGAGTTGAGCCAGCTCCTGATATTGCGCAGTCGCAATGCGCGGCGGGTCAGATCTGTTGATTGTACGTAAGTTTTCCAGCAATTCATGATCGCGGCACGCGGTTTGCGCCAGAGATATTTTCAGATGTTCATCTGCCAATATTTCTGGGAGCGACAGGATGTCCGACGCTGTGGATCACGGATCGATTTC
>JAPLNX010000135.1 GCA_026400935.1 Planctomycetia bacterium | reverse complement strand
GGCTGGCGAGCCAAATACCGTCAAGCTTTGCTGATGGCCACGCAAGACAAACTCCCCAATCGTCCCGGCCGCTCGTTCGCCCGAGAAGTCTACGCCCGACGACCAAAATCCAACCAATTCCAAAAAAGAAGACCCAAAAACCCCGAACCCAAACCAGACTCTTAAAGTAAGTGCCATTGGGCTGACGCCGCCCGGCTCACCAAGAAATAGCCGTGGTTCGACGGAGTCTGACAATGATTCCGAATAATTTCACGAAACGTGGCGAGGCTTTGTCAGACGTGACCAGCTCGTCGGTAATCGGTAGAGAGGTTTTATCATGAACCACGACGACAACAGCCAACTGACTCGCGCGAGCATCTTTGCTCGATTGAGTTCATCAACAGTACCCGAACGCGAACAGGCTTGGGCGGAGTTTCGTGCGCGCTACGCGCCGATCATCGCCGGGTTCGCTGCCAAGTGCGGTGCCAGTCGGCAGGACATCGACGACATCATTCAGGATGTGCTGACCAACTTTTTCAGTGCGAGCGGCGAGTTCATTTACGATTCGACAAAAGGTCGGTTTCGCGGATACCTCAAGACTTGCACCGTGCGTGCGGCGATTCGTCGGGCGGGTAAGAACGCTCGCTTTCGAGGTGTCCCGTTGGACGAAATCCCGCAGGCCGAACTGGCTGTTGAGCCAATTTGGAATGACGAATGGGAACAGCAGCTTGTATCTCAAGCCTTGCGAATCGTCCGCGAGCAATGCCAAAACAGCGTCGCCTTTCGTGCGTTCGAGCAATACGTTCTGCTGGATCGCTCGGCAGAGATCGTTGCCAAAGAACTCGAAACGAGCGTCAACAACGTCCACCAAGCCAAGACCAGAATCACTCAACAACTCCGTGACACCGTCCAGCGAATACGCGAGTCGGAAGAGGATTGAGCCACTCTGAGTTCTCCGAAATTATGGACCGATCACCTTTGCGAAAACGTGGACTCGCGCGGGGCAGTGTAGCGGACGGATAAATGTGGTGTCTCGATTCGCTTTTGGCCGGTGGCGAGTGACTTCAGGCCGGCGGCGACGAGACCGGAGGTGAGGAGGGTTCGTTCGACAGGGTAGGGGGCTTTGTTGGTGAGGAAGGTTTCTTCGGCGCTCGACATCAGCGCGGCGGAGTAGGTCACGTTGGGGCTGGGGGGCAGATGGAACATCGTCGAAAGCGGGGCGGCTTGGCCCTTCAGACGAGCGGCGAAGTTGAAGTCACTGACCAGGCCGTTCATCAGCAGCATGGTGGCCTTCAGGCCGTCGGCGTATTCGAAGCGATAGGCAATCGGTGCTTTGACCCATTCGCGGATTTGCGACGATGTCGGGAAGCGGTGACTGAAGGTCGGCGGTTGAGCGAGCGTTTGACTGCGGCTTAGACACGCTTCAAACAATCGCTTGTCCCAGCCGCCAGACTTCCATGAGTCGGCTTCCATTGCCTTCCAAACGGAGTCGCCTCGCAGGGCGTGCATGGAAACGACTCCCGTTTCGCCACCACGGCGGCGTTCGGCCATGCACTGCATCATTTCCAAGGCATGAAAGTCGTAGATGTCGACATCACCGATGGCAACACACAACATCTCTTCGACCTGAGCATCATAGGGCAAGTCAATCGATGGCATCCGCCACGTGACCGGCAACGATGAGCCGGCGCAGAACCCGAACTTCAATTCCTGCGAGATGGCGACCATCTCTTTGGCCCAATCGAAATTCCACGACAGGTGTTTGTCGTTGAAGATCGGGACCGCTCGACCATCTTTGCGAAAGACGTCGGTCGCATGCTTGAAGAACTCGTAACGCGGGTACTGCTTTTGGCCGAATTCATTGATTGGATAATCGCCGTGCTCGCCAATGATCAGCACCGCGTCGACGGCGAGTTTCTCACCGCCGCAGCGTAATGCTTCTGCAATCGTCGGATAGATTTTGAAGCCGAACTCGTCGGCTCGCTTTTGACTCAGGTCGCCTTCTGGCTTTTGATCGACGTAGGCCGCGACCACTTCAAACGGTGGCTGATGCCAGCGGCCCTGCTTGGGGTAACCGTGAAGAAACCGCTCCGCCATGTGCCATGCGTGTGACTTGTACCGCCACTCGGTGGTGATGACGGCGAGCTTCTTTCGCTTCGCGGATGGCTCGGCCGCGAAGGTGTTCTTTGCGATCGCAGTCCCGACTAATCCGGCACCGACAGTTTCCAAAAACGTTCGTCTCGTGAGCATGGTTTTCTCCTGCTTTGATGAAACGATGAATGTCCCACTTTGTTATCGCTGAATTGTCCAGCTAATCAACATCGGGAGGTGACGTCACAAAACGACAATTCGGAAGCAGCTTCTGAAGGCGAGTAACTCCTTCTGGCGTAACAAGCGCGTCCCGAAAGTGGATCCATTCAACCTGCTTAAGACGGCGGTCATGAATCTCAAACGCAAGGATTCTGAACAAAAGAGAGGTTGAGGAAAACATCGCTGGGAGATTCGCATTGGGGTGTTTTGGAAAGATCCTTTTGGGAATGGAGTCCCAGCGATGCACCAGCACTTTACGTTT
>JAPLNX010000346.1 GCA_026400935.1 Planctomycetia bacterium | reverse complement strand
AGTACAACCGCTGTGATTGGCTGACGATTGAAGCGATGGACGAGCCGTACGACGCGGCGAGCGTTCATGCCAAAGTCGGTGACGACGGCGTCGTGCATATCCGAACGGAAAACGTCACCGCATTGCAGCTGGCTCGCGATATCGCTGACCGAGTGGAGATCGACGGCAACGAACTGCCGCTGGCGAACGCTGCGGGAGGATTGCTTCCAGGGGTCTTCTACTCATGGAATGCAGATCATTGGGAGTTGTTGGACTACGACAGCTCCCGTTCCTTTTCGGAGAACTCTGGTCTTCACAAGCGACACAACTTGCAAGGCCCGATCGACGACGCCTTCATGGAGCCGTTTGTCTGTGTGTTGCCGACTGGCAAAGCCTGGAACGAATCTCACGCCGCCTGGGGCAAGCAAGTGGACTCACGAACGATTTGCTCGCGAGTTCGACAAGTGGTTCCGTGGCGTTGCTCCATCGGTCACGGACAGCGGGTTAACCGACGAAATGATCGCCGACAAAAACCTCGTTTTGTTCGGTGACCCCGGATCGAATGCGGTGATTGCTCGCATCCTCGAAGAGCTGCCCGTGAAATGGACTCAGAATTCGATTGAAGTCGCTGGCAAAAAATACAACCCAGCTCAACACGGACTGTCGTTGATCTATCCGAACCCACTGAATCCGAACCGTTACGTCGTGATCAACTCCGGCCACTCAATGCACGACGCCGAATTCATCGGAACCAATGCGCTGTTATTTCCTCGCTTGGGAGACATTGCCGTCCAAAAGTTTTCTGCGCAGACGGAGGGGCGTTTCGCTGAAACCACTGAATGGTCCAGTCTGTTCAACTCGAAATGGAAGCTGGATCTCCCCAAATCACCGGTAACGAGTTGCGGTGAGAAGTAACGAGTTGTGTTGAGATATCGCGAATCGCGAAACTTCATTCCAGCGTTTCTGCTTCGCGACAAGCTGCCTTAGTGTTTCCTTCCATCTCATCAACTCGAGGCAACGTGCGCTGTTGGTTATTCAACGCTTTTTGCGGCGCAGTTCGCTGAAGAGCCGACCATACGCCCGCTGGATGACATCGGGACCGGTTGGTCGTGACTCATCGCGGATCGAATCACCTCGAGGGATCTCGTTGTGAATCGGCTCCGGTTTCACGACGTCAAAAATTTGAGCTGTGTCTTCCAGTTCGGGTTCATCGAGCGAAATCGTTGGGACTGCTGTTCGACCGACCCGATTCAGCATTTGCTGCGTTTCGAGGTAGAGATCGAGAACGTCAGTTGCTAGTTGTTCTTCAAGACCGTCATCCTCATAGGTCGCTTGCAAGAGTTGCGTCGGCAAATGCCGTTGAATTGTTGGTTCCGAAGCGGCGAAATCCTCGTTCGGTAGATCGCGTGGTGACAACGAGAACGTCGTTCGGTCCTCATTTCGCTCACAAGTCGGTCTGGCATAGCTTTCGACGATGCCGGAAAAGTCGTCGGCAGAGTCCATCGCGGAATGCTGCTGTTCGCGTTCATCGAACTCACACTCATGTTGCTCACGAGCTTCATCGAACGAGGTCGCCACGACCTCTCGCAGCACGGTTATGGCTGCAGTTGCCGGTGCTCGCTTCGCGGCCTGGTGGTTATGTGGAGCGTTGAAGTTCCACACGATTCCCGTGTTGTTGGCCCCTGATTCGATACGGACGTAACGATCAACGACCGGCTCTTCTTCAAATTCTGGCGAGTCATCCGATTCCCACGAGCGAGCTGGTAGGTTCCAAACCTGCGGCTGGGCTTCCTCAAGATCGAAGGAGTTCGTCTTATCTTCATCACGCTGTTCAAAACGGTGAATGCTCGCGACGTGCGATTCATTGCAGTCGGCATCGAACACTTCGTCTGAAGTCAAATACTCGTCGGTAGCCGACATCGATTCTTCATCTTCATGGTTATCTTCATGGTTCGCGAATTCATCAACGGCGAACGATTCCGATGACGGTGCGCCGAATTCAAGCTTATGAGCGTCAAAGATTTGGCCGAAATGAGGACTTCCCGACAATGTGTCGGCCGCCGAAAGCTCACGTTCAAACTCGACTTGCTCGGTCAATTCAGCGACGTCAGCCAAGACATCGTCAAGCGACATTGCTCGCGGTGTTGTGACGTGCCAATCGTCTTTCAAACAGGAGATGTCGCTCGTCGATTTGCCATTATCGCTTTCGGGATGCGAACCTTTGGTGTGTGAACTCTCAAACGTCGCCGAATCACCACCGATTTCGATGGCAGATGTTTCGTGTCCCAGCGACTCCGTTTCCCACGAATCGTGAGCGGATTCAACGGCCTCTTCAGCTTCAGCGTGGCCAGTCTCTTCACTGCACTGCTCGGTCTGCGGCCACAAGTTGACTGCGCTGTCTTCCATCACCGGCTGATGCGACATTCCTCGATAAACCTCACTGCCACCAACCGGGTCATTCCAATGCAGCGGCAACTGCTTGAGATCATTCAACGCATCACGTACGACATCAGCTGTCACTGGACGCTGTTCGCTTACAAACGCGAGTAGCAAGCTGTGGTCGGCGAGATGGTTCAAACAGCGAGGGTTTCCGTCGGCGGCCTTCGCGATGAAGGGGAGCGCGTCCGATGCAAACAGGTCATCTGGGTGAGCACCGGCGATATCGACGCTCATCCGCAGATAGTCGATCGACTCTGCTTGCGTCAGCGGTTCGAGATCGACTTGGCAGCAGATGCGCTGATTGAACTCTGATAATTCTGGATCGGCGAGCCGTTCCTCAAGGTCACGATTCCCAATCAGAACTACTCGAATGAGTGGTATGCCATTGTCTGCCAGCATCGTCAACATGCGGACTTCATCCAGAACCGGCAGACTTAGCCGATGTGCCTCGTCGAGAATCACAACGAGGGCCTGATGCTGCGGAACCAAGGTTTTCAACGCGGCCATCAGTTCCAAGCGAAGTTCTTGCTCGGCCATTCGGTTGTAAGGTCGATTGAGCTCAAACAACACTGCTTGCAGCAGAGCGCGCCGCGTCGGAAATGCCGAGTGATTCAGGAACGCGGTCGCAAAAGTTGGCTGCAATTCAAACGCGAGCCGCAGTCCGACCAGCGTCTTGCCGACACCTGTCTCGCCCGTGAGCACACTGATTCCCTGCCCGCGTTCGCAGCTTACCGCGAGCGCATCCAATGCTGCCTGCGGTCCTTCGAGCGGCACGAAGTACGTCGCGTCAGGCGTTGCGGAGAATGGACGGCGTTGTAGCCCAAAAAATTCTTCATACATGGAAAACTCTCCCTTCCTTGGGTTGTCCTGCGGAACACGATCCGCGCCGGGACCGAGCAGTCAGCAGCTTGATCGAACCTCGATTGATCCTCGCTTGAGGGTTCTCCTGCCTCGATTGGCACGGCTGCAATGATGTTGTCAGCGGTTTGGTCTACGGCGGATCGTTGCGTTATTCGCGTCTGGAAAGCCAAGCGAACTTTGCCGAGGAGGAAGACAGGATTGGTCATTGATTATTGGTCATTAAACATCGGTGATTGAAGAGGCACTCGCCCTTTCAATGTCTCATGTTCAATCTGAGGCTCCCAACACGGCTGCCTCTTGTCTGGCAACATTGTGTCCTTTGTTTCCTGTGTTGGCTTCTGTTTCAATCCGGGTGCTTATGGGTTTGGAGAGAGGCAACAAAGAAAAAGACGGAAGATTCAAGGGAGGGGTTTGCGATGAATCATCGGGCTGTGAAGTTTATTGTTGTGGTGTTGTGCGTTTTTGGGGGCGGTGCATCGCCAACGAGAGCGGCTGATCCGGTTTCGAAATATGCCGAGCATCAAGACTTGTCGTACTACCTCGACGCCAACGGACAGAAGCAGCCGATTAAAACTCCCGCCGATTGGGCCAAGCGACGGGCTGATATTGCCGCTTGGATGCAGACCGTGATGGGGCCGCTGCCGAAACCAGAAAAGCCAGTTCCACTGGACATGCAGGTCGAAGAAGAAATCAAAGTCGGAGACCTGCTTCGTCAGCGAATCAGCTACCACACCGACTCCACCGAACGCCGCGTCAAAGCGTTTTTGTTCCGTCCGGTCGCATCTCCCAACAGCGCAGCGTCTCGACAAGCCGCAATTCTGTGCCTCCACCAAACCACCAACATCGGCAAGTCAGAGCCGGCGGGACTTGGGGGCAATCCGAATCTGCATTACGCACTGCACTTGGCCCAGCGCGGCTATGTCACGCTGGCCCCGGATTATCCCAGCTTCGGTGAGTATCAGTTCGACTTCGCTCCGCAACACGGCTATACGAGCGGCAGCATGAAGGCGATCTACGACAACATCCGAGCGGTCGATCTGCTGCAATCGCTGCCTTTTGTCGATGGGAATCGCATCGGCTGCATTGGCCATTCACTCGGCGGACACAACACCATGTTCACGGCTTTCTTTGAACCGCGTATCAAGTGTCTTGTCTCCAACTGCGGTTTCACTCGTTTTCACAAATACTACAACGGTGCGTTGAAAGGCTGGACGAGCGCGCGATACATGCCGTTGATCGATTCACGACATCACAACAACCCAGACGAAGTCCCGTTCGACTTCCCCGAAATCGTCGCTGCCTTCGCTCCGCGTCCGTTCTTGGCCAGTTCGCCCATCGGCGACAGCAACTTTGAAGTGAGTGGCGTGAAAGATTCAATCGGGTCTGCTCGACCAATCTACGATCTGTTCGGCGCACCGGATGCACTCCAGGCCAACTACCCCGAATGCGCTCACGACTTCCCCGAAGCGGTTCGCGAGGTGGCCTACAAGTTTTTCGATAAGCATCTCGGTGCGAAGTAGCCGTGATCGTGTGCCGCTCGAGGTAACCCGACACGCGAGTGAGGATGGGCGTGTCGGGTTAGTTTGAGACGAGTTTTCTTGGCTTGTCACTCAACGCCCACCCCGTCAGACTCCGCCGCAATCTTATGCCTTTCAATTCTGGACTCCCGGACGGAGCACATGCCCGAACAAGTCATTCACACACACCAATTGGCCAATGGATTGACCGTGGTAGTCGAACCGATGCGCGATGTGCAATCGGCTTCGTTTTCCTTCTTGATCCCTGGCGGCAGTGCATTTGATCCCGTGAAACAAAATGGGACGGCAGGGATCCTCACCGACTGGATCACGCGCGGTGCCGGAGAACTGGACAGTCGAGACCTCTCGAATGCGCTCGACAATCTCGGCATTCAACGGAGCGAGAACACTGGCATCAATCACTTGTCGTTCTCAGCAGCGTCGCTCGGTTCGAACGTACCGGCCGCTTTACTGATGTATGCGGACATTTTGCAGCGACCGCATCTCCCCGAAGATGAGTTTGAAGGGGCCATGTCTGGTGCCGAGCAATCGTTGCGAGCGATGGAAGATGAGCCTCAACGCAAAGTGATCATTGAACTGCGTCGTCGCTGCTATGACGCTCCGTGGGGCTTGCCGACAGAAGGCTGTCTCGAAGACTTGGTTAACATCACTCCTGATTCCGTTCGAGCACACTTTCAACGCAACCTGCGTCCCAACGGAGCGATCTTAGGAATCGCTGGCTGTGTCGATCTCGATGAAGTGCTTGGTGTCGTCACGGAAGCGTTCGGAGGTTGGGCAACCAAACCCGAACCGGAGTTTGCCACGGCCCCGCGTGGCGAGCGACTCGGCCACATTCATCACGAGTCCACACAGACGCACATCGGCATCGCGTACGAAGGCATCGAATATTCGCATCCAGATTACTACAAAGCTTGGGCGGCGGTCGGAGTCCTCAGCGGCGGTATGAGTTCGCGACTCTTTACTGAAGTGCGAGAGAAACGCGGTTTGTGTTATTCGGTCAACGCATCGCTCAACAGCATGAAGCAGGAAGGCCGAGTCCTTTGCTACGCGGGTACGACTGCTGAACGTGCTCAAGAAACACTGGACGTGACACTCGGCGAACTTGTTCGACTCGGTGATGGAATCGAATCACATGAACTCGAACGTTGCAAAGCGCGTGCGAAGAGTTCGCTCATCATGCAACAAGAATCAACGTCATCACGGGCCAGTTCGATTGCTCGCGATTGGCACTTCCTCAAACGTGTGCAAACACTCGATGACATCCGCCGGGATATCGATCTACTGACCGTCGAGAGTGTGCTGGCCTACGTGCATCAGCACCCGGCTCGCGATTTCACCGTGCTGACTATCGGCCCGAATCAACTCAACGTGACGTAGCCCGGTTTTTCAAACCGGGTGTCTCACTTTGACCGGTTTGAAAAACCGGGCTACTTAGAATACGTGCCATTGGGTGAACTGACTCGCTGGCTTATTCTGACGACCTGGTCTGAAATCCTTGAAGGTCTTTCAACATGAAATTTTTCCAAACCAAACTTGCCAATGGTTTGCAGGTTATTGCGGAACTCAACCCCTCGGTCCATTCGGTCGCGATGGGGTTCTTCGTCCGTACCGGATCGCGTGACGAAACGCCTGAAGTTTCCGGCGTCAGCCACTTCTTGGAGCACATGGTCTTCAAGGGGAGCGATAAGTTTTCCGCTGACGATGTGAACCGAATTTTCGACGAAGTCGGCGCGAAGTACAACGCCGCGACCGCTGAAGAAGGGACTCTGTTCTACGGGGCGATCTTACCCGAATACTTGCCGATCACGTTTGAGTTATTCGCTGAAATTATGCGTCCCGCTTTGCGAGAAGATGACTTCAACATGGAGAAGAAAGTCATTCTTGAAGAGATCGGCATGTACGACGACCAGCCGTCGTTCTTGGCCTACGAAAACTTGATGCAGTCGCATTTCGCCGGACATCCGCTTGGACAGAGCGTTCTCGGTACTAACGAGAGCATCACCGCGCTCACCTGCGAACAAATGCGGAAGTATCACCACGACCGTTACCTCGCTGGCAACATCACCCTGGCTGTCGCGGGCAACACTGACTGGGAGAAAATTGTTGAACTGGCCCAACGGCACTGCGGTCATTGGCCGGCAGGCGAAGGACAACGGGTGATCGACGAGGCTCGTCCGCAGGGTGGTTTGAAAATCATCACGCGCCCCAAGAGCCAGCAACAGCACGTCATGCAGATGACTCCCGCGCCGTCTGCTCAAAGCAAATTGAGATTCGCGGCGGAGATTTTGTCAGTCATCGTCGGTGACGGGTCGGGCAGCCGTTTGTTCTGGGACATTGTTGATCCCGGTCTTGCCGAAGCCGCTGACTTGGACTTCGCCGAACACGACGGCAGCGGTGCCTATCTGACGTATCTGAGTTGCGAACCCGAAGCGACCGAGGAAAACCTCGCGCTGATTCGCGGCATTTACGATGACGTGAATAAGAACGGTATTCGCGAAGATGAACTCGAACTCGCGAAGAACAAAGTCTCATCGCGAGTCGTCCTCCGCAGCGAACGCCCAATGGGACGTCTGTCATCCCTCGGCGGCAACTGGGTTTCTCGCCAGGAATATCGTTCCGTCGATGACGACATGCAGACGCTTCGCTCAATCACCACGAAAGACATCCGCGACCTGCTCGCCGCGTACCCGCTTGGGATGACAACGACCGTCGCAGTCGGACCGCTAGAGTCGCTGAAGATTTGACGCTTGATCCGGATCACAGAAAAGAACTGCGCGTTATCCAAATCGGCTCGTCACACGGAGTGGTGACGAGCCGAACGCCCCCAAGAGTGCATTCAATTTCTGTAATTCGTATAAGATACTGTCCTACTTCATCGGCTTCCCTTCAATTGGTTTGCCGTTCGTTGTCAGCACTTGGATTTCGTGAGCGTTGTGCTTGCCGGTGTAGGTCCAAACCAATTTCTTGTCGACGGTCACCTCGAATGCCTTGACAGTTCCGCTTGAACCGTAGCTGGCGATGACCGTATTGCCGTTTGGCAAACGTTGTCCGCCACAGGGATCGGCAAACGGTTTTTCGTTCGGAAAGTCTTCATTGCTGACTTTCCAAACGACCTTGCCAGTGGCGTCCATCTCGACTGTCTTGTTGCCGTGAGTCAGATTCACGAGCGTGTTACCGTTCGCCAACCGGATCGCTGTGAAGGGCCAGTTCTCCGCCTTGCGTCCGCCGAGGTCGTCCGAGTCGGTTTTGAATTCTCGCAACACATCTCCGGCAGGCGAATACTCCTTCACTTTGAACGCCAGCAAATGCGGCACGAGGTAATTGCCGCTGGGAAGTTTGCGTGCCATGCGCGTCTGCATGTGAGCGTTGTCGGTTTCCGGCTTTAATGGACATTCAACCGCGACTTTTCCGTCGGCCTCAACTTCCAACAATCGCGGCTTCGGCCCCAATTCGGTAATCAGCGTTCTGCCGTTATCGAGCCGCTCAACGGTTCCAATCTCCTTCGCGTCAGCCGATCGAGCAAATCGAAACACAACTTGCTTATCGCGTGTGAATTCTTTGACCTCGTCGCTCCAAGCAATAAGTACGTTCCCGTTCGGCAACACAAACCCATCGCGAGCGCCTCCCTTACCAGAGTCCCACGCCTCGCGTCCGTCCTCGTCGATGATCCCCGTGAAGGAAGGACCGGCAATGAAAAACGAGTGCTTGATCTCTTCAGCGAACGATGTGTGTCCTGAGAACGCGACAGCGACAAATACAAGAACCAATTGATTGAAACTCATTGTGTTTCCTTTCGATTGTGGCGCACGCGCCTCGCGTGCGTTGATTTCCCTTTCTTCAAGCAACGCTTGGGAGAAGCCAAAACAATCGCACGCGAGCCGCGTGCGCCACATAGTGCGGTTAATGACCAATGCGAATCGCGGTGATCTGTTGGTGGAATCTATCAACCAACGTTTCAGAAGGCTTGCAACATGAAGATCGTGATTCCCGGTGGTAGCGGACAGGTCGGAACGGTTCTGGCTCGTGCGTTTATTGCGGACGGACATGAGGTCGTCGTGCTCAGCCGCAAAAAGGGAACCACATCGTGGCGAACCGTCGAATGGGACGGCGAATCGATGGGCCATTGGGCGAGCGAACTCGACAGAGCGGACGTGGTCATCAACTTGGCGGGACGAAGCGTCAACTGTCGCTACGGTGCTCGTAATCGTTGCGAGATCAAAGAGTCCCGCATCAAGTCTACGCGAGCGGTCGGCCAAGCGATTGCCGAAGCGGCGCATCCTCCACGAGTCTGGCTACAAGCGAGCACTGCAACGATCTACGCTCACCGTTACGACGCACCGAACGATGAAGCGACCGGCATTCTCGGCGGCGATGAGCCGAACGCTCCTGACGCATGGCGATTCAGTATCGACGTCGCGAAGTCGTGGGAACAAGCGGCGATCGAAGCTCACACGCCGAACACGCGGCAGGTCTTGCTGCGATCAGCTATCACCATGAGTCCCGATCGTGGCGGGCCTTTTGACTACTTACTGAGACTTGTTCGCTATGGGCTTGGCGGCAAGCACGGCGACGGACGTCAGTTCGTTTCCTGGATCCATGACCTCGACTTCATCCGAGCCGTCTATTGGCTGATTGATCATGACCTCTCTGGCCCAGTCAATCTCGCATCACCAAATCCACTTTCCAACGTTGAATTCATGCGAGACCTTCGCAACGCTTGGGGCGCTCGCATCGGCCTCCCCGCAACCCACTGGATGCTAGAGATCGGCACATTTTTGATGCGATCCGAAAGCGAACTGGTTCTCAAAAGCCGCCGCGTTGTTCCGGGCCGGTTGCTGGCGTCGGGCTTTGAGTTTCAGTTTCAGAGGTGGGCTGATGCGGCTCATGAACTGTGCCAACGTATGAGAACCAAATCGTCTCGGCCATGAGTCGTCCGTCAATTCAACTCTTGGGCTTGAAGACCTGATCGATCTCGACATCAATCCCTGGAAGTTTCTCGATGCTCAGCATTTCGCCGGTCTTGAAAACTTGTTCGTTTGCGTAAGTGCCATTGCCAGTGGATCGCGATAGACCTCGACGCATTGCTGTTTGACGTTTGCGATCCAATATTCGCACACGCCAGCTTCAGCATAGAGCGAGCGCTTTTGGGTGCGGTCGTATTCAAATGAAGTGTCGGCGACCTCAATCAGCAACAGGACATCGTCAACACACGGAGTCGATTCGAGATAAAACTCGTCACGATGAATTAACGATGACACGTCTGGTTCGGGACGGTTTTCTAAAACAACAACGGGGTCTTGAATCCCGACAACGGCTCTGCCTACGAGCATTCCACTGAAAAGATGGTTACGTTTCTTCACACAAGTTGCGTGTGGTTCGCTGATCGTCATTTTGTCCACGATCTCCCTGCGAATGAGTTCAACTCGATCGTTCCCTTCCAAGATTCCGGACTCGATCATCTGTTCGTAGTCTTGGAGTGAAAAACGATGTCGAGTACGAGTGGTCGAAGACGATGTCGAGCTTCGTTCGATCGTTTCGTAGGCAATGCTCATGGTGAAATCGGCCCTCGTGGCGACAATGTTCGACCAGTGACACGCGATTGAGTTTCTTAGCTTAAATCACGCGGCCAAGCTAAGTGGACTTGCTGAGGAATCTAGTGCCACGACCAAGAAATAACCTGCCATTAGATTTGGAGTGCGGCTTGTTGGATTTTTGTGGTGCGGGTGATGCGCCGGTGCGGTGGGCAGAACCGAGCTACGGGCTGCGATTGTGTCGGTTTGCCGGTGTAGGT
>JAPLNX010000411.1 GCA_026400935.1 Planctomycetia bacterium | reverse complement strand
GGACCTACACCGGCAAACCGACACAATCGCAGCCCGTAGCTCGGTTCTGCCCACCGCACCGGCGCATCACCCGCACCACAAAAATCCAACAAGCCGCACTCCAAATCTAATGGCAGGTTATTTCTTGGTCGTGGCACTACTGATAATCCTGATGCGTGGGCTTGAGGATTAACTCTGGCACGTGAGCGCGTTTCGGTAGTGCAGCGATTGAGACGACGATGTCGCCGAAATCTTCCGGCTTGAGGATCGCTGCGCGATGCTCGTCGGAGACCGGCTTCGGACGATGTTCGAGAATCGGTGTATCAACCTCGCCGGGATAGATCGTCGTCACACGGATGCCGTTCTTGCCGTCTTCATTGGCGACTGCAGTCGATAAACCAGACATCGCAAACTTTGACGCAACATACGCGATACCACCCAGTGCGAAAGCTCGTTTGCCGCTGATCGACGAGATGTTGATGATGACGCCGTCTTGGCGTGCTCGCATCTGTGGCAACACGGCGTACATGCAGTTGTAGACACCGGTCGCGTTGGCAGACATCAATTCGTCCCACTGCTCCGGACGCATCTCGGCCATCGTACGGTTCTTGATGTTCGTTCCGGCGGCGTTGACCAAGATGTCGATCTGGCCGAGCTGTTGCGTGGCCCAATCGAACAACGCATTCACTCCGGGGCGATCGCCGACATCACAGGTGTGATAGATCATCGGCGGAGTTCCCGACCAGGAAGCGGCTGCCTCTTTCAGTTTGTCTTCGCGACGTCCGGCAATTGCCACTCGGCAGCCGGCGGCGGCGAGTGCTGTCGCGATTCCGTATCCAATCCCCGTTGCGCCGCCGGTAATGAGCGCTGTTTTGTTTTGCAGTTTCATGTGAGTATTCCTCGTGGTGTGAATTGAAGAAAAGTCTCTGCCCACGGAAGACACGGAAGAGGTAGAAGCGAAATGTTGTGACGATCTGAAACGCGATCTCAATTTGCAGAACCGCAATTGCAGATTTCGTATTCTTTCCGTGTCTTTTCGTATGTTCCTTGGGCAAAACAAAGAGCGTAAAGTCTGAGTTAATTGTTGCCCAACTTCAGGTCAGCGAAGTCGAGAATTCGTTTCCAATAATCACGATTGAGAACATGCTTCTCGTCGCGGCGGTATTGGACAAGGTCGCCGCAGTTCGCGTTGGTCATCGTGTCGTCGCCACTGATAACTCCGGTGCCGACGACACCGCGTCCGCCGAGAAACTTGTAGACCCTGTCGGCTCCTTGCATCGACTTCAACGCTCCGTCTGGGCTCGCCCATTTGTCTTGATCACCTTCGCCATCGAATACTGGGCGAGGAGCAACGAGCGCAACAAGCAGATGCTGATCGATCGGCAGTTTGTCTTCGTGACCTCCGAACGGGACGAACGAGTCACTGAACCAATGCGGGAAAACTCGATTGATTCGCTCGACAGTTTCTTGATCGTTGCCTCGGTTCATCGCCATGCCGCCAGTTCCGGATTGATGTGGCACGACCAGCGCGATCCGCTCATCGAAGGCCCCCGCGAGGATTGCCGTTTTGCCGAGCCGCGAATGGCCGACGACACTGATCCGCTTCGCGTCAATCTCAGGATTTGCAGAGAGGTAATCGACGACGCGAGACAAGCCCCATGCCCAAGCTCTTACGGTTCCCCAATCGTTCGGGCCAAGTTGAGTCTGCCCGGCAGGTAAGTAATGTGGATGAATGCCGTCGGTCAACTCGGGCGTGTCAGGATCGATGTCACCGTTGTAAAATGTTGCCAACGCATAGCCTCGCTCAACGAGCAAGTCTGCGGGCCAAGCATCCGCTTGAGTCCCTCGCCCTTTGTCAGTGGCGTGCTCGTTTTCGCTCCCGGCACAACTCTTGTAAACCCATTGTGACGGGATCGCGATCAGCGGATCGCTCAATACTGTGTGGTTGCCACAGAAACTTAAGCCCGCGAAAACTGGCGCCGGCCCCTTGCGATCGTTCGGCGTGATCAACAACAGATTAATCGGCGGCGCAGTCTTGGGGCCGAACTTGAGCGTCACCTCACGCAGTGTTGCCTTACCATCAAGTGCCTTCGCGTCAGTACGCACGATCGTCGCCTCGACTTTGTTCGGCACGGCGGGAGGCTTGCCATACATGTAATGCTCAAAAAGCGCTTTCAATTCCGGACGTCGTTTTTGAAACCAGTCTTCCTTCGTCCGTACCGGAGTCCCGTCCAACATCACCAACGGATCGGGCGGCTCAGGTCGAGCAGGCAACTTGTCGATTGTAGGAAAGTCAGCAGCGGTCGCCGCTCCGATGCTCATCAACAGCATGCAGCAATAGGGCGTAAAACAATATAAAGCACGCGGTACGACCATGAAAAACTCCTCAGCAGTTTTGAAGCAAGCATTGAGGTGGAGAGGCTAAAGACTCGACTCCAACGACTGCAACGCAACGAGCACAATGTCTGTGAGAGATTGCGTCGAAGTTGCGAAGCTCACCTGGAGCGTGAGACGAGACTAAGAAAACGAACGTGGGGTTGAATCGTTGCTGCTCGCAACATGACGTGACTGCCGCGGCAGGCGATGAGTGGTTGTCGCCTCTTTCCGACGGGATTGGCCTTGGCTGTTGTCAGAAGACAGGATTTGCTTGAGGAACTGGGGCAGGTCACTGCGGCCACCGCGTTGGTAGTCAGTGAGCAACACTTTGGCGGTTGGCTCTGGAAGAAGCCCACGTTCACTCGTCAGATAGTCAAACAGCAATTCAGCGAGCTTGGCCAACGGAATCCCAGAAAATCGACCGAGGCGATCGTGTAACCATGCGGACAAATTCCAGAGTGACCAGAACGGAGATTGATCCCGCCACAGGAGCGGCAGTGTCTCCACAAAGTTACCACTGTTGCCGAGCAAGTCCCACACGCGAGCGAACCGGCGGACTCGACCAAGCGTTTCAGCGGTCATCGCGCCAGTAGAGAGAACTTCGTAGGGAGCATGTGGGCTGTAGACCATCTTCTCGGTCGCGTCATGTCGGACGATCGGCGTGCCGCGCAGCCGCTTGAGAATGCCGACTTGAATTTCTTGCGGCTGCAAAGCCAACAAGCGATCGAAGCCATCGGCAAAACTTTCAAGCGGTTCGCCTGGCAAACCTGCGATCAAGTCGGCATGAATGTGAACTCCCGTTTGTTCGCGAAGGAACTGAAAGTTCGCGGTGAGCTGTGCATTGTCCTGTCGTCGGCTGATGAGTTCCGCGACGTGATCGCTAAAGGTCTGCACGCCGACTTCAAACTGCAATGAGCCAGCGGGGAACTGCAAAATCAATTCCCGTAAAGCATCGGGAAGCCTGTCGGGAATCATCTCGAAATGCAAAAAGAGATCCGGCTGCATTCGCTCCAAAAAGAACTGCAAGATCGAACGACTGACGCGCGGGTTCAGATTGAAGGTTCGATCGACAAATTTGAAGACGCGACAACCGCGATCGAGCAACGTCTGCATGGCGTCCAAGAACGGTTCGAGCGGAAATTGACGAACCGGAATATCGAGCGCCGACAGACAGAATTCACACGTGAAAGGACAACCGCGTGACGCTTCGACGTAGATCACTCGATGGGCGATGTCGTGGTCCGAATACAGTTCATACGGCAAGACCAAGTCGTCCAACCGAGGGATTTCCGGGACGATGATTTTCGTTGCTGATCGACGTCCCGCAAGTAACTCGCGACAGAGTCGAGCAAACGCCAAATCACCTTCGCCTGTAATGACATAATCGGCGAGAGCGACGATCGGCTGTTCATCGAATTCAAAACTGACTTCCGGACCACCAAGAACAACGATGATATCGGGGCGCAGTCGCTTTAGATCGGCAACAAGCCGTGTCGTTTGGTCGATGTTCCAGATGTAAACCCCGATACCGATGATCTTCGGCGATGCCGTCAAAATGGCATCGAGAACTTCCAGTGTCAGGTCATTAATCGTGAACTCGATCAAGCTCGCACGATCACGAAGTTCCCCCAAATTGGCGAAGAGATACCGCAACCCGAAAGCACAATGAGGGTACTTAGCGTTCAATGTCGTCAGTAGAATTTCAGGCGGAGTCATGAGCGACACTGTAGCAAGTCCGCCGTAACGGTTCTCCACCCCCAGCGCGGTAACGCAGGCCGATCAATCACGTGATCGCAACTGGCACCAGTCCCACTGAGCTTGTCTCAGGGTATTCAGGCTTTTCTACGAGATCGTGCTTCTCTCGAAATGAATCCGCAAGTAATGCAGAGGCCCATTTCCACCGAGGCAAACTTGGCGGGGTGCCGCAATCAAGCTAACGAGGCAACTCGGACCAACCGGAATCCTCGAACGAGCCTTGGCCATCAGTGATGAGGTCCACTCTCAACATCGACGAATCGCCGTCGATATCCATCAGGCGAAGTACTCGATCACCAATCCGTACGGAGTCCCCCACATTTAAAAGCATTTCGACCATCGGCAGTTCGTCGATCGACGAATCGGGAACGTGTGGGTCATTCGGCACGGGAAACCTCCGGACAAACGTGGCGACAAGTCGTTTTAAGCGGGAATGTTGACCGCTTCGGTCGTGAAGGGAGGCGGACTATAGTCCCGGTTCACGAAACGAGGCAAACTGAGTTTTCTAGCCATGAAATTTCTACAAATTATTCCCGTACTCGACCTTTTGAACGGTGTTGTGGTGCGCGGCGTTGGCGGACGGCGAGATGAGTATCGTCCCATTGAAAGCGTGCTGACGACCTCGACCAAGCCAATGGATGTGGCGTTTGCCTTTCGTGAGAAGTTCGGACTCACGACATTGTACGTGGCCGACTTGGATGGGATCGTGCGACGCGAACCTAATCTGCAAACTCTTCGCGAACTCTGTGAGGCGGGCTTTGATATTTGGATCGACGCCGGAGTACGCAATCTCAACGAAGCGGCCATGTTGCTTGATGCCGGAGCAACCAAAATAATTGCTGGATTGGAATCGCTGTCGGGGCCGGCGCTGCTTAGTTCGCTCGTCAATAACCTCACTGCGGAACGTGTTGTTTTCAGTCTGGACCTCAAGTCGGGACGTCCGATGATCGATTCGACCGCGAACTGGCCAGACGAAACAGCGATCGGGATTGCTCGCTCCGCGATTCAAGCGGGAGTGACACAGATAATCGTGCTCGATCTCATCAGCGTGGGTGAGCAAGGAGGGCCGAGCACGCTCAATCTTTGCAACGAGATTCGCCGCCTCTCAACGCAGATAATATTAATCACAGGCGGCGGCGTTCGAGGCCCTGACGATTTGCAAACGCTGCGCTCACGAGCGATCGAAGGCGTTTTAGTTGCAACAGCGTTACACAATGGATCACTGAGTCACGAGCTATCAAACTCTGTCGTCCAGAAATCATGAATGAGCCACGCAAATTGTTCTTGTTCGCCTCCGTGCCTTCCGTGTCCAATTTTCATTTCGACAGGAGATGTGGGACACGGATTGCGTGGAAGACACTGAGTAGGCGTTTGCACTGCGTAAGACGACACGCTCGGTAATTGTTCACTGGCCGTCGGCAACACGAGTCGCAATCGACACTGAAATGCCAAGAGGCCCGGCTTTTGGAAAAGCCGGGCCTCTTTTGGACACTCGAAAAACGGCGCAAACTATTTGGATTCAGTTGGCTTGTCCGCGTCGGTGGATTTCGCCGCATCGCCCTCTTTCTTTTCAGCGTCGGGCTTGGCGTCTTCTTTCTTTGATTCTTCCTTCTTCGTTTCCTCCTTGGCAGGCTCTTCTTTCTTGGAATCAACCGGCTTCGGTTCTTCCTTCTTTGATTCTACTTTAGGCTCGTCACTCTTTTTCGGTTCGCTTGGCTTCACGTCGTCCTTGTTTTCGTCATTCGCTTCCGAAGTCTTCTCCAAGGTCTTCTCTTTGACTTTGATCAAGCTAGCTCGATTGAGGCGGAGTTTGTCGAAACTGTCGTTAGAGATCACATAGTACCAGTCGGCGAATCGGTCGTTGAGTTCTTTGACCTTTTGCGTACCGGTTTCGATCTTGGATTCGCGAAGTTTGACCTCCGTGTTGTAGCGGCCTTTCTCGGCGTCGTAGCGTTTGAGCGCATCGAAGTATTCAGCCTTCAGATCAGGCTTCGGCTCGTCCTTCTTTTCTTCAGGCTTCTTCTCCTCAGCCGTCTTCGTTTCAGCTGGCTTGTCGTCCGCAGCTTTCTTTTCACCCTTTTCGTCAGTCTTGGGTTTATCTTCTTTGGTTTCTGCGGGAGCGTCCTTCTTATCCTCGTCCTTTTTCACATCAGATTCTGCCTTGGCCTCTTCAGAAGCGGCGACCTTGTCGTCTCCCTTCGCTCCTTCAGGCTTATCGGACTTGTCCTCTGTTGTTGGTTTTTGCTCTTTGGAGTCCTTGTCTTCCGGCTTCTTCTCATCAGCCTTTTTTTCTTCGGACTTCGTGTCCGATTCAGGCCTCTCTGACTTCTTGGCTTCGTCTTTCTTCGCATCCCCGTCTGATTTCAAATCGGCGGGAGCTTCGACGCCTGGAGGCGGCTCTGGCTTGACTGGTTCGGTGGGAGGTTCGCCCAACAGCTTTTCATCGAATTCAGCGCGAACGAACAAGTAGCGACTCTTCTTTTGAGCGTCCGCCTTGTCCTTGCCAACTTTCTTCTTGCTTGCTTCACCCTCTTTGGGCTCTTCTTTGCTACCGGTTTCAATCTCTTCGTCAGTACCCGTAAAGACGCTGCCAAAGGTGAGGCGATAGACGATGCCATCCTTAGTAGACGAAGTGAGTTCACCTTCGCGAGAAACGATCTGTCGTTCCCCAGCTTCACCTTTACCGAGAAAGAAGCCTTTTTCGCGAAGATTGCTCTGAACAAACTCGACGACTTCATTCCGAATCTGCGGATTGGCCGCGAGTTCCTTGGGGAGTTGAATCTTGAGGTCAGCATTAAGAACAGGCTGCCCTTTGAAGGCGGGCTTAGGACGCACGCCGACCAAACGTAGGTCGCTGAGCGTGGTCACCATCGTGTTGATCTCTTCGGTCTTCAGTTCCTCAGTCGCATCGTCGTTCCCGGCCAGCTTCCAAGGATCGGCCGACTTCTCGCGGTCGAGTTCTACGACCTCAACGCCTTCAAGTTCTTCTTGATCATTGTACTTAGGCTGTGACGCGCGAATTTTGACCAAGTCCGTGCCGTTGAGCTTGAGCAGATTGGTTTCGGCCCAATCTGCGAACTTGGTGGAGACATCAAACCTCATCGCGATGACGTAGACCTTCTGTTCGTCCGCCTTCCGGACATAGCGTTTGTCATCGCTCCCTTCGACCTTCTTACCGATGATGAAGTCGGCCAGTGCGGTGTCACCTTTCTCGAACAGGGTGATTCGCGAACCACGTCCCTTGAGGACGGTGTTCTTCTCGTCCAAAGGATCAATCACGCCAAGCCGTTCGTGATCTGCGGTGCGTTGCGTCATCAATGAACCGCGTTTGAGGCTAATCACCGACGCGGCCGCCTTCGCGAGTTGGTCTTTGCCGTCGGCGGGATAGTCGTTGTGAGACTTGATCCGCCAACCATCTTTGTTGACGACAGTGAAGTCCTTGGCAACAGCGGTCTCTTCATCGAAGGTGACGACTCGAATGGCCGATGCTTTCGAGGGGTCAGTGAACTCAGGGAAAAAGTCCTTGCCAAACTCACCATGTTCAGCGAGCTTTTTGGGCTTTGTAAATTCGCTGGCGGTGTAAGCGAGTCCCGTCGAAACGATCGCGGCGACGACAAACACAAGAGTACGTTGCAGAGAGTTCATAGCGGTTCTCCGTCGTGGGGACGGTCATCAATCTAAGGAGGTTAAATAAATCCGGACGAACATCAGTCAGACAATTTTCAGCGTTTCACAAGTCGATCCGCTTCGACGTTGCGGTACTCGGCATTGATTCGAGCGGACAACACAATGATCCCGAGCACGATTGCCGGAATCGGTGGAATGAAGATTGCCCACCATCGCATGCGATCTTCGTAGGCACGCATCTTTTGCTGAGTCGAGATCGAGATTCGTTCGATCTCCTGATTCTTCTTTTGCTCGATATTGGCTTGAACCACATTGAGCTTGCGCTGCTCGGACTCACGCGCAATTTCGATTTTCTGGCGTCGTTGAGCTGGGGTCATCGACGTGTCATTTTCGATTTGCTCAATGATCTTCTTCAGCCGCTCTTGAGCCTTCTCAAGTTGCTCATTCGCATCACCCTCTGCCTTACCTCGTTCCTTGACTTGATCTTTGCGGAACTCATCCGCGACTTGCTGCATAGAGGTAAGCGTGCGTAGTTGAGCGCGCCGTTTGCGGAGGTCGATGTAAGATTTTTCGCCGGCTAAGAGGTCAACACAGTTGAGTGCAAACTTGACATTGTCGATCCGCAGGTTTTGGAACTGCTGTTGGAATTCGATGTTGAAAAGCTGATTGCTGATGAGGTCGGCATCAGCCACGAAAATGACGTTAATCCCCTTGTGATCTTTCGCATCTTTGCTCGTGATGTGCGCCGCCAAAGTGTAGGAATCATCGGTGATTTTTCGAGGCGGATTTTGGTTGATCTCAATCCCTTGTCCGAACTGACCACCAGCTTTGGTGATCTCACCCCATTCCAACGATCCCGATTTTTTCGGCGTTGAACGGAGTAACGCCTCGAATTTGAATTCACTCCCTTGGCGTTGCTTCAAGTTGCCGGGAAAAAACGCCAGGACTTCTTGCAATTCAGAAGTCGCGGGACTGGTCGGTGAAAACGCGGTCTTGTGATCCTTTCGCGAGCTAACAAAGACGAGTTCCGGTGGAATCTGGCCGAACTCAGGATGAATCTGAGTACCGCTGATGTCGAAGATTACTTCTCCGTTGTCCCAAGAACACTCCATGACTCGCAACAACGAAGTTAGCTTGCCGTCCTCTGCCTTTGGTTCCGGCTGTTGATTGAAGCCACCGAACATGCCACCTGGTTTTGGTTTTGGCAATCGGGGAGCCATTTGTCCTGCGCCGTCAAAAATCGGCAGCGGATCATCGAACACGAGAGTCGGCTTGCCCTTCTTGACGTAGTCAACAAAGTTCTGCATTTGCGACGGGTTCAAAGAAGAGGGCATGACTGCCATTAGCACGTCGTACTTGCCTTCATCGATCGGTGTATCGGCAGAGACTTCTTCGACGCGATATTGCTTCTTCAATTCTGTCTGAATGCGCCATTCGGACAATTGTCGCATGGCCTGCATGTCGAAGCCGCCAGTGACGTGCGCGTCGGTACGAAGAACCCCGACTGTCAGTCGTTTTTCCGTGGCGACGGTGCGAATCGAACGAGTTAGTTCGTATTCGATGGAGGTCCCCGCTTCAAACATCGGTACGACAACTTCGTCGGTCGGGCTACTGATGACGACACCCATGTAAATGATTTGCGAACTGCGGCGACCGTCTTCTTCCGTGAAGGCTTGGATCGGCGTGATCCCCAGAAGTTTGGCTTCATCCGCTTCTGGGCTGAATGGTGCGACATCTACGAATCGAACTTCCAGAAGGGCGCCACCTTCTCGGTCGTATTGTCGCAACAGACCCTTCAGGCGCTTCTGAATCATGACCTGCTCACGCGGAACTTCCGCCGTGATGAAGGCTTGAATGGTGACCGGGTGAGTGGCATCGATTTTCTTGATCAAATCGCGTGTCGTCGGTGAGAGTGTGAAGAGGTGCTCGCTCGTCAGATCCGCGCTCACCGGGAACGGAAACGCTTCGCTGACCCGAACCGCCAAAACGTTGACGCTAATCAACGTCGTCATCAAGCAGATTCCGCGAATCCAAAATTGCACTCCCATGGTCGCGCCGTCAGGCCCACCGCTCCAGTGCCGCTTGCCAATGAAGATCGAATTCAAATACAGCAAGAATCCGGTCAGAGAGAGAAAGTAAATCACACTCGTAAGTGGAATCAGCCCCAAGTTGTATTCACGCATTTGCTCCGTGAGGCTCAGGGCCGCGAACGCCGGGTGGGCAGTGGATAGCTTCCCGATAAAGATCGGGATCGCACAAAAAACGACACCCAACACGAACGAGACCGTGACACTGCTGGTCAACACTGACGCAAACATGCCTGCCGCCAACAAAGCTCCACCTGCCAACCAATATCCAAAGTAGGTCGTGCAGAGCAGACCCCAATCGGGATCGGCATAGTATTCGAGCATCACCAAGTTGAAGCCGGAGAAAATCAAGGCGACACTAAAGACCGCCAACATCGACAGGTACTTGCCAAGCAGAATCTCGAAGTCAGCCGCCGGCAAGGTGAAGAGCAACTCGTCAGTTCCTTGCCGCTTCTCTTCGGCCCATGACGTCATCGTCACAGCAGGCACGATAAAGAGCAGCAACAGTGGGAAATACTCGCTGAGTTGATCGAGCGTCGCGAGGTTGTTGGTGAAGAACCGCGGGCTGAAAGCTGCAGCCGCACAGGCTACAACGAACACGACAATGAACAAATAACCGAGAATTCCCGAGAAGTAACTGGCGAGGTTCCGCCAGAAGACAGCTCTAATCACATGACTCTTCAGCATGGTTGCTCCCAAGCTCTTTCTGACCGCAATGCTGCGGATGATTTCCATTTGATTCAAAAAATCGCGAAGCCAAACTCCATTGGGCGATACTTGCGAATCGCAGCCCAATTTTGCTCGGCCCACTCTAGCCGGATGCGCGAGTAAGGGATGTTCGCGACGCCCCTTAGCTTGCGCGTTGGGCTAGTGTGAAACGCCCAACCAGAATTTCTTCTTTACGTCATTCGTGCCTTCGTCAGTTCTCGGAATCGCTGTTCCATGTCGTGTCCTTGCCCTTCCATTTCCTGGACCGAGCCATCGAACACAATTCTTCCCGCACTGATCAGGACCACGCGGTCACAGCAGACCTGAACCTCTCGCAAAATGTGCGTCGAAAGCAGAATCGTTTTGGTCTTCGACAGGCTGTGAATAAGGTCGCGGACTTCATGCACTTGGTTCGGATCGAGACCACTGGTTGGTTCGTCCAAGATCAGGACTTCCGGATCGTGCAATAGTGCCTGAGCCATTCCGACTCGTTGCTTATAGCCGCGTGAGAGTTTGCCGATCGTTTTGTTCCAGACCGTTTTGAGCGCACATTTTTGGGCCACAAAGTCCATTCGAGTAGCGAGGTATGCTCCCGTCAGACCACGTGCCATGCCCAGATATTCGAGCAGCGACTTGGGAGTCATTTCGTGGTACAGCGGGCCGTTTTCTGGCAAGTAGCCGATCAACTTAACCGCGTCCAATCGCTGAGTTGAGACATCAAAACCACCGATCCGCGCCGAGCCTTCTGTGGGAGCGAGAAAACCGGTGAGCATCTTCATCGTGGTTGATTTGCCCGCACCGTTTGGCCCCAAAAACGCAGCCACTTGGCCGCGTGGCACAGAGAAAGTGACGTTTTGAGTGGCCGCAAACGGCCCGTAAAATTTACTGAGTCCACGAGCTTCGATCATCATATCGCCGCTTGATTCGCCGCTGTTTTTGCTCATGCGTCCGATCCCATTTCCCGTTTTGAAAATTCCCTGCGAGCAATCCGCTGAGTCTCGCCAGGAACCTGTTCTAACCCACTGTCCTCGTACCAATACTGCCAACTCAGCCGACACCGGCTTCGCAACTCGACCGCCTGAAAACTGAGTCCCTCGTTTGAAAACCGGACAACTTGCCGGTCGAACTCATTCGTCCCACTTCGATCAATAAGCCGCAAAACTCATTGTGGCTTGTAAATTCAAAGTGGAGGAGCCGACGATCGTCTGCTTCACCAAGTCAGCCATTGTCGGCCTTCGAGGCCAGACATTCGGGCGTCCGACACATCAGCCAAGCCAACTGACTGTGAACGACCACGAACTACGCACGAAATTACTCGTCGCGTTGGAGGAAGTCCAGCAACCGGAAGTCGGAAGCGAAACGGCAGCAAGCCATAAAAAGTTGATCAACCAGCGGATCACCAGGGTTAGATTGCTTAGCGAAACCGGTATCTTCAGAAAGCGGTACTACTTCCGTCATCAACTCGACCGGGGGAATGTTTCATGCCAGCTGAGACCCAAAAACTGTTACAGCGAGTTGACGTCGCGTGGTCGCGGCGTGAAGTAACTCACCTATTATGGCGGACCGGATTCGGCGCGAATGCGGAAGAGATTGACGATTTCACCAATCGCGGACTCGACCAGACGCTTGATCGCTTGCTGACTCCTCAGCCAGAGGCGCCGGAATTCGTGAAGGCCGATCGGCTGCTCCGGCAGGCGGCGTTGGATAGCGGCAACATTCTTGATTTGAAAGTGTGGTGGTTGCATCGAATGGTTGCCTCAGCCAACCCGCTCGTCGAGAAGCTCACATTGCTGTGGCATAATCATTTTGCGACGTCGAATGCAAAAGTGGATTCGGTTTCGCTGATGGTTGCTCAAAACGATTTGCTACGGCGCGAGTCGCTTGGGAGTTTTCGGCGTGTGCTGCATGGCATTGCAAAGGATGTTGCGATGTTGCTGTGGCTCGACAGCAACTCGAACCGCAAACGGCATCCGAATGAGAACTTTGCCCGTGAGGTGATGGAACTCTTCAGTCTCGGCGTCGGCAACTACTCCGAACATGATATCCAAGAAGCTGCGAGAGCATTCACCGGCTGGCATGTTCGTAATGGGGAATTCTGGTTCAACACGATTCAGCACGATGTCGCCGAAAAGAAAGTCTTCGGCAAGCGAGGCAACTTCGATGGTGATGAGGTTGTCGAATTATGCCTGGAACACTCGGCCTGCCCGCAATTTCTGGCACTCAAACTGTTGCGTCAGTTTGTCGAACCATCGCCACCGAAAGATCACATCGACGCGCTAGCCGCTCGTATTCGGCATCACAATTATGAATGGAGTCCAATCCTTCGCGAACTGTTCACCTCGCGATTGTTCTTCAGCCCGGAAGCAAGGCTATCAATCATCAAGTCTCCGGTTGAGCTATTGCTCGGAGCCTTTCGGCAGCTAAAGGCTAAACCCAACCTGCAAAACGTCGCTCGGCTTTCAGCAGAGCTCGGGCAAGACCTCTTTGAGCCGCCAACGGTCAAAGGCTGGGATGGCGGTCGATTGTGGATCAGTTCCACGACATTGATCCAACGTGCGAACTTCGCAACTTCACTGCTCAAATCGAATCAACTCGGCACCACAACGTTCGCAGAATCGCGTTTCGAAGATGCTGTTCGCTATTTCGTTGAGCTACTCCTCGCTCGCGATATTGGCCCGGAATCTATTGCGGAACTTCAGCAATTTTCACAGAACCAAACCGGCGACACAGAATCGCGACTTCGCTCGTTGGCTCAGTTCGTAATGCAAATGCCGGAGTATCAATTGACGTAGTTGTCCATATGCCGAACTCTCGTCATGTGCTCATACAGCTCCGGAAAGAATTCGTCTCGGAGATCGCGCTCCGCCGACGCCCCGAGCGACCACTCTTGGTGGCTTCGCCCTCATTGATTGTTCTGACTACAGTGCCGTGATGGCTTACGTCCTTTTTTTGTCGATCTGCTCAATTTGGAGCGGCAGCTTTTTACTCATGAAGAAAGCGTCGCTCGTTTTTTCTCCGATTAGCGTTGGTGCGTGGCGCGTGGCCGGAGGAGCGGCAGTTTTGCTGATTTTGTGGCTCTGCCGACGGCAGCCGATTGGTTGGCGACGACGCGATGTATGGTCACTGGCTGGGATTGTCTTCGCGGGATATGCGTGGCCTTATTGCATTCAAGCGTGGTTAGTCGCCCGCAACGGGAGTGCATTCATTGGTATGACGGTGAGCTTTACGCCGCTCTTCACGATGTTGGCGTCGGTCCCGTTGTTGAAAGTGATCCCGCATCCTCGGCAAGCAGCGGGAGTTTTCGGAGCGTTGTGTGGTCTCGGCTTGCTGATGAGCGAGGGGTTCTCACGGCAGATACCAGCTTTGGATCTGTTGCTGGCGATCACCGTCCCTTTGGGGTATGCGATAGTCAATACGTGGATTCGTCGCGAACTGACGCACGTGCCGCCGTTGACGATGTCCCTCGTTTCCATGTCGATTGCGTCGCTGATCTTGCAGCCGATGTCGTGGTATGTTGCGTCGCCGATACCACCACGAGCGGATGTCTTTGTGTCGGCAATTGTGTCGCTGGCGGTGCTGGGAGTTGTCGGGACCGGCCTGGCAATGTTTTGGTTCAACAAGCTGATACACGATCGAGGTCCGCTCTTCGCAGGAATGGTGACGAATTTAGTTCCTGCTGGCGCAGTGGTCTGGGGTTGGTACGACGGCGAAGTGGTCACACAGCGGCAACTGATTGCACTCGCGGTCATCCTCCCGATGGCCGCCCTGGTGCAATTCGGCGGACGACGAGAGATCGTTTTTAACGTAGACGAACCGCTGATTGACTCGAAAATTCAGGACGCGAAATGACCCGGTCAATATTCCTGTGCTCACGAACCACTCGCTTGCGAGTCGTGCAAATGCCTTCCACTCCCTCCTATCAGCATCAACGTCCGCTCGGGATACTGAAACTGTCAACGCCGATGACGGTTTGAAACAGTGGAGCCAACGACATCTTTACGTAACGACGATCTCCGGAAACGATCGCCATGCCAGACAGGCCGATGCCATCGGGGATTTGTCGAATGACTGGCTGGAAACCGATCGCTCCGCCACGTGCGACGGCACCGCCGCCGATGGCTGGCCCGACGACTTGCCGAGAGATTGTGACATGAACCGGATCGTTCGCATCCCGGTGGGGTTGTCCTTGAACGGGTAATGTGATCGTGGGTTTGTCCATAAGCGTTTCGCGGCGGCCTTCGTTAAGCGACAGTTTGATGACTTTATCTTTGTCGCTGATCTCAATGCTCATGGTCTTGGTCGTTTCATCGGGAGTACCGACGTAGCGGCGGATTGTCAGCTCCGCGCGGCGACCAACGACATCACCGGAAATGGGGTTCACGCGAATGAGATAATCGCCGGGCAGCCCTTTCGCACAAATGTATTCTTCAAAGCAGTTCTCACCATGAGGCCCATATCCGTCATGAGTGTGTACGCCGCCTGCGATCGTAAAGGGGTTGTCGAACGAGCAGACGCCGCCGTTTGGTTCTTCAACGTTGAGATCTAAGTCGGCGGTTCCGGACCACGTCAACTTGAGCATCAGATCGCGCTGACGAGCGGCCGCCACGGCGGCTTTCAATGTATCAGCTTCAGCAGCCTTACCTGCTTTTCGCAAAGACTCTTCGGCTACCGCAGCAATGTTTTCCGCCTCCTTGTGGTGAATTTCAAAGTCCGATCTCCAGACGTTTGTCAGTACGCCGGTCGCTCCCCATTCAACTCCAGCAGCGTCGTTCAAATCGCGAGCGATTCGCAGGCCCAAGATATAAGGTTCCGGTTGCTTTGGGGCGACTCGCACAGCTTGCTGATACAGACTCAATGCACGTTGCCCAAAACCGAGTCGCTTGAGATATGCGGCTGAGCCGAGCATGTCCGGGAGCGACGCGGCCGTGAAATCAACTCCCGACAACATGACTCGTTCGATATCAGCCTTCGGGCGTCCGGCCAACTCCATCGAAAGCGCGAGTACTTCATACATCCACGGCTGCGGCTGTGAATGAATCAGCGCCGTTTCAACACACGCAATCGTGTGCTCGTGCTTTCGCTCTTGGTGCAGCCAGCGAACGGTCTCAGAAACCTCAGCGGGTTTCGGCTTTTGTTCTTTGAAATAACGTTGCCAGATTTCACGCGGCGTGCCGTCATCTAACTTGGGCAACTTCGGCTTCGTGGTTTGAACCGCTGGTAGCGCTTCCTTTGAACCACCAATGAGATCGGGAGAGCCCGTCGATGTCGGCGGACTCTCCCGATTTGTTTTCTTTTTGGCCTCTGCTTGGGTGGCTTTCGATTTCGCAGAGCCTGACTTTTTCGTTTCAGACTGCGCGAGGCGAGTATCATCAGCGAAAGCGATCAACGTCACTTCTTGGCGTTGGGCTTTTTTTTTGCCTCGTTGACTTTTTGGTTGTTGAACGGAGCGGCATTCGCTTTTTTTGCCGGAGCATTCACAGGGACGTTGAAGAATCCACCGCCACCACCAAAGCCTCCGCCACCACCGCCTTGTTGACCGCCACCAAACCCACCGCCACCTTGCTGACCACCTTGCTGACCACCTTGCTGACCACCTTGCTGACCACCAGCCTGTTGAGCCATCAAGACCACAACCAGATCACCGACCGGATAAACACGAGTTTGCAATTTCTCGTTTTCTTTCTCAGCCGTTGTGATCTTCATCACTTCGTCTTCGATGACATACGCCAGTGCGAGCGGTTGCAGAATGATCTTCAACGCACTGCGCAGTTTGACGCCCGCTAGTGTTCGAGTAACCGGGGTGTCGGTCGCGACACCCGCGTCAGACAACGCGGCAGTGTCAAGAATGATCGGAATGTTGTGATAGTCCTGAAGGTAAGCGACCACATCGGTCAGTGGGCTATCGGTGAAATTGACTTCCGTCTGCTCATCGAGTGACGCCGCGATGCGTCGTTCTGACGGACTCGATTTGTGGAGATCAACTGAAGCGTATTGCTTCCGACGTTCGGTCAACTGCTTCCAAATCTCCGGTGCTGGAAAGAGCACTGGTGGTTCATCCGGGAACGGGATGTGAGACAGTTCGACCTGCTCCAACGTGGCCAAGAATTTGTCCGCTCGCATGTTCCTTAGGCGGAACGCTTGGTTGAGTTGGTACGCCGCTTCGGCATTGAAACTCGCCGAGTTCGCGACGCCGACATTCGGAGCCATTTGAACGGCCGCCGCCGCCGTTGATTCGGCTTCGGTGTAAGCCGCATCTCGACCGTGAGACGCTTCCGCCAATAAGGCGCGGACGCGGTCAATGAGATTTTCCAGCTTCTCATCTTCCAGTTGGAATTTCTCCAGCAGACGTCTTTCTGCTTCTACTACGGAATTGGCTTCCCCTAACTTGATCTGCTCCTGCTCCGTCTTCTCTTTCGTATTCCGGACGTCAGCAATCACTCCTTGAAGCTGTCGTCCGAGTTGCTGACGTAAGTCGATCGACGCATCGGTGGTTGATTTGACTGAACCATAAGCACGTTTCAATAAGGTCAGCGCTGTGTCAGGTTCCGTCTTCGCGATCGCTCGTGCGTCTTGAATGGCGCGTGAAACTTCGAGTTTGAGTTTCTCGCCAATCACCTGCGTGCGGGCGACTTCGTCGAGGATCAAGCTCTTGCCGGTCGCCGCATCCGGTGCAAATTGTTCTTTGTTCAACAGGCTGTCGTCGGCAACCGCAGCTTTCGGATCGTTTCCTTCGGCCTTGTCCTGCTTCAGGCTGACTGTTTTCACCTTCAGTCGCGACGTCCCGGTCGCCAAGAGGCGTCCCTGAGCATTGTCAGGATCGAGTTCTTGGATCGCCGATCCGATTCTCTCCGCATCATGAAACTGCTTTCTCGCGGCCGCCTGGTTTCCTTGATCGGTGAGCCATTCGACTCGTTGATCAAATTCATTCCAAGCTGTGACCAAGAGTTCTTTGCCCGCGTAAGGAACCAAGCCACGATCTTTGCTGGCCTGTTTGAACGCCGTCGCCAAGAACGAACTTCCTTTTTGCGAAGCAAGTTCTCCGAGTGTCCAAGTCATCGTCAGCGGACGATCAGAAGAAGTCCCCGTTGCGGTAAACGTCGTGTCCTTGGTTAAGCCACCTTGTGCGAGCACAATCGTTTCACGGTCAGTTCGCAACGGCAGAGCCTCTGTCGAAGCGAGCGTCAGATCCGAACCAGCAGCTTCAAACCTCTCCGGATAGAACACCGCCGTTGTTGCGGCTTGAGCCAATTGCTTACCAGCCACGACCGCATCACTCGCGGCAGCCTTCGCGTCACGGCCACCATCCACCATGACCACGCCGCCGGAGTATTGAGCCATCACACCGAGTAATCGCAAATCTTGCCGTGGGCCGACCGCATAGCTCGAAAACGAAACCTGTCGTTGACGCAATTCGGCAAGCGACTGACGAACGGTTTCCGCACCGAGCAGATTCACCGAACTCATTCCGTCGCCGACATACAACACCGTCGCTGTCGCATCTTTCGGCAGCACGTTGATCGCCGCATCGAGAGCCGTTTGAAAATTCGTGGCTCCGAGTGGAGCACGTTCTTGCAACGTGCGGATCGCATTTCGAACCGATTGGCTGCTGGCTGGAACAAACTCCGGAGTCAGCCGCACGGCTTGAACGTCAACCGCAAATAGGCTCACTTGGTCGTCGCTCGGCAGACTGTCCAAGAACGCTTGCAGCACCGAAAAGCCTTGAGTGCGATGCTCGCCGAATTGGCTTGCTGACGTGTCCATCAACACGACGTGATGGCGAACGGTTTTCACGGCGGAAAGGTCTTTGGCTCGCAAGCCAATCGCGAAGTAGGTCTCTCCGGAAGGAGCTTCGTACTTCAAGACTTCACCCTTGGTAGAAGCGGTTGCAACCACGGGGTTCGCCGAGAAGGAAATTCCCAGCGGCAGAACGCTGAGGCAAGAGCCGAGCACAACACGAGCAAACAATTGCGATGACTTAGACATGGAACACTCCAAGTATGCGATGAGCGGCATGACGTCCGAACGGACTCTCTCCCTGACGGAGGTGGGCCGCATTCTACATAGACAGTCGGACGCTCTCGATCCTTTTTTTGCCGAGATTCTCAAACAAACCCAATTTGCCCCGAGTTGCTAGCTTTAGGCTCGCACTCCCCGAGCAACCGTCGTGGCAGGCATGAAACCGACGTTGAGCACGAACCAAACAATGCGACGTCTCAAACTCTCCCGATTCGCCTGAATTTGCCGACTGTCCCGGCCCGATGAGTCTTCAGTCGGGCAAACAGAGAGCGCTAACAGCTTTCAAACCCGAAGCTCGAGCGAGGGCCAAGACCCATTCGACACGGTGTCAGTAACCCCTTGAAAAATCCGCCTCGCCCAAGCTTCAGGTTACGAAAGTGGGGATTTCCGAGTGATCGCTGTCCTATATTATCGCCGCCGATTGTTTGTGATCCTCACGGTCGCAATGTGTGCTGCGGTCATTGGTGGAATCGCCCGAACGGCGATGTTGCCGGATCAGGCCACATCGCCGTTGCCTCCAAACTCCTGGCATTGCATCGAATCATCAACCGGAGCGGCCGCGATTCGAATTCCGGCTGCCAGTGGGACACACACGTTGGTCATCGGCTGCCTCGCGGCTGCCAGCGAGACTTATCAAGTACGATTGCGATTTGTGGATGAGGCAACGGAGTTGAGCCGTGTCAGCTTGATGAATGACGCCGGTGTTGTGCGCGGATTTGGGGCACCGCCTAATGAAATGGATGCTTATGAAACGACTGCACGCGGGCCGCGTGCGCCACAGAAAACGACTCGCGAGTTCTATCTGCACGTCACTGACGGTGAGTTGAACGACCCGCAGCAGTACGCACGAATGACGACCCAATGCGTCGCCGAAGGAGATCGCGTTCGTGTCTTTGTCGACCAGCAGTTGGGAGCAAACGGCATTCGCGAGTCGCAGATCGCGGACCTAATTCATCTGTTGGAATCCGATGTCTTGCCTCGCGTTGAAGCACAATTCGGACTGATTTTGGACGTCGATCATGACAGGCGATTTGCGATCGTGATCAGTCCGTGGTTGGGGAAGTTGCAGGGAGGAAACGTTTCAATCAACGGAATGGTCCGCAGTAGTGATTTTCAACGTGATGTCGCTCCGCCGTTGGGAAATCAGTGCGACATGTTGATGTTGAATTCATCATTGCCCTGCGGTGCGGCGTTGCGAGATTTGCTGTCACATGAGGTTGCTCATGCCGCGTGCATCAGTCAGCGTATGCGAACTTCGAAAATGAACCCACGTGATGAACAAGACTGGGTCAACGAAGGACTGGCGCATCTCGCCGAGCCAACATTGACGAATTCCTCCGAGCGGATCGCCACTTTTCTCGATGATCCGTCGCAGCATCCGCTCGTAATCCCGGATTATTATCGAGCCGGTTTGTGGCGTGATCCCGGTTGCCGCGGTGCGACGGTGCTCTTTTCTAAGTGGTGTGTTGAGCGGCACGGTCAGGGACTTTGTCGTCGGCTCGCACAAGCGTCCGAGTCGGGGTGTTGCAGCTTTGAACAAGCGACGGCAGAACGCTTCGAAAATTTGTTTCGACAATGGAGCGTGTCGCTCGCAGACGAGAACGGCCGCCAGCCAGACGAATTAACGTGTCAAGCCAACATTCTTCATGCAGCTAAGGCACGCAGACAACATCCGGCAGTTGGTCACTCTGAAGTCGCCATCACGATTCGAGGGACCGCCTTTACGGTCGTCGAATTGCCAACGACCAACGCATCATCGGTGATGCTGCAAATCGACGGGGACTCCGCCGCACATTGGCAATATTCGATTCGACGCAGTGCAGCGAGCACGCCGACTGTTGAATCAAAAGGGCGATTACTGTCCGCGGATCGAAGTTCGATATGAGTGGTTACCAAACGAATCCGAAGCACCATTTCATTCATAGAGTCAACAATGAACGTATCTGGGATGAACGGATCTGGCAGCAGGATTGATCAATGGCTCCAAACTCAACTCACATGCAGTCGAGTGACGTTTTTGTGCGGCGGCTATTTGCTGCTGCAAACTTTGATCTTTCTGTATGCGGTCACAGTTCCTGGCATGGAAGATCGCCTGGGATTTGTGCGCGGTCGTGACCTCTTGCAGTTCTTCATCAGCGGTCGCATGGTGGCTAACGGAGAAAGTCACCACCTTTATGACCACAGATTCTTCACGCAAACGCAGTACGAATTGCACCCGCTTACAGACGCAAATCGAGAAAAGAATCCGCCGTACTTCTCCTTTGTATCCACCGCTGTTGGCACTTTTAATGTCGCTGCCGGCGAGGCTTCCCTACGACCTGTTTGTGGTCTTGGGCTGGCTCTGGACTGTGGGCGGATACGTCTTTGTGGCACGCTGGATTATTCGCGATCTTGATCCTACCGCTGAGTGGCGAATGGCTAGTTGGCTGGGGATTCTCGGATTTCATTCCGCGATCGTAATGTTGTGGAACTACCAATTCAGTTGGCTTTGGACGCTAGGTTTCATGGCCTGTTTCCGCTGGCGACGTCGCGGCCACGACTTCACCGCCGGGTTGTGCCTCTCATTGTTGACATTGAAACCACAATTTGCCGCCGCCGCAGTTCTGTGGCTGTTGCTACGACCGGCGTGGCGCACTTTGGCGGGACTGTTCGTGGGGTTTATGAGTCAGGCGGCCATCGTCGCAATCGTCCTGGGGCCGAACATTTGGCGCGATTACTTTGTGGGTACGAGCATCTACTCCCGGCTCTCATCGCTATATGAATTCGATCCGGAATACCAGCAGGCATTGCTCGGTATCTTTCAGGGGTGACTCGGTGGCGAACAAATTTGGCTGTGTCGCGGCCTCGCACTGCTTGTTGCGGCCTTCGCCTGCTGGGGAGCCTTCCGCATCTTTCGCTCACCGACAGCAAACCATCGGATGGGAGAGTCTTCGGTGATCTTACTGGTGTTGCTGGTCAACCCGCATTTGCTGATTTACGACCTGACTCTGCTCTTAATCCCGATGGTTCATGTGCTGGCGTTGCATCGCAAGAGCCATGATGAGTTTCCAGCTTGGCCTGCCGCGCTGCTTTATGGGCTGACGATGCTGGCACCGCTCTATCGAACGGCGCCAGGTTTCAGCCTCGTTCCAATCGCCATGTTGACGACACTGTGCATTTTGATGAGAGTGAATCAAATGCATGGACTCAAGACTTCTTCGGAGCCGTCGTGAATTTCAGCCGCTCTTGATAAATCTTCTTCATTCGCTGCTTCGGATAGATGCGGATGACTTTTCCCTTGTAGGTCAGTCGCCCTTGGTCGTCGTTGTCGAGATGCTCTTTAACTTCGGGCTTTCCTTCGCCGGCATAGAGTGCGGCGAAGGTTTCAGGATCAACACCACGTCCGTCTTCGAGATCTTGGACGGCGTTGATTCCGCCAGCTGCAATCGAAAAGACGTTGAGATTCGGCGTCGCGGAGACGTAGAGGTTTTCTTGTTCCAACGTTTCTGCGGCAGCCTTCAAGGCATTGAACGCTTCTGAAACTTTCTTAGTGGCTTCTGGTGACGGCCCGGCTCCGTCGCCCGCTTGTGCACCAAGATGACGAGGGGACAACGCTTGCGTTGATCCGAGAACGTACCCTACACCCAGAACAGCCAGGGCTGACATCGTTTTCAACATCGGACGCATGATGCGCCTCCTTCCGATCAAGCCACCTTGCGGTGTGAATTTTCAACGTTAGATCGGTCCTCACGAACCGGAATGGGGAGAGTTTGGCTCGGTGCCTTAGACTCGTCGATCTTATGGTTTGAGCGGTTAAGGAACACGCTGACATACATCAACGCCGCTGAGGCGATTATCGCAACAAAGCATCCCATCAACGCAATCTGGTCGTCCGTGGCATTTTGGAAAAGGTCCATGAGCAACACGCCTTCTGGAAGAGACATGGAAAAGACTTGGTGAACTGCAGCGCTGACTAACTTTTCGGACTTCGTGTCGGAGCCCCTTCAAAGTCCGTCGCAAAACCGGCCAGTATTGCCGAAAGCAATGTCGGCGTTGGCAGTCAGTAAAACTGTTCGCAGCATTCCGGCTCTGCCGCCAAGTCGCCTTGACCCTATTGCGGAAGCTATCTTATACGCCCGCGTCAGTTGAGTGAATTCGACAGTTGAGAGAATTCCTGGATTCACACGCACCCTCAAACAGTCGTCAACATTCCCCAACAGAGCTTGTCTCGGTGGCTCGCGGGCTTTTGTACTACGGCGTTCGTGAAGCGCCCCGTAGTGTAAAATTCCGAGTTCACCGAGGCCTGCTCGGTGGGGTTGAGAATGTCACTTGTTGGATGCGGCCTCACTACTCCTCAATGTTTGATGAATTATGCGGCTGTTGCAGCGTTACATCCTTGGCGAGCTGTTACATGTCTTCACGTTCGTCTTGAGTATCTTGACGGTGCTGCTGGTGTTCGTCGGCGTGTTTCGTGAAGTCAGCGAAAGCGGACTCGGTCCTCTACAAGCACTGCAAATCCTTCCCTACATCATTCCTAGCATGTTGCCCTACACCATTCCGGCGACGATGCTGTTGAGTGTTTGCGTGGTTTACGGTCGCATGGCGGGAGATCAAGAAATCACTGCGGCGAAGGCCGCTGGTATCAGTGTGATGGCATTGCTGGCTCCTTCCTTTTTCTTCGGTGCGGTCGTCAGCGTCTGTTCGTTGCTGCTGACCGATCAAGTCATCCCGTGGGCCGAGTCCAACATTTTGCGTGTTGTCACCGCCGCGATGGAGCAAATGCTGCTCGACAAACTTGGAACGGAGTACCAAGCGAGCATGGGCTCGAACACAATCTCGGTCTATGAAGTCATTGACAAGAAACTCATCCGACCGACATTTCGTTACGTTCCTAGCGCCGGGAAAAAAGCGGTGACCGCGAGTGCTCAAGAAGCGGAATTGCTGGATTTTGATTTAGAGAAGCGGGAAGTTCGATTGCGATTCAAAGGCATGCAAGTCGATATACCGGGCCAAGGTCGGCAGAAGTTCGATCAGTGGGAGCACACCTTTCCGCTTTCGATCGGACAGACACAGCCGAAGGACCGGCATATCAATGTGCGCGACATTCAGCGAAAGCTCACAAACTTGCAGACAAAACACAGCATGCTCCAACAAGAACGAGCGATCACCGCTGCTCTGGCGTTAGCGATCGGTGATTATTCGCAACTTGGCGGCCTGCAATTTCAAGGATATGACCTGCAGCTCTTTGACAATCGCTACAAATTTTTCCGCTTGCGTACCGAGTTGCACAGTCGATTCGCGCTCGCATGCAGTTGTTTTTTCTTCGTGCTCGTTGGTAGCCCGTTTGCAGTCTTGCAAGCAAAGCGACAGTTCTTAACAAACTTTTTCATCTGCTTCGTGCCGATCGTGTTGCTGTATTATCCGGTCGTTTTCTTAGGGATGAATCTGTCGAAGACTGGAACAGTGGACCCCGCTTGGGCTATGTGGGTTGGCAACGCGCTCATGGCTGTTGCCGGTTTGTTTGTCTTGCGGCGTGTGACACTACATTGAGCCGTTTTAGAAAGCCGAAACCTTGCCGCTTGAATTTCGTCCGACCTCCTCGCTGAATGCCCTGCGCACGCGAGCCAAATTACTAGCGTGTGCTCGTCGGTTTTTTGATAACGCGGGATATTGGGAAGTCGATACGCCGATCATGTCTCACGAACGTGTTATCGACTCAAACATCGAGCCATTCGTGGTGCCGTGGTCCGCGACCGAGCGGCTGTATCTGCAAACGTCTCCCGAATTCGCCATGAAGCGATTGCTCGCAGTCGGTGCTGATGCGATTTATCAGCTTGGCAAAGTGATGCGGCACGGAGAACTCGGACGCCTACATAACCCAGAGTTCACGATGTTGGAGTGGTATCGCGTTGGCGACACACACATCGAGCAGATGAATTTCGTTGAGCAGTTCATTGTTGCGTTTGCTCGTGAGGCCGAATTGTTGGCAAACGCACAACTTCAGAATTCAGAGAATAAGGGGACAGCGAGCAATTCTGACATGAATACCGGTCGGCACTCAGCACTGATTGCTCAACTCTCGGCGGTGCCGTTTGAACGGCTGACCTACGACCAAGCATTTGAGCGATACACAGGCTCGAAAGTACTCGCTCGAGCAACATCTGAGATCGTCGCACTGGCGAGGCGATTCGGGGTCAGTGCGCCCGAAAGCTTGCAAGCGGACGATCGGGATGGCTGGTTGAATCTGCTGTTAGCGGAACGTGTCGAACCACATCTCGGACACAACCGTCCGACGTTTGTCTTTGACTACCCGGCTTCACAAGCGGCGCTGGCCTGCATCCGAAACGAAGGGCAACTTGCGGTTGCTGAGCGATTCGAGCTGTATGTCAAAGGCATCGAACTCTGCAACGGCTATCACGAATTGACTGATGCGGGCGAATTGCAAACCCGTATTCAACGCGAAGCAGATGCCAGCGAGAAAATCATTCCGTTGCCGACTCGATTGCTCGCCGCCATGCAACACGGCCTGCCGCCGTGCGCGGGAGTTGCGCTGGGAGTCGATCGCTTGATCATGCTCTGTTTGGGAGCCAATTCCGTTCGCGAGGTAATCCCGTTTGCGTTCGAGCGAGCTTGATCAATTAACACCGCAGCACGTTGTCCGACCGACGTCGCTGAATTCGCGTGAATTCAGGCCTTTTCAGCGACCAAGATGCGCCGTTCTGCTACGAATTCTATTCCGTTGGTTCAAACTTCGGCGGCTCGAATTTCGGTGCGGTCGTTTCAGACGGGCGATCTTCGGCCATCGGACGACTCGCTGGTCGCGCTGTTGAGGTTGAGGCGCGATCGGAGTCCTCCTCGATCCCCTGAACTCCCTTCTTGAATTCAGTGATCCCCTTGCCGAGGCTCCTTGCAACTTCTGGCAATCGCTTGCCGAACAGTAACAGGGCAACGATCCCTACGATCATGAGTTCCATCGGATGTAGACCGAGCATAACAACCTCCCGAATAACGCTGTTTTACGTCATGTATTATGTAGGACAGACACTCTTGCCTGCCACCTGAGTCTCGACGGGCAAGTGTGCCCGTCCTACGAAATGGTTTGATATTGAGTTTTAAGTCTGCGGACGAGTTTCATCCGTGTCATCTTTGATCCCCTTCTTAAACTCCGTGACGCTTTGCCCCATCGACCGCATGAGATCCGGCAATCGCTTTCCAAAAAGCAGCAAAGCGACGCCGATCACGATCAACAACTCGATAGGGTTTGCCCCAAAAGCCAATAGCATGAATAGTCTCCGATCAAAAACACTCGACGAAACGCCAACTGAGGAACATCAGCGACAGTCCTGCTTAAGCGGCTCGCGGGAAGTTTGTGTTGCGAATTGCTAGGGCGGGGAAGCTCAGGCGAACTTCAGGGCGAACATCCCAAACAGCCACGGCGGGACCTGTCGTTATTACTTGGATGTCCACTCAATTCGCCCGCAGGAAGAGCAGGTGGGGTGAGCGGTCAACGGGATTCTATCCCTGAGCCAATGACTGTCAACGTTGTCATCGCATCCTCTGTTCGTACCAGAAAAGCATCGCGCAGACCTCAACAGCATCTCCCAATTTAGTGGCAGGCTTGATTTGCTACGCGTTGTCCCTAAGTCTTCACCTCCGTCGAGCGTTGAGTGACTGCGCTGTTTTTCTCAAATCGCCATTCAAACCTCAGGTCTCAAACGACTAGAGAAGGTCAGGTCTGCATCATGCGAAAGTCGATGAACCGAGTCGGAATTCTTACCGCAGGCGGAGACACTCCTGCACTCAATGCAACACTGTTTGGAGCAGTCGAGCAAGCGAATCGAAGTGAGGTCGAGGTTTTCGGACTCATTAAAGGGTTTGACGGTCTGCTGAATCCGGCTGTTCCGCATGTGTTGCTGAATCCGCTGTATCAAACGATTCCCGAATTGGACCCATGTTTGGGCGGCTCAATCATCGGCTCCTCGAGAACATACATCGATCCGAACAAACCCGAAGAGCTCAAGATTGTTACGGAACGACTGAAACGATTGGGGATCGAAGGCCTCATCTGCATCGGCGGCGACGGCACAATCAGTGGTATGCAACCAGTTTCAGAGTTCTTTCCTTGCACGCTCGCGCCGAAAACGATCGACAACGATTTGGGGCTAAACTACCTCAGCGAACCGAATGAGTGGACTCGTAACGGCGTCGATGAGTCCGGCAAAGCGGCATATGGTCGCACCGCAGGTCGCGATGAGATTGAACTCCAAGAGATCGTCAATTACGCCACACCGGGATATGCGACTGCCGTGTATGTCGTCGCTCAAGCGGTCGAACGCATTCGCACGACAGCCGAAAGCCATCGCCGGATCGCGATCATTGAAGTCATGGGACGTGAGTCTGGCTATATCGCACTCGGTTCCGCTTACGGTCAACCGGATCTTGTGCTGATTCCGGAAGTGCCGCTTAACATTGACCGCGTTGAGCAAAAGATTCGCGAAATCTATGACATGCAGAAACACGCTGTCGTCGTAATCGGTGAGGGAGTAATGGATGAATCCGGCCACCCGCTCGGAGCGGTAGATAGTCACAGCAAGGATCCCGCCGGCAACGTCCTCTTCAACGGAGCAGCAGAAGCGTTGGAAAGCATCCTTGTTAAGCGGCTCGGCGATGCCTATTTCCAAAAGAATCGGCGTCACGAATCCGCAAAGTCTGCGATTTTCACGCGAAAGGTCGGTCACACGCAGAGAGGAGGTCGCCCCATCCAATTTGATCGGTTCTACGCCAGCCAATTGGGTGGAAAGGCATTTGACCTGCTCATGGCCGAGCAAAACGACTCCATCGCGACGTTGCAGTGGTCTGACTCGAAAGGTTTCTTTCTGGATTCGCTCGCTGCAAACAAACTCAAAGACCAGTGGGGGACAATTCATCCTCGCCTGGTACATCGTTCGTTCTACGACGAGTTCAAATTTCAGCCATCGAAACTCGGCATCCAATACTTACGTTCGATCTTCACACACGCGATTGGGCAAGACGACACGGAGGTCATCCGAGCAAAGCTTTTTAATCCCGGAAACTTGGTGACTCAGTACCAAAGCGTCAATGTCGATGTCCAAAAGCGGATTCGTTACTTGGACAAGCTCGCTAGTACCACGACCGAGAATTGATCCTCCATAAAAAGCGAGTTTGTGTCATTACTGCATCACCTTTAACGGAGGGTGGTGCGATGCCAAGGAAGGCAGTGCGGATTGAGGCGACGGAGCGGCAACTGGAAATCCTGCG
>JAPLNX010000203.1 GCA_026400935.1 Planctomycetia bacterium | reverse complement strand
GCTCGGTTCTGCCCACCGCACCGGCGCATCACCCGCACCACAAAAATCCAACAAGCCGCACCACAAAAATCTAATGGCAGGTTATTTCTTGGTCGTGGCACTAGCCTCTTCAGCCGATGTTCAATTAAAATCAGTCGCCACTTATGCGTTTTTGGCGCCACTTATGCGTTTTTGGCGCCACTTATGCGTTTTTGGCGCCACTTATGCGTTTTTGGAGAGTCTCGAATCATGCTGACGATGCTCGGAAGTCCGCGACGGTGTTGTGACGGAATCACTCGGCGAGAAACCTTGAAAGCGGGTGCACTCTCGGCACTCGGTGGATTTGGTTTGCCGCAGATGCTGGCCGCGGAGGAGGCAGGACTGGTCGGGCACGCGAAAGCGAAGAACGTCATCTTCCTCTTTCTGCTCGGTGGCGCTGCAACTCAGGACATGTACGATTTGAAACCAGAAGGCCCGTCGGAAACGCGGGGCGAGTTCCGGCCAATTCCGTCCAACGTCCCCGGCATTGATGTCTGTGAGCACTTGCCGCAGTTTGCGAAGTGGGCTCATCGAACCGCATTCATTCGGACCATCAATCACAAGGCGGGCTGCCACAACTGCCTGCCGTGCTACACCGGCTATGACTTGATGCCTCCCGACCAGCACCCGCGTGACACCGATCCGCCAAGCATGGGTTCGGTGTGCGAGTATCTGAATGCCGGTCGCAAGAATCTCCCAGACTACGTTTACATGCCGGTCTGGCTCGGCTGGGGACAAGCCTTCCGCCGAGGAGGCCCATACGGCGGATTCCTAGGCAAGCGTTATGACCCGCTGACAACCGAGAGCACGCCGTACTACGACAAGGACTCTTTCGCACCGCTGCCAGGGAATCCACAAATCGTCCGCGGAGCACCGGCGTTGCCCAACAGTTCGCTGCAAGACGGCATGACAGTCGATCGACTGAATTCGCGACGCTCACTGTTGCAGCAGATTGACGAACAACGGCGACAAGCGGAGCAACTGCTATCTGTCGCGTCGTACAACCGCAATCAGCAGCGGGCGTTCGATGTACTGACGTCGTCAAAGCTCCGCACGGCGTTTGATCTGAGCCTCGAAGATCCGCGAACCGTTGATCGCTATGGAAAGACGTTGTTCGGGAACTCGACGTTGATCGCGCGGCGACTGATCGAGCAAGGAGTGCGCTTCGTCAACGTGACGTGGGATTTGTTTTGGGGACCGGTCAACGTTGACTACGACGCGTGGGACACACACGTCAAGAATTTTCATATCCTGAAAAACAACAAGTTGCCAGGTTTCGATCAGACTTATTCGGCGCTAATGGAAGACTTGGAAGCTCGTGGGCTGTTGGACGAGACTCTGGTCGTCGTCACGAGCGAAATGGGGCGCACTCCGCGGATCAACGGCAACTCAGGTCGCGATCATTGGACGAACTGTTACGGTTCATTACTGGCAGGAGCGGGAGTTCGCGGCGGCACGGTCTACGGTGCGTCCGATTCACAGGCGGCGTATGTGAAGGACAAACCTGTCCGACCCGCCGATCTGAATGCGACGATTTACCGTTGCCTCGGCATCGACCCGGAAACGCGAGTCCCCGATCACGCGGGACGTCCGGTCGAAATCGGTCAAGGGGGACAGCCGATCGAAGAAGTGCTGGTTTGATTACTCAAACTGAGCGTTTTCAGGGACAAGAATTTCACCGCAAAGAACGCGAAGAGCCACAAAGAAATTCAGAAAGCTCACCGTTTCCAAAGTTGCCGCGCATCGCGGCTATTAAAAACTAATTTTGGAGCGTTCCTTCGCGTACTTTGCACCTTTGCGGTGAAAACTGTTCAGTTTGTGTGATTAGCCCTCGCGTGGGCGTCAATGAGGCAATTTCTTGTTTAACGCCATCTGCGTGTGCACGCGAATAGCGTGGCGGTTCAGCATCTCACTTGTGACCGCATGAAGGATAAGACTAAGGAGATTTGTTATGTCTGACCAATCGCAGCTTCCTCAACCTCAACAAGCGGTCGTCGAAACGTCACCACCAGACAATGTGCGTAGCTCGTGGTTTTGGCTCAAAGATCACGATCAAACCTTTGTTGCCCTCTGTGTAGGCGTCTTTTTGATTTTGGTGACAATCAATTGGCTCAAACTGAGTGGCTGGGGAGCCGTGCCGTTGGAGGTCGATCGACTCGCGGCTCGTCGATACGACTACAGAATCGACATCAACTATGCCGGTTGGATTGAATGGGCTCAGATCGAAGGAATCGGCGAACTGACCGCACGAAAAATTGTTGACGATCGAGATGCTCATGGGCCATTTCGCGAAATCTCCGATGTACAACGCGTGAAGGGGATAGGACCAAAGACATTGGAGCGAATGCGCCCCTTCTTGCGTGTCACGGAAAGCACCGATGCGAAGGCCGAATCAAAACCGAATGCCGCGCGAGATTGAATCTTGGCGAACGCTTGATAGAGTACGGGCCACTTATGAAATGGTCTTAAACGATTACGGTGCGTAGGAAGGTGCAATGTCGCTGACAAAAGAACGGAAGACAGAGTTGATTCGTGGTTATGCCCGGTCGGAAGCCGATACCGGCTCACCGGAAGTCCAAATCGCGATGTTAACGGCGAGAATCAACGGGTTGACTGGCCACATCAAAGGTCATGTGAAGGATCACGCCAGTCGTCGCGGTTTGTTGATGATGGTTAGCCGTCGTCGCCGATTGCTCGATTATCTGAAGCGGGTCAATGCAGCCGGTTATCAGGCGATTTTGGAAAAACTCGAATTGCGTAAGTAGCCCGCCGCCCGTGAGGCGTCGTTGTTTTTCAAGCTCAACTCGATGGGCCGCATGCGGTCCGTTCCGACTTGAAGGTTCAAGTTGGGATTTATTTCGAGTAGGTCTACGCAGACCGCGTGAGCCTGCGCAGTGAGTGCATGCAAACGACGTTCGCCTCTCATGATTTGGCTTAGGGCCTTTCAGAGGGATGTCGCTGTCGTTGCGATGTCATGGATCACAGACACAGGCAAGGTAGGAAAACAACGTGAAAGTATCAGTAGAGCGTGAAATTGGCGGCCGGGCACTTAAGATCGAAACTGGCGAGTTGGCGAAGCAAGCCCACGGCGCAGTTGTCGTGCAATACGGCGAAACCTGGGTGTTCGTTGCAACTGTCAGCGGGCCGCCTCGGTTTGCTGACCAAGACTTCTTCCCGCTGACCGTCGATTACCGCGAGCGATTCGCTGCGGCTGGCAAGTTCCCCGGCGGATTTTTGAAGCGAGAAAGCCGTCCCTCGACCCGTGAGATTCTGACCGCTCGCTTGACCGACCGACCGATCCGGCCATTGTTCCCAGAAGGCTACTTCGACGAAGTTCAGATCATGTCGAACGTCCTTTCGGTGGACGGCGAAAATGATCCGGATGTGTTGTCGATCAACGGAGCCAGTGCGGCCCTGATGCTCGCACCGGTGCCGTTTAATGGACCGATCGGAGCTGTCCGTATTGGCTTGATCGACGATCAATTCGTCGTGATGCCTACGCTGGAACAAACCAAGCTGAGCCGCCTCGACCTCGTAGTCGCTGGAAGCAAAGACGCGGTGCTGATGATCGAAGGCTTTGCCGATCAACTCGGTGAAGAACAAATGGCAGACGCGATCATGTTGGCACAGCGAGAAATTGCCAAGATCTGCGAGTTGCAAGAAGAACTCTGTGCGAAGGTCGGCAAGCAGAAGACGCCCGCTCCGCTTCGTGCCGAAAATCCATTTGTCGCTTTGCTGAATAGCGAAGTCTACGCACAGCTCAAAGCGGCGAAGACCAATACCAAAAAAGCCGAACGTCACGCAGGTACGGACGCCATCAAGAGTGGACTCAAAGCGAAGTACTTCCCGGAAGGTGCCGACCCAACCGTCGGTAGCAAGAAAGATTTCTCGGAAGCTTTCAGTGCCTTGGAATCTCGTGCTGTCCGCGATTTGATTCTCGCGGGAACTCGTTTGGACGGACGTAAGAGTGGCGATCTCCGTGCTGTTTCTTGCGAAGTTGGATTTATCCCGCGAATCCACGGCTCCGCTGTCTTTACTCGTGGCGAGACACAATCGTTGGCACAGATCACGCTCGGTACCGGACGTGATACGCAGAAGATCGACGGGCCGGTTGAAGAGTACGAGAAGCGGTTCATGTTGGACTACAACTTCCCGTCTTATTCGGTCGGCGAATGCCGCCCGATTCGCGCTCCTGGTCGCCGTGAAATCGGACACGGAGCACTAGCCGAACGGTCGGTACAGTGGGTCATTCCTTCCGCGGAAAAGTTCCCGTACACAATCCGCGTGATTTCCGACATTATGGAGTCGAACGGCAGTAGCTCGATGGCTTCAGTTTGCAGTGCAACACTCGCACTAATGGATGCAGGGGTGCCGATCACTCAACCAGTCGCCGGTATTTCAATCGGCTTGGTCAAAGACGGTGAGAAATACACTCTGCTCACGGACATCATGGGTGACGAAGACCACTTCGGTGACATGGACTTCAAGGTCGCTGGCACCGGTAAGGGAATCACCGGCATTCAACTCGATCTGAAGATCGCTGGCATCAACGAGGCGATCATTCGTGATACGTTGAAGCAAGCTCTTGAGGCCCGCCGAGAACTGCTGAAGACGATGCTCAAGTCGATCGGTCGCCCGCGAGTCGAACTCTCCTTGCACGCCCCTCGCCTGCATCAAGTCAAGATCGATCCAGAGAAGATCGGCCTCCTGATCGGTCCCGGCGGCAAGACGATCCGAGCGATTCAAGAAGAGTCGCAAACGCAGCTCGACGTTGCCGAAGACGGCACAGTCACGATTGCTGGCCGCAACGCGGCAGGGATGGAAATGGCCATTTCGCGAGTCGAAGCATTGACTGAAGACATCAAGGTCGGTCGCGTTTACACCGGCAAGGTTTGCTCCGTGAAAGACTTCGGCGCGTTCGTTGAAATTGCTCCGGGCAAAGATGGCCTGTGTCACATCAGCGAATTGGCCGAGGGCTTTGTGAAGTCGGTTGCTGACATCTGCAAGATTGGCGACATCATCGAAGTCAAAGTGATTGCCGTTGACGACCAAAACCGCGTCAAACTGTCACGCAAAGCCCTGCTCATTGAGCGTGCTCAAGCCGCAGCCGGAACTCCAACCGACGCTCCTCAGTAATCAAACGGTAATAGAACGTAGTCCGGTTGCGCGGCAACCGGACTCGTCTCTGTGAGTTGAAATGGTTTGCGGCCATAGGTGTTGATTGAAACTTCAACGCCCCAAGATGTTGTAGTCCGAGTGTTCTGCGGTACGTGGTCCGGGTTAATTTCGGAGGCATGTTTCGCAAAGACGAAGAATGCCGGGCGAGACAGTTTGTACAACTCCGTTGGATCCTTCTGGATTTGAAATCACGGTGGTCGTGATCGAAGTGGCCAGCAGCTACGTGATGGTTGCTTCAAGTCGACTCGCAAAGTGTTCGGCCTGTCCGCATCGCCGACAATCGATCACTTTCATGTGACGACTTACTTGCCGGACCGCCGCCTGCCGAGAAATCCAATGCGACTTGCCGAACACAGAGGCAGGCGAACTCCGAAAGTCTCTGGCCGCTTCTCGGGGAAACCATGAGACCGCGAGCGGTATTCTGTTGCAGAATCGGTCGTTACTATCCGCCTCTTTCCGCAGATAGCCCAAATGTGGCAACGCGGTGATTTGCCCCACGAGATGAGCTTCGATGACCGACTCCAACCGAAAACCCCCTGAAGGTTCTCAACTTCCTCCGAAGCCTCGACCACAACAACGTGACGATGATGATTTGCCACGCCGCTCTCCGTGGGGTCCAATTCTGTTGATTGGCGTGGTGCTGACGCTGTTGCTGTTCGTCAACTGGCGACCGTCGTTCTTTGGTAGCTCCGGTTCCGAAGTGGACTACAATTTCTTCTGGAAGCAACTGGACGCCGACAACATTGCCGAGTTGACCCTGACAGGACCACAGGTCACGGGGAAGTGGAAGAAGGTTCCCAAAGTTCCCGCCAGTCAGAAAAAACTAACTGAGACTTTCAACCTGCGACTGCCTGATCCCGCCCGCGATGATCAGAAGTTGGCGGACTTGCTGCGCGAACGGGATATCAAAGTGAAGGCCGAAGACAGCGCTCCGGCGCTGTTCGGTCAGTTGATCACCGGGACGTTATTGCTGCTCGGAATGTTGGCGGTCTTCTTTTTCATCATGAGACGTTCGATTGACCCGGCAGGGACCGCGTTCATCGGAAACTTCGGCCGAGCAGGCGCGAAGCGTTTTAAGCAGTCCGATCAGCGAACGACCTTTGCCGACGTCGCCGCAATGGAACAAGCAAAACTCGAACTGACCGAGATCGTCGATTTCCTGAAAAGCCCGGAGAAGTTCCACAAACTCGGAGCACAGATTCCGAAGGGTGTGCTGTTGATGGGTTCGCCGGGAACAGGCAAAACGTTGCTGGCTCGCGCAACGGCGGGTGAAGCCGGCGTGCCTTTCTTTTCGATGAACGGCTCTGAGTTCATCCAGATGTTCGTCGGCGTCGGTGCGAGCCGCGTGCGCGACTTGTTTCAGCAGGCGAAAGAGAATTCGCCGTGCATCATTTTCATCGACGAGATCGACGCGGTCGGACGTGTGCGCGGAGCGGGCCTCGGCGGCGGCCACGATGAACGCGAACAAACGCTAAATCAAATTCTTAGCGAGATGGACGGTTTCCAGGCGACAGAGAGCGTGATTGTTCTTGCGGCCACGAATCGTCCCGATGTGCTCGACCCCGCGTTGCTACGCCCTGGCCGGTTCGATCGACACATCACCATTGATCGTCCCACAAAAGAGGGTCGGCATCAAATTCTCAAAGTGCATGTTCGCAAAGTGCCGCTCGCGAAGGATGTGGACTTGGCGAATGTCGCCGCTGCAACAATCGGCTTCTCCGGAGCCGAGTTGAAGAATCTCGTCAACGAAGCGGCGTTGCACGCCGTGCGGTCGGAGCGGTCAGAAGTAACCTCGGAAGACTTCGATGTCTCGCACGACCGCGTGCTCATGGGCGCGAAGCGAGAAGAGATCCTGACCGAACACGAACGGACGATGACGGCCTATCACGAAGCGGGGCACGCGCTGATTTCTTGGCATCTGCCAGACGTTGATCCGGTTCACAAGGTGACGATCATCCCGCGCGGTCGGGCATTGGGTGTCACGCAACTACTGCCCGAAGAGGACCGCTATCACTACGGTGAAAAACGCATGCACTCGCAAATGGCGATGATCATGGGCGGCCGAGCGGCTGAGAAACTGATCTTTGACGAGTACTCCGCCGGAGCCGAAGACGACCTGAAGAAGGCAACGTCACTCGCCCGCCGCATGGTGGCCCACTGGGGTATGAGCGAACTCATTGGGCCCGTCGCGTTCCGCCAAGGCGAAGAGCACCCCTTCCTGGGTAAAGAGATTCACGAAGCGCGTGAATTCAGCGAGGAGACCGCTCACACCATCGACCAGGAAGTGCAACGCTTCTTAAACGACGCCGCGACCAAAGCGTCCAAACTTCTGAGCGAAAACCGCGAACAGCTCGATGCGATCTCAAAAGCACTGTTAAAAACTGAGAGCATTGACCACGCTGACATGGTGAAACTTCTTGGCGAACCTGTTCCGCGAACGAGCCGTTCTGTCAGCGCATGAAATCGAAATTGGTGAATTGCACCCAAATACAGGGCTTATTTCGGCTACATCCCGCTCCGTAAAACCGATCGCTCTCTCTTTCGCGAGAGGTAGGGTTTTCGTGAGCGTCGTAACCAAACCCCGGCAAAACGGAGTGACCGGAGGAACCGGGCGCTTGTGAAATTTGACGGCAATTACCGCGTTATTCTTGCAGATAACACCTTTCACATGGTCCTGGCGCGGTGTACTTTAACTTGTTCTGAATGTCGGTCGAATCGGTCATTAACCTGTTCTGGGGTCCAAAATCGGACCATATATCGCGGTCGCAAGCAATGCGGAACACGGAACAACACTTCGCCATCCTTCTGAGATTCTCTGAGAACATCTGAAATAGCCGTCGAAAGACCGTCACATCCGGTCGTTTTTCACTTACTTCATACGTTCAAAGAATCAAATTCTCGAATAGTCAGGGAGCTAGTACATGGTTTTGGCATCATGGCTTGAATCGTTTCGGACGGTTGTCGTTGGTTCTGATTTTCGAAGTCGGCGTAGCTTCCGCCGACAAGGACTGCGACGTTCTTGGCAAGCGATCGAGCAGTTGGAAGAGCGGGTTGTGCTGACCAACTCGCCCACCATGAATGCGATCCCAGCGCCGTTGCAGGTCTCCAATGTCGCCGGAACGCAGACGATCAACCTGACCGGCATCACCGACGGAGACGGTGGCAAGCTCTTGTCGTCGCAGATCACAGTCGCTTCCATCGCGACTACAGTCGTCACGAATTCCACGTTAGTGAGCAACGTGAGCGTGAATCTTCCGGCGAATGCGACCTCCGGTACCCTGCAGTACACCGTCAATATACCGGGGTTATCCGGCACGAATGTGATCACCTTGAAGTTGGACGACGGGGTCGATCAGGCGGTCTTTTTCACGGTCACGGTCGCGGTCTACAACCTTGACGTGCAACTCGCCTCGTGGGTGGGGGGCGATGCCGGACAGTTCGCCAAGATCATCGACCAGAACAATGTCGCGGCTGGGCCAGTCACTACATGGACCGGACAAACCAATCCCGTGCTGGGGGACGTCGAGAAGATCAGTTACTCGCCTACGAGCCTCTACATTCAGGCTCCTGAGTTGGCGAGCTATGTGATGGGGCCGTGGTTCAACGACGCGGCCAAGACGCAGCCATTCTCGAACTTGCCCAAGGAACAAAAGGCGATCTTCAAGTTCGCCCAAGCGCCGACCTCACCAACGCCGCCGACTTCTCACACGGCCACCAAACTTGGTGCGACTGGGCTATTGGTCAACGGAGTGGCCATCTTCGATCAACAAGACGGCTTTTCGTACAACACTGCGTTTGGGGGATTTATTTCGCAAACAGGGTTCGGCCCGTCATCGGGATCGGGATATTGGAACCGCAACGCGGCGGTCGGTGAAGCGCTCACCTTCGATCACGCAAACGCTCACCAACCCGGCACCGGCGAGTATCACAACCATATCGATCCCATCGCCCTGCGAGCCCAACTGCACGACAACGTGGTCTACTCCGGCCCGGTGGCTCCGGACCTGTTTCCCTATGACACTGTCGACAAACAGGCCGATTCCGACACCGACTATTACGACGAAGCCACGACCGATCCGCTTTACGTTGCGCATCACTCACCGATCATCGGCTGGGCCTTCGACGGCCTGCCGATTTATGGGCCCTATGGCTATCTCGATCCGATGGATGCCAGCAGCACGGTGGTGCGGCTCGATACCAGCTACCAACTGCGTAACATCACGGCTCGCACGACCCTTCCTGGGTTCGCGGCGATGGCGAAGTTCGGCGACAGCGTGTTGCTCAACGTCAACGGCGAATACGTATTGGGCTCCACCCAATACGGCCCGGCGGTCAGCACCCAATACCCGTTGGGCTATTTCATCGAAGATTACGAGTACAAGCCGGGGCTCGGCGCTCTGGACCAGTACAACTCTCGCTTCGCGGTGACTCCCGAATTTCCCAACGGGACGCAAGCCTATTTCATCACGATCGACTCGGCCGGGAACGCCGCGTTTCCGTTCTTCACCGGTCGCCAATACTTTGGCAACGTGAGCACCCAAAAGGTCACTTCGGTCCCCACATCGGCCACTCTGTTTTATGACGCGAATAACACTCCCCCCTCCTTCAGCAACATCACGGACCAATGCGCCTACGAAAACCTGAGCATCGGCCCGTTGCCGTTTACGATCAGTGACACGCAGACCCCCGTGTCCGGTTTGAACGTCATCGTCACCTCGTCGGACACGAGTCTGATTCCGCTTTCCGGCATCGTGATGAACGGCAGCGGGACCAATCGCTACATCACCGTCACCCCCGCCACCAATAAGACCGGGACGGCCACGATCACGCTGACCGCTGCGGATAGCCTCGGCAAAATTGGGACTGAAAGCTTTGATGTTCATGTGACATCGGGAGTCAACCTGCCGACACTCGACCCGCTGGTCCCCGCTCCGCTGGTGGTTGTCCAGGATTCCGGACAGCACGCAATTGCCCTGACCGGAATCAGTGACGGTGACTGCGACACTCAGCCGCTACGAGTGACGGCGACGACGTCTGATCCGAATTTGATCCGCGATCTGTCGGTCGCCTACACGTCGAACATGCCCACCGGCACCGCCTTCTTTAAGACCGCCGCTTTTGCGTCCGGGACAGCGAATATCTACGTCACTGTCGAAGATGGCGGCTACGACGGCAATCTCAGCACCACATCCGATAACAAGATCGTGACACAGACCATGACGATCTCTGTCGGCAATGTGCCCGACGCTCCCTCGATGAGTCTGCCTTACTCGTTGACAACCCCGCTAACGATTGGGGAAGACGCGATCCAGCAGTCGGTCCCTTTGACCGGAATCTCTGACCGCGACAACAACACTCAGCAGATCATGATCACGGCGACGAGCAGCGATCTGATCCTGATTCCAACCCCCACGGTTGTCTTCAATCCGACCAATCTCGCTCCACCCAATGTGCCGAGCACCGGCACGCTGAAGTTCACACCGACACCGCAATTGAGCGGAACCGCGATCATTACGGTCTACGTGACCGATGGTGGCCCGGACGGTGACTTATCGACTCCGATTGGTAATCAAACCTCTCAGTTTCAGTTCACGGTCATCGTCAGCGCCGTCAACGATCAACCACGCGTCGCTCCGCCGCCGCAGATTTTGAACGTCAACGAGAACACCGGAAGCGCCTCGCCGACAGTGATCAGTCTGACCGGCATCGACGCCGGGCCGAACGAGAATCAAACGATGTCGGTCGTCGTCACGAGCAACAACACGGGGATCATCCCGACGCCGACGGTCAGCTTCACTCCGCCGACTCTCAACGTTGCCGCCAGCGGCAGCGCCACGATCAACTTCCTGCCGCTCGCGAACAAGTCAACGCCCGTCGGTCAGCCGGTGGTCTTGACGGTCATGATCTACGATGCCGGGCCGGATGGAAACATCAGCACGCTCTCGGACAACGGCCTGAAAGAGTTCAACATTTACGTCAACGTGCAGCCGGTCAACGACCCGCCGACGCTCGCCCCGATCGCGCTGACCACGGTGCCGGAGGATTCGGGACTGAAAGCCATTCCGCTGACCGGCATCACCGCCGGGCCGGGTGAGTCGCAAATCCTGAAGGTCACGGCGGCGGTCATTTCCAGTTCTGTTCCGGGACTGATCCCCAACGCCTTCGTCGAGTACACGTCTCCGAATTCGACGGGCACTTTGAAGTTCTATCCGGCACCGAATCTCTTCGGCACGGCGACCATTCGAGTCACGGTCGAGGACGCCGGTTTGGACGGAGTGCTCGAAGCGCCGAAAGACGCCGACAATCTCACCTTCTACCGCGACGTCGTGATCAATGTGACCGGCAGCGACGATCTCCCCACGTTGGCTCAGCCCGCCAACACGACGATTGACGAGGACGGTGCCACCGGAAACACGGTCACGTTGACTGGCATCTCTGACGGTGACTTAAACACTCAGCAGTTGAAGATCGACGTTGTCAGCAGCAATATCTCGTTGGTGCCAACACCAACTGTCACGTTCAATCAGAGTCCCACATCTCCATTGGCCGCTCTGCAAACGGCGACGCTGACCTTCAATGGCCTAGCATCGCAGCAAACGGGGACATCGCAGATTTACGTGACGCTCACTGACGGTGGCGCAGACGGTTTGCTGGGAACCCCAGGACAACTAGCGGCAGCCGTGAATAACTCGGCGACGACCATTCAAGTCGCGAACACAGCGATCTTCCCGAACCCCGCAGTTGCACCGTTCAACATCAAGATCGGCAACGAACTGATGCGAGTGACGGCAGTCCTGTCCGGCAATCGCTTCACGGTCGTGCGTGGCGTCAACAACACGCCTGCCGCGCAGCATTTCCTCAACGATGTTGTGGTCCATCCACAGTCGCTCGATAACCAAAGCGTGACGCGGACCTTCACGCTGACCGTCGCGAACTTCAACGACCCACCGACACTCGATCCGCTGCCAGCGGTCAACACATCCGAGCCACTGCTCCAAGCGACACCACCGACAACGATTCAAGTTCCGTTGAGCGGCATCACCGCCGGAGGCAACGGCACCGAAGCGAATCAGCCGCTCCGAGTGACCGCTGTCGCCGTCAATCCAACGGCGTTCACCAGCTTGGTCGTCGGTTACACGTCGGCCAACACCACCGGGACGTTGGACATCACTCCCGCTCAAGATGCGGCGGGAACCTTCACGATCAACGTCACTGTGGAGGACGGCGGCTTCGATCTCGACCTGAATACCTCCGGCGACAACAACACCTTCACGCGAGCACTGACCGTCAACATCGCCGCCGGAAACGATGATCCGCCGGTGATTAGCTCGGTGGCGAACCGAGTTCTACAAATCGGCACGGTCGCCTCACAGACGGTGAATCTCTCCGGTATCGCCGCCGGACCTTTTGAAACAGGGGCCGTGACGGTGCAGATCACCGGCAACACAACGCCGGGATTATTCTCCGTTGCTCCGGCACTGAGCTACACGTCGCCTAATACAACCGGTTCGCTCACCTTTACTCCGACCGGTACCGTCGGCAGTTCTGATATCACGCTGACTGTGACGGACTCGTTGATGCAGACCACGACGATGACCTTCACCGTGCATGTCGTGAACCCGCCGACCCTCGCACCGATTTCCGGCACGTCACCGATTACGGAAGGAAGCGGCATTCAAACGCTGAACCTCAGCGGGATCACTTCCGGTGACGGAGTGGGCCAACAAGTTCAAGTAACTGCGGCAGTCACCTCGAATCCGGGGCTGCTGGAAAACCTGGTCGTCAATTACTCGAACCCACAGTCTGGCGGCAGTGTGACTTACAACCCCGTCGCCAACAAAACCGGTACGGCGACGATCACCGTCACGGTCACGGATGCTGGACCGGACAACAACCTCGCGACGACAAACGATAACTCTTCGGTCTCACAGCAGTTCGTCGTCGTCGTAAATCAGTTCAATGACCTGCCGACGCTGACTCAACCCACCTCCCCGTTGAACATGAGCGAGGATCAACCGAATGCTGGGGTCATCAACCTCACCGGCATCACGGCTGGGCCGCTGGAATTCCAGCATCTCCGAGTCATTGCGACGAGCAACAACACGTCGCTCGTCACCGCCGCGGTTGTCTACACGAACGCGAATTCATTCGGTTCGATCAACGTCACTCCGGTATTGAACGCCGTTGGTTCGACGACGATCAACATCCAAGTTCAAGACGCGGGCTTCGACGGCATCTTCGGAAACGGTGACGACGCTGTCAGCTCGATGCGCACGGTGACGGTCAACGTCGCCGCCAGTAACGATGATCCGACTTTGGCTAATATCGGCAGCGTCACTGTCGCCGAGGATTCAGGCCAAAGTTCAATCACGCTGACAGGAATTGGTGCCGGTTTCGGCGAATCGCAAACGCTGAGCTTTTCGGCGACCAGCAGCATTCCCGGTTTCTTGGCAGCGTCTCCGACGTTCGTCTACACGCAAGGAACCAACACGGCGACGATGAATTTCACTCCTGCCGCCAACGTGTTTGGAACTTCGACGATTACAGTGACGGTGACCGATGACACTTCGGTTGATGGATCGACCAAGTCAGTCAGCAAAACCTTCACGCTCACCGTGACGCCAAAGAACGACGCACCGACGTTCGATACCGTGGCCCAACCAAGTGCGACTGTGACGATCGACGAGAATTCGGCGAAAGACACCGTTGTCATGCCGATCAAGTTCAACGACATCGACACGCCATTCAATCAACTGACGTTCGCAATTGTAGGCACCGGCAACATTGGGGGAGCGTTCAAGGTCCAATACGACAACGCCACCGGCCTCGCCAATTTGGTGGTCGCGAACGCAGACGCACTGAACTTCGAGCAGTCTTCGTCCTTCACCGTCGATGTCAGAATTTTTGACGGCAGCACGGTCGCTCCGACTCAGCAGTTCGCGACGCGGACCTTCACGGTCAATCTGAATGATCTGACGGAATCCTTGGTGATTGATCCGGCGAACTGGACCAACAGCGGTTTGATCGTGAAGAAGGTCGGCTCGAAGGTGCATGTGTTGAACGCCACGACGCTGCAAGCGGCGGTCCCCGCTCATGAACTGAGCAAGATCACGGACATCCGTGTCTACGGTCGCCAGAACGCTGCCGATGTGCTGACCGTCGATTACAGCGGCGGTGATCCGGTTCCAGCAGGTGGTTTGGACTTCAACGGCCAGAACGGTGTCGGTGACGTCATCAAGCTGGCCAACGCCAATCTGCTCTCCACGACCGATCTCACATTGACCGGCCCCACAGCGGGCACAATTACCGATTCGGGAATTAACACGCTCGCGCTGACGGACGTCGAAGGGATCGCCTTCGACACGTCAGCAACGTCCGGCACCATCAACGTGTTGTTTAGCGACGCGAGTAACTCAGTCAGCATTGCCGATGACGTCATCACCAACAACGGCCTGAGCGTCATGACGTCCACATCGGCTCCTTCCGTCACCTTCCCGGTGGCTGCGGCTATCGTCATCGACCTCGCTGACGGTAACGACAGCCTGACGATCAGTTCGATCGACACGCAGTCATCGACTCCGATCAGCGTCAATGGCGGAGACGGCAACGACACGCTGAAAGCGGCGGTGACACTAACCAAGCCGGTGTTGTTCTTCGGCGGATTGGGGAATGACGTCTTGGCGGGTGGAGCGGCTGGCGATCAGCTATTCGGTGACGAAGGGAACGATTCGATCAGCGGCGGCTCAGGGGACGACAACCTCGATGGTGGTGCTGACGATGGCGTGGGTTCGACCGACGTCAACTTGCTCTACGAAACGGCCAACGTCAGTTTCGAGCTCACTGACACGAGCCTTGTCGGCGTCGGAACAGACACGCTAGCCAATCTCCAACTTGCCAAGCTGACGGGCGGTGCTGGCAACAACATCTTCACGATCAGCGATTGGACCGGCGGCGGAACGCTGACCGGTTCGACTGGAACCGACCGAATCGTAGCAATACGCGACACAGACATGACGTTGTCGAATTCTTCGCTGGTCAGCATTGGCTATGGCACACTCACTTTGGCAACGATCGAAACTGCCGCGCTGACCGGCGGTGATTCAAACAACAAGATTCGAGCGAACGCCTTCTCGCTCGGTGCCGTCACGCTCAACGGCGGCAACGGAGACGACGTGCTGGTCGGCGGCACGAAGGACGATTCGCTGTTCGGTGGTGCCGGTCGCGATCTCTTAATCGGTGGAGCGGGCAAGGACACACTCAGCGGCGATGCCGGTGACGACATTCTGATCGGTGGCACCAGCTCGGTCAGCAATAACGTTGCCGCCTTGAACGCGGTCATGGCTGAATGGACCAGCGGTAACGATTTCGCCACTCGGGTCAACAACCTGACGAACGGTGGCGGTGCTAACGGTTCGACCAAATTGAGTGCCACTAACGATTCTGTCGCCGACCGACTGACTGGAGGGAACGAACTTGACTGGTTCTTCAGCTCCAGCGGCGATGTGCTGGTAGACTTCAACTCTGGAATCGGGGAGTTGAAGAAGCAGATTTGAGGTGTGCTCGAATGCGACCCCACCGAGCCGGGCACCCGTAGGGTCGCGGTGGCTCGCGGGCCTTTGCACTACGCAGCCTGAGATTTCGTGTCGTGCTTCGTAGTGCAGAAGCCCTGATCCCACCGAGACAAGCTCGGTGGGGTTGTGGGAAACCACCGCGAAATGCCAATTACGCAGAATCGCGGGATTGACCTGAGTTGAGACGAACGTCACTTTGCCGTTCTTGTTTTCCGAGTAGTTGCACACGCGGGCCAAAAGAGGTTTTGAGACTCACACCGGAGGCGCGGATCGTTCCGGACGATCTTGTTAAGCGAGATTCGTCCGTCGCACCACGTCTGCTCAACGGAGCGCGAGAGCGTTCCGCAGCGAAGCCAGCGATCAAACGCATTGCGGCTGGTGAAGGCTCGTGGAGATTGCTCCGAGGGGACGAAATCGCCAGTCCTCAAAAAGTGGAAAATTCTATTTGACGAAACAGAGATCAGCCCTTTTGCGCAGCGAGCGCTCCGGGTCTGTTTCGTCAACGAAATGCTTGTCAGTGGGTGCGGGCCAACGCCACCTCGGACAAGGTTGGATTGTGTTTAAGCCATACAATCCAACCTTCCGGGGTGTTTGAAAGTGCCTGATTCTATAAACCACCCTGCGGCTCATCGACGACACGACAGACCTGTTGCGTCGCGTTAAGCCCTGAGCCAACCTGACTGGGAGATGCTGGAATGATATTGACGTCTTGGGTTCGTGCGTTGAGTCAGAAATTGCTCCGCCGTCGCTCTCTCAATCGTGCTCGCCGGAGTGCGGGTCAGCCGTGGTCGCCAACAACCAGCCAAGTCCGCATGGCGGAGACGCTCGAAGAACGGACGTTGTTGACCGCGTTGGTCATCGACTCCAACACGTTTGGCAGCACGCCCGGCGTCAACATCAACATCACCAACGCCAGCCTCGACGCCAACAGCGACGGCGTCTCCGATTACGACAATCTCGTGATCGCCTCGTCGGACTTGCCGATTGTGATCGGGCCAGCGGGTGTCGGCATCCGCATCAATCTGAGCAACCTGACCGGGCTACGGAACATCACGATCGACAACGTCACGATCACTGCGGGAGCCGGGCTACAGGGGATCGACATTGATATCAACAACATCTTGCTCGAATCGCTGACGGTGGATCAGGTCACGGTCAACACGACGAACGCCAACGGCATCGACATCAACCTCCAAAACATCGGGACGGTGGCAGGGGCCGACGTCACGGTGAAGGATTCGACGGTTCGTTCGACCGGAGTTGTCGCTGCCAATACTCCGGCCACTGGCGTGCTGGTGACTCTGGGAAGCACGACCAAGACCACGCATTTGAACTCGCTGACCATTGCTGATTCGACCGTCCAAGGAATCGGCGTTGTCAGCACGGCGAACACGGGATTCCAAACGCTGGTCGATCAATCGGCGGCGAAGAACAACCGAGTGCAGGATGTGAACGGGGTCGCGTCACCCATCACTTACAACTTCACACGCACGACGGTCGGCGATCTGCGAGTCGATGACAACCTGCTTTTCCGAAACGTGAGCATCGCGGCCACCAACTCTCCGTTGGGGACCGTGGGCGGTGTGACGATCGACAACAACACCAACATCGACCTGACCGCCATTGGGGCCACGACGACCGGCATCAGCCTGACCGCGACATCGACGAATGCGGTCGGCACTCTGCGATCCGATGTGACCAACCTGCACATCTCCGGTAACACCCTCAACGGCAACCAAGTCAACACGCGCCAGGCGAACGGCATTTCGCTGACGCTCACCGACAGCAATCTCGGCAGCTACACGAACAACAGCGCGGGAGCCACGATCGCAGATAACACGCTCTCGAATTTGTCCAGCAACACCGGTGCGTCGGTGGGCATTCAAATCACCGCTTCGGCATCCGCCGCCTTCGTGGCCGGCAACGATGTCGCGACGGTCGGAAATGACCTCCCGCTGCTGCTGGATCTGTTCAACGGCAGCAACAAGACCGGAGTCCATAGCACGGCTGCCGGTGATTTGAACGGGATCACGGGGAACACCCTCCAGGCCAACAACGGGCGCGGCTTGTCCGTCAGCACGACAGCCAACACGACATTTTTGGCGGACGTCACGAACAACACGATTGATGGCGGAATCGGTGCCTCGACCGCCGCGAATCGGCGTGAAGCGGTGTCGATGACCTTCACCGACAAGCCAACTGCCGCCGGATTCGATTCATTCAACTTGAACTTCAGTGGCAATACCGTCAACCGCAGCGCGGGAGCGACCGCCGGGTTGACCAGCGCGGGGACGGCAGTTGGTTTGACGATGGTCAACACCGCAGCCGGCGCGTTTGTGATTCAAAACAACGTCATCACCAACACCAGCGATTCTGTCGGCGGCGTCCCGAATGGTTTGGGCATCTATCTGGCCAGCACCAGCGGGGTGCAGCAGGCGACCAACTTGCTGCGTAAGTCGTTCATTGAAGACAACCTGATCGGCGTAACGGCTGCGGGTGTCGCCGGCAGAAATAACGCGAACGGGGTCTTTATCGACGGCAAGGAGCAGTCTGAGATTCAGGATCTGCAAATTCGCCGCAACACCATTGCCAACAGCGGTCAGAATGCGATTTCGTTCTTGCGCGAAGACGAAGTGAGACTGACTACGGTCAAACCGGAAGCCGATCAGACTCGCGCGGTGACGATCGCGGACAACAACTTGACCGGCAGCACGTTTCATGGAATTCTGCTGGACGCGCGAAACGGCAGCACCGATCTGCTCGACTTCGAGATCCGGGGCAACACCCTCACCAATAACCGACAGACCGGCATTCATTTGATCGCGGAAGCGGATGCGCGGATGTTGGTGGACATCATCCACAACGACATCGAGTTCAGCGGGACTGACGGAATTCGGTTGGATACCGTGCAGACTCAAGTCGGCGGAGTCAGCACTGACAAGCGTCAGATTGGCGGCACTTGGATCAAGAACACGATTTCAAACAATACTGGCAACGGCATCAGTATTCTCGGCCGGCATGGGTTGTACGACGAAGCGACCGGCTCACGGACTGCGCTGTTGATTGGCGAGGAAGGAACCGACCCCGCCGACGGGCTGTCACGTGGCAACGTCTTCCAAAGCAATGGCAATTTTGGCGTACAAGTGAACGTCAACGGCAGCAACAACGGCGATGTGGGCATCACGAACAACACAATCGGGTCGAATCTCGCGGGTGGAGTGGTCGTTAACTCGGCTAACGAACTCGTCGCCATCAAACAGAACACGATCACTGCGAACCAGGGGATCGGGCTGAACCTGATTAGTCCTGGCACCAGCAGCATCCGCGCATCGATCCGGGACAACTTGATTTCTTCGCAAATCAATAGCGTTGGCGGAACTGTAGGTGACGGTGTGCAGCTCTCGGCACTCAACAGCTTCGGTTTTTTGAGCGTGCTGATGACGAATAACGTCATCAACAACAATGCCGGCCGAGGTATTGATGTGCTCAATGGGGGCTTCGGCCCGACAACGCAATTGCAGATTGGTGACGGTACGGTCGAGGGGCGCAACTCGATCATCGGCAATACTCTGGAAGGGGTCTACGTCGTCAACAGCTCCGATGGGACACAAAGTCAAAACGTTCCCTCTAGCAACGCCATGAGCGCGACAGGCGATCCGAATGCCCGACCGAACATGATGCTGAATGTCGATCGCAACACGATCAAGGACAATGGCATTGGCGATGTTGCGAGCCAGTTCAACGGCACTGGCCTGGTCTTACGTGTCGGTAACTCCGGCAGCGATGTTGTTGATCCCTTCAGTAACACCATCACCGGTGCGGGGTCCGTCGGAACGAATAGCGGCAACGCTGGCGGGAATGGGCGAGTCAACGCCCGCGTCACCAACAATTCGTTTGAAGGAAACTATGGCAATGACTTCTATGTGATGCCCTTTGTTTCCGCGCTCGCTGGCAACGATGGCACTCAGTGGGACACGAACGGATTCAATCCGAATGGACTACAACGCGATGCGCTGTCTCGATTGAACATGGTCTTTACCGGGAACACCGGGAACGGCATGAACGTTCAAGACACCTCCAACGCCTTCTATTCCAACAACGAGCCAATCTGGAAGTCGCGCAGCAATGACGTCAACGTCGCAAATCCTCCTGGACCGTTTGGGAACACGGCTCGTGCTCGCATGGTGACATACCTGCGTGGTGCCCCCCAACTGATTGGCCCTGGTTTTACCCAGTTCGCCTTCGAGGACGGCGGTGCTTCGACATGGCGCGTGGAAACGGGCTTCGATACATCGGGCCGAACAAGCAATTTTGCGTTCTATAATCCGAATGCTGGCAACGGTGGATCACAAAACAATTTCAGCGACGCGACTCCAATTCCTTTGTATCCGACCACTCGGAACCTGCCGTTGTGGGCGGTCGTTCCCGCCGGAACCTTCACTTTCCCCAACGTCGATGCGCCGACGTTGGGGACGGCCGGCGTCTCAATCCCCTTAGACCCGTCCCCAGTGGCAGTGAGCCAGATTCGGACGACGTTTACCGAATACGTGGCCGGAGTCGATATCGCGGACTTCCAACTATTGAGCCACACGATCCACGCGAACCTCACCTCGTCCATTCCCGTCGGCACGAACTCGTTTGTGGTCAGCAACGCCAGCGTGTTTCCAGCAACTCCATTCAATGTTCAATTGGAAGGAGAGACGCTGACTGTCACCGGCGTGAACGTCGGTACGAATTCGCTCACGCTGTTGAACCCCTCGACGGTGGTCCACAATGGGTCGGTCAATAATCCCCTCGAGGTGGCGTACGTCGTCCCGTTGGTCGACGCTTTGAATGCGCCGCTGACCGTCGTTCCGGACGCCAGCACTCAAGATCCGAACAATCTGGGGGCGTTTAAGAGCTACACGATTGACCTCAGTTTCCCGACGGCGACTACCGGCAGTTATGAATTGCGTGTCGTCAACACGGATAACGCCAGCGGCACCGTCACAGCGACCACGGGCAATGGGGTCACTCCCATTGTGATCACTTCGCCCAATCATGGATTGACCAGTGGCCGCCGCATTGTGGTCTCAGGGGTTCAAGGTAATACGGCGGCGAATGGTGCCTTTACGGTGAACGTGATTGATGCGAACAGTTTCCAATTAGTTGGGTCAACTGGTAACGGCGTTTACACCGGCGGCGGAGTTTGGTCCACCTCGGTGCGCGACGTCATTCTGCAAGCGCCTGTGGGGGCGCAGCCCAGCGTGGGTAACCCGCTGACTCCGGTCGTCGACAACAACGGCGTGTTGCAGAACTACACGACGTTCTTGAAGTTCTCGATGGACAACGTGCGGCCGATCGCCACCATCTCGCCGGTCATGCCCGATCCGCGGAACTCGGCGGCGGGAATCGTCACCGTGACGTTCAACGAGCCGGTCACCGGAGTCGACATCAGCGATTTCGTGCTGCTGCGAGGCGGCCAGCCGGTCAATCTCGGCAGCGTCACCGTGAACCCCATCAGTGCCACGCAATACGAATTGAACCTCAACCAATTGACCGGTGCGGCGGGAAGCTACGAACTGCGTTTGGTTACGGTGGATGAACCGGCGACGAGCACAGTCGAGGCGACGACGCCGATCACCGATTTGGCGGAGAACTTGGTTGCGGAGAATTTCGCAGTCGGCATCGCCGCTTCGGATTCGTGGGTTGTCGACACGGTCCTGCCGGTCGTCACAACTGTCGTCAAGACTCCCGCCAGTACGCCAAGCAACGTTCCTGTCTCGACAGTGCTAATCAACTTTAATGAAGCCGTCTCAGGTGTCAGCATCGGCGACTTAACGCTGACTCTTACTGATGCGTCGGGTAACACGACCCCGGTCAACATCGGCGCGATCCCGTTGATCCAGAATACGACCAGCCAATACGAACTGAATCTCAGCACGTTTTCAGGGATCGCCGGAACTTATCGGCTGACGGTCAATCCGGTGAACTCAGGGATCTTCGACACGGCGAACAATGCCTTTGAAACGACGTTTACGGCAACTTGGGTGCTCGACTTGTCGGCACCGACAGCGGACGTGGTTGATGTGGCACCGGACCCGCGTCAGGCTCCGGTCGATGCGTTGAACACGATCTTCTCGGAACCGATCAGCGGACTGACTCTGGGGCAATACGTGTTGGCCTTCGATGATGGGACACCAGCGAACGGTAATGTCGTCACCGGTGCTTTGAACGCGCCGACGATTACAGTGACCTCGCCGAATCACGGATTGTCGAACGGAACTCAGATCACGATTTACGGTGTCTCTGGCAACACGAACGCGAACGGTGTCTTCACCGTTCAGAACGTGACGACGAACACGTTCCAATTGTTCGATTACGCCACCGGCTTGGTCCCGGTTCCTGGCAACGCCGTGTATGTCTCCGGCGGTCGCTGGGCGCGGAACATGATTGGCCTGGGTGCCTCGACGCTGACTCAGGAATCATCGCTCCGCCACGTCGTCGATCTGCAAACCGTGACGAACAATCCCGGCATCTACGTCGTCTCGTTGTTGTCGAACGCGGGAGCGGTCGATGCGTCGGGCAATGTGTTGCAGTCAGAAGCCAACAAGTTCAACGTGGCTGCTCAAGACATTTGGACTTACGGGCCGGACGTGCCGCCGATGGGAACCATCACTCCGGTGGCCACGCCGATTGGCACGAACGCGGGTGTGGTCGTCATCAACTTCAGCGAGCCACTGGCCAAGGTTGGCGGCACCTATCCGATCGACATCAACGATTTCCGTCTCCGTCGAGACACTGGTTCTGGCTTTGTAAACGTTCCTCTGACCGGAGCCACGATCGTTCAATTGAGCGCGACGTCGTTCTCGATCGACCTGACTGGCGCAGGGATTACCGACGTCAACGGCAACTACGAATTGTCGCTGGTCAACACCGACGCGGTTTCGCCGATCAAAGATCTCGCTGGCAACTTGATGTTCGATGCGTTTAGTCCGGGATCGGGCATCGCCAGCCAAGTGACTTGGACCAAGGTGTTCTCCGATCCGTCCGTGACCAGCATCAAGGGTGTCTTTACCGATCCGATGTTCGATACCGATCCAGTCGCGGCAACAAAGCTGCGAGCGGTTCAAAATCTGACGATCAACTTCTCAACGACTGTGACCGGCATCAACTTGGCCGATGCGTCGAAGAACTTCCGTTTGACTCGGCAATCGCTGAACGGGACCGACACACCGCTGCCGGTTTCGTTGGATGGCGTCACTGTCACCCGAATCACCGCGACTCAATACCGCATTAACCTGAGTACGTTGACTGGCACCGACGGTAAGTACGCCTTCACGGTTTTGGCGAACGGCTTAATTCAGAACTCGGGATTCCAGCCGCTGTTGAACGCGAGAACGATTTCATGGTCGAAGGACGCGACGATTCGTCCGAACCAATTCAGCGACTCGGTCGATGCCATCGGCACGTCCGGGCAAGTGCTGGGGAACGAGGTCGTCGATTCGAGTGCTTCAGCCGGTTTCCAGATTTCGTTGCGAGCCGCCATTCAAGAAGCGAATGCTTTGGCGGGTGACGATGTGATCGAGTTGGGTGTCGGCACTTACGTGCTGACGTTGGGTGGCGTGCAAGAGGACAACGCCGTGTCGGGCGATCTCGACATTCGTGGCCTCGACAGTTTGATCATTCGCGGCAAGGGCATCGGCCAAACGATCATCGACGCCAGCGGTCTGCCAGCGGCCACACGCGACCGCATCTTCCAAGTCATGGCGGGAGCCTCGTTGACCTTGCAGGGAGTCACCTTGCAAGGGGGCAGCGTCTTGGGGAGCGAAGACGGCGGTGCCATCCGGAACACGGGAACTCTGACGATCCTCGATTCCGAGATTCGCAACAACGCCTCGCAAGACACGGGCGGTGCGATCATCAATACCGGAACAATGACCATCAATCGCACGACGATCTCCGGAAATACGGCGACCGCAACCGGTGGCGCAATTCTCAACACCGCAACGATGACCATTCTCAACAGCACGCTCAACAACAATACCGCCACCAGCAATGGTGGAGCGATTGCGAATATCGCCGGGGCTACTGCCACTCTGGAAGGTGTGACGGTCGCTGCCAACAGATCCACGAGCGGCGCCGGTGGCGGTATCCGTAACGACGGCACGCTGCGGTTGATTAACGACACGATTGCCTTCAATCAATCGTTGCAAGCGGGAGCGGGTGTCTCACGCAATGCGGGTACTGTGACGGTCGGCAACACGATTATCTCGGATAACTTCCTGCTGGCGGCGGGGAACGCGCAGAGCGATGTGGCGGGAACGTTCACGTCGAGCGGCAACAACATTGTCCGCACGGTGGGTGCTGCGGTTGGTTTCACTGGTCCCGGCGATCAAGTG
>JAPLNX010000466.1 GCA_026400935.1 Planctomycetia bacterium | reverse complement strand
GGAGGGAGGGGCGACCGAAATCAATCGGTCGTTCCTACCCCTATCTTACCTGCGGCTTCGCCGTTCGATAATTTGCGACGATGCTTTCTGGATAGCCTCTTAGATCGGTTCCAAGTCACTTGAGTCGCGGGGAGTTCCGCGTGGACTTAGACTCGAATTCACTGCGAGTTCTGCTGGTGAGTTGAGTTCTCTCGGTCAGCGTCCACGAATGCTTCAGTTATGCCAGAAAACTCTGTGACCAGTTGGATTGCTTTGCTGAAGGGGGGAGATCAGGTTGCTGCGAAGCTGATTTGGGATCGTTTTTTCCAGCGACTCAGCAATTTTGCTCGCGCAAAACTGGGACCGGACTCGCGGCGTGCGCAGGATGAGGAAGACTTGGCGGTCAGTGCCATTCACGCGCTTTACCTCGGTGCTCGTGAGCAACGATTTCGACAGTTCGAAAATCGTGACGACTTGTGGCAGTTGCTGACGTTGATCGTGGCTCGAAAAGCCTCGAATGTCCGGCGGCGTCTGGATGTCCGCCCCGAAATTGGGGAATGCGATCTCGGCCGTCCGGACGAACTTCTCAATCTCGATCAATTGTTTGCCAGCGAACCCTCGCCAGAGTTGCTGGATTCTCTCGACCTGCAGTGCCATGAATTGCTGTCGCAGCTCAGCGAAAAACTGAAGCAAGTGGCCCTGTTGAAATTGCGAGGGCATACCAACGAGGAAATTGCCCAGTTGCGGGGGCGGAGTGTGTCTACCATCGAACGGTATTTGCAGATGATCCGCAGCATCTGGTCCGAAGGGTCCGCGGCCGAAGATTTTTGCTGATTCACATTTTTTTTTGAGGGGTCAGCGGGCACTGCCGTGAGTTGTTGCTTGTGGATTGAACTGGCCTCAAATCCGTAGCCTGACTTTCCGAGTCTGTGAATCAATCCCGCCACGGAGCTTGCCCCAGTGGTTCCCGCGCTTTTGCACTACCGAAATTCTTTGAAGAGTTGAGTCGTGCAAAAGCGCGGGAACCACCGTGACAAACTCGGTGGCGTCACTTGTTCGATGACTAATGATCCGCTTTCGATTCGACGAATTCCTTTGAGATATGCCATGTCGCTGCAACTTTTGACCGCTATCGATGACATCTGCGAACAGTTTGAAGAGTGTCAACAAACAAGTCCGTCGGCGCGGCTGGAAGAATTCGTTCCCGTTTCGTGGGGTGGGGAAGATCGTGCGCAGTTGATTCACCAACTGTTGAAGATCGATCTGGAGTATCGCGCCCGTCGTGGCGAATCGTCGTCACGAGAGGAGCTGACGACTCGGTTCGCGGATCTTCCCCAAGTCGTGGAATCAGCGATCCGTGAAACGTCCAAAATCAAGCCGCCGATTTCGGGAGAAGTGTTTCTTCAGAGGCTGAAGGATTCGAGGATTCTCAGTCGAAAAGCACTTCAGAAGGTTCCGTTCGCTCACGGCAACAACACCAGCGGATTTGAACTGGCGCAGAAATTGGTTCGCAAGGACGTGTTGACTCCGTTTCAAGCGGAGGAGATTTGTCATGATCGCGGGAAGTCGTTGCTCTTGGGCAATTATGTGTTGCTGGAGCGGCTTGGTGCTGGCGGAATGGGGCAGGTATTCAAAGCTCGGCATCAGCGGATGGATCGAATCGTCGCGTTGAAGTTGCTGCCGCCGGAACTCAGCGAGAATCCCGCCGTCATTCAACGTTTTCAGCGGGAAGTCCGCGCGGTTGCCAAGTTGACGCATCCCAACATCATCGCGGCCTACGACGCGGACGAAGCACCCGGGGGATTGCCTTTCCTCGCAATGGAGTACGTCGCGGGATGTGATCTGGCTCAGCTTCTGATCGCGGAGCCGCATTTGCCGGTGGGGCGAGTGCTGAATTACATCCTGCAGGCGGCGCGGGGCTTGGCGTTCGCTCACAGCCAGGGGGTCATTCATCGCGATATCAAGCCGGGCAACTTGCTGTTGGATGCTGCGGGGACGGTCAAGATTCTCGACCTGGGCTTGGCACGCATTCACGAGGTCGAGGTTCAAGCGGCGAAAGATGGTCTCTCTCGATCCGGCGACGTGATGGGGACCGTCGATTACATGGCCCCGGAACAGGCGCTCGATTCCCACGCGGCGGATGCGCGAGCCGATCTCTATGGACTCGGCTGCACGCTGTATCGACTGGTCACGGGCAAGCCGTTGTTTGAGGGGGAATCTGTCGTGCAGAAGCTCCTGTTCCATCAGTCCAAGCCGGTTCCGTCGTTGCGAGCCGCGCGGCCTGATGCGTCCGCCGAAGTCGAAGCGATGTTCCAGCGCATGGTGGCCAAGCGCGTGGAAGACCGCTTTCAGTGCATGGAGGAATTGATCGTCGTCCTCGAACCTCTGGCGGACCAGTCCCCCGCGCCCGGCAAAGCGAAGCCGATCTCGGCCGCTGTTCCCGTGCAGGGCAGTCTTGCAGCCACAGGAACTCAGGATCTTAAAGAGACGCTGCTGCTAGCGAATCAGGCCGAAGCGACATCGCGAGTTTTCAATCGAATCGCCGAGGCAGAACAAAGCGAACAGACTCTTCCCAACCTGAGCCGACCAGCGGCCCCTGTCTGGCCGAGACGCCGGAACCTCATCGCCGCCGGGACCGGCGGGTTGTTACTGATCCTGTTCGCCGTTTGGGTCGTCATCAAAGACAAGGACGGCAAGGAACTCGCGCGGGTGAAGGTGCCGGAGAATGCCAGGGCGGAAATCACGGAATTGGTGGAACCGCCAGAGCAGAAACCGCCCACGATTCCGCAAACGTCAGGTGACGCGCCTGCACCTGCCATCGCACCGTTCGACGTGGCACAAGCCCAAGCGCATCAAGCCGCCTGGGCCAAGCATCTCGGAACACAGGTCGAGACGGCCAACAGTGTCGGCGTGAAGATGATCCTGATTCCCTCCGGCGAGTTCCTGATGGGAAGCAGCGAGGATCAACTGAGCTTGGCACTAAAAATGGCCGCTGAATTAGGAGAATATCCCGAAACCCTAGATCGCATTCAAAAACAAGAACGTCCACAACAAAAGGCAATCATCCACAAGCCGTTCTTCATGAGCTCCACGGAAATCACGGTCGGGCAGTTTGCTAAGTTTGTCGATTCCACAAAATTCATCACGGACGCTGAGCGGTTCGGGTTTGGTGAATCGCATCTGAAAAGTGTGTCGAACGAGATCAACAAAGATCAGAAAAAACTGAGTTGGCGGATGCCCGGTGATGCGACTCAAGAGGACTATCCCGTCGTCCAAATCACGCAACACGATGCCATCGCCTTTTGTGATTGGCTCTAGACACAAGAAAACGCCCCGTATCGTTTGCCGACCGAAATGGAATGGGAATATGCGTGTCGGGCCGGGACGACCACGCAGTTTTCATTCGGTGATGAGCATGCGGAGTTGAAGCAACACGGTTGGTATCACACGAACTCCAACGGTGGCGCGAAACGTGTGGGTCTGAAGCGGCCCAATGCTTTCGGACTCTTTGACCTGCATGGAAACGTGCAGGAATGGTGCTTGAAAGTATCGCCTGGGCCAGCGGCCGCTCCGAGCATTGTGATCGAGAATTATGGTCCGGTTCGCGGGGGCTACTATGACGGGAGTGCCGTCCTTTGCAGGAGTGCCTTTCGTTACTTCACTGCGGCGAGCTTTCGCAATCGCGGGATCGGCTTTCGCGTCGTGCGAGTGCTCGACGCCCCGCCCACACGATCAACCCCGCCCACAATTTCAACCCCGCCCACACGATCAACACAGACGCAACCTGTCGCGGCCCCGTTGCCCGGCGATCCGGTATCGGCTTTTGCAACCCAGGTGTTTGAACGAGGCGGCTATCTGCAAACCCGTGTGGCGATGCCGGACGGCGGATTTCGTCATGTCAAAGCAACGACGCTGAATGAACTCCCCCAAGAGCCGTTCACGATCGAACAAGCGACTTTCGAAGGAGAACGAGCCGATGCCTTTGGAGATCAACTCCTGCATGGGTTGCGGTGGGTGGCCACTTCAGAACTCATCGTGCGGTCTGCCGCGCTGACAGATCAGGGGCTTGCACAACTCATCGATCCGCCGCCGGCTCTGTCCATTCAAGGCCACAAGCTCACCGACGTGGGGTTGGTTCACCTCAGTCGCTTTGATCGGACCGAACTCATCGCACTTTCCGACTTGCGGAATGTCACTGGGACGGGGCTGAGGAAACTGAACCCCAGCCTCAGAACACTCAGTCTGGCGCGATGCCCGATCACGCCGGAGGGAATCGCGGCCATTGGCAGCAACACCCAATTGAAGGCCCTGTCGTTCTTGGAAGTGATGCTCACTCCCCAGCACCTCCAGCAATTCCACAATTACCGCTGCGAGCACCTGGATTTCAACGTCTGCGGTCTCGACGACGAAACGCTGCGGCATTTGCCGGCTCTGGAGACGTTGACCAAGATCACGATTCAAAATTCGATGGTCTCTGGCCAGGGACTGGCCGAGTTGAAACGGATGAAAAATCTCAAAGTGTTGACGGTCGATGGCAACAGTCGAGTGACCAAGGAACAAGTCAATCAACTGGCTCAGGAGCTGCCGTCGGTGAAGCTCGAAATCAATGTCGCTTCCACGCCAGAACGGGTGCCGCCGTCAGAGCGTTAGGCGAACAGTCTGACTTAAGTAACCCGAAGCGTCAGCGAGGGCGAGCGTTCCAAGCAACCACGAATTCAAAGCGTTTTGAAGCGTCTGCCCTCGCAAACCCTCAAACAAGCGATGTCCACCAACCCCCACCGAGCTTGCCTCGGTGGATTCGGGCTTTTGCACTACGGAGTGTTTCACTCGAAATCATGATCGCCGTAGTGCAAAAGCCCGCGAGCCACCGAGACAAGCTCGGTGAGGTCGTTTGTCTCGCGTCCTGATTTTCCAATTTTCTTTGCGGGGTTAGGTCGGGGTTGCGTGAGATGAGTGGCGGGCGGCTGTTGGGACCACATCGGATGCGAACGTGCTACGGTTTGGAAACCAGCTTGACGGACAATTTTTGACTTCTGACATCAACTTTTGACGAGAGACATTCATGTTCAACTTACTTCACTGGGTTTCCACGACACTTCGACGCCGTTTGGCGGATGGGCGCTGGGTGGGGCAGGTGTCACGACGGCGGGGCATGGCTCGTCAGGTTTTGGAGCGGCTAGAGGAACGCATTGTTCCCGTCACGTTCACGGTCACTTCTTTGGACGACGTCGTCGCACACGACAACTTTCTGACTCTTCGCGAATTGGTCACTGTGGTCAACGATCGCAACGTATCCAGTCTGGCTGATTCTGAGAAAGCGATACTTAGCTTCAACTCAAACGCACAGTTTCCGATTCCGGAAAGCGAAACGATCACGATTAACTTCAAACCCAGTTTGACGTCGGGCGGTCCGAAGACGTTGACGTTGGGGGATTTAGACCTGAATAAGCTCGTGAGGATTGAAGGGCCTGGAGTCGATCGGCTGACCATCAGCGGTAACCAACAATCCCGAGTATTCCACGTTCCTTCGGGGAACACCGCATTCATCAGTGGGCTGACGATCGCGGATGGCAACGCGAACCGTTATGTCCCTGCAACCGGGGGTGGCATCCTCAACGAAGGGACGCTCACGCTGGAAAACGTCACGGTTACGAACTGCCGAGCGGATTTTGGTGCGGGCGTTGGCGGCGGCATTGCGAATCTCGGAGGCAGTCTCAACGTCACCGATAGCACGATCGAAAAGAACCTGGCGTTTCTTGGCGGCGGCATTGCCAACATCGGCGGGACGCTGGCTGTTAACGGCAGCACGTTCGACTTCAACGCTACCAGCGCGCCAGCGGTCGCAGTTTTCCAAACCAGTGGCGGAGGCAGCATCTACAACGCGGGCGAAAATGCGTATGCGAATATCTTCAATAGCACGTTTTACCAAAACCAAATTGCCGCGACACAAAAGGGTGGCGGCATTTTCAGTGCGGCTCTGCTCTTCGTCACCAACAGCACGCTGACCGCGAATCAGTCAAAGGCCGTCGGAGATGGTGCCGGAATCTACCTAGCCAATGCGCACCAGATGGTCTTGGTGAATACGATCGTCTTGGATAACAAGGCACCATCGGTCTTCGGCATTGGTTACGACAATCTGGCCGGTGCGAACGTCTCTGAGGCGTATTGCAATCTCGTCAATCGCAGTCCGGTGGGCGGCACGGTTGGTGGACTTCAAAACGGAAGCGGCGGCAATCGACTGCTGTCTGACGCGGAGGCTGGCGGAGTATTCCTTCCTGGGGGACTCCGGAACTACGGCGGCCTGACCGAGACCATCGCTTTGGCTCCGAATAGTCTCGCGATTGACGCTGGGGACAACGCCCTGGCTAGCCAAGCCTCCGACTTTCCTTTGGTCGCTGACCAGCGTGGTGGCCCGGCTATTCGCTCATTCGGCGAAAGGATCGACATCGGCGCGTTTGAAGCACAGTCTTTCAATCTGACCGTAAATACGACGGCGAACGTGGAGGATGGCGACTACTCGGCTGGTCACTTGTCGCTGCGGGAGGCGGTGAGATTTGCAAATGGAGGAACGGCTGGTGACAACATCATCACCCTCCAGCCGAACACGACCTACAACTTTGCTCGGCAACAGGCCGACAACTTTCAGTTCGGCCACAACGCGTTACCGGCGATCACCAGCGCAGTCATCATCGAAGGGAACGGTGCGATTCTGAATCGCACGGACACGGGCGAAAGCACGAGTGACTCTCACTGCGCTTTTTCTATGTCTCTGGTGGCCAGAGCGGATCGCCGACCGGCTCTCTGACGTTACGCAACCTGACCTTGCAAAACGGACTCGCCAAAGGAGGCGACGGAGGTGGTGGCGGAGGCTTGGGAGCGGGTGGGGCTATCTACTCACAAGGAACACTAAAACTCCAAGAGGTCACTTTGAGCGGCAACAAAGCCCTCGGCGGAAATGGCGGTGGCGGCAACGGAGTCGGCAACGGTGGCGGCTTCGGCGGCGGCGACGGTGGCGGCAGTCAAGGCATTCATGGTAGTAGTTTTAACATTCACGGCGGTCGTGGAGGTAATGGGAGCTTCGGTGGCGGTGGCGGCCTTGGCGGCGTCGGCGGCGTCAACGACGACGACGACTTCAACATCTACGGCAACGGCGGCGGCTTCGGCGTCGGCGGCGGCAAAGGCAAAGGCGTCAGCGGCCGTGATGCTGGTGGCGGCGGTGGATTCGGTGGGGCGATCTTCGCTCAGGGTGGTGCGGTCATCATCATCAACTCCACCCTCACGGGGAATTCCGCTGAAGGTGGAGCCAGTGGTGGGAGTGGAGCACAGAGTGGGCAAGGTCTCGGTGGGGCGATCTTCAACCTCAATGGGACTGTGTCGATCAAGGACAGTACCATTGCTCGCAACACGGCTTCTGCATCGGGAGGTGCTGTCTTCAACCTCGCGCATGGCACCGCCGACGGCATCATCGCCGCTCCGGCAACGCTCCATCTCGCCCATTCGACCCTCAACGAGTCTCTCGAGACCAGCGATCTCGCCCAAGCAACGGTTGGTGCCGGAGCATCGACGGCCACGATCTACGCCGCCGATAGCTTGATCGGATCGCTATCCAACGGCACCACAATCAACGGCACCGTGAAACTGATCGCCCCCTCCGTGATCAAACAAGCAAACCCAAAGATCACCGTCCAAGCGAACGGTTTCGACCGATTTTTCCTGGATGTGGACTTCGACAAAGACGGCGAATTTCATTTCAGAGCGTCTTTTCGCGAGCTCGGATACGCTAGCAAAACGCTTGAAAATGGTGCTCGCACTTTTGAAATCCCCGCGTTTTCAGACGTAGATACTTATGACATGCGGGTTCGTGTGATCGACAACGCGGGCACGACCTGGTTAAGCGATTTGGTCACGGTGACTGTGAACACGAGCGAAAGGCCAGCAGTAATCAAAGTCGACTCCGAAAACATCCAAGAAGTCGTCAATAATCTGGCTAAACCCGGCGACAAGCTCAGTGTCGCTCCCGGTGTCTATGACGGCCTCAACATAAACAAGAGTCTGACCCTCGACGGCAGTGGGGGAAATGTCACTTTCAAGGGGGCCTCTCCCGCCCTGACCGTCAGTAATGGCGAAGTCATCGTCCAAAACGGCGTCACCTTCACCAACAACACCGATGCCCCCACGATCCTGGTGCAAAACGGCGGCTCGCTGAAACTCCGGAACAGCACGATCCAGGAAAGCACCGACTTCGATCAGAAAGCGATCGTGGTTGAAGCGGGTGGCATGCTCGACTTGGGAAATGCAGCTGACCGCGGTGGCAACACTTTCAACATCAATGGTGCCGGTATCTACCTCGACGTTCTCGACGATAGCCCCATCTCCGCACTCGGTAACACTTGGCAATTGGACGGGACCACGTTTACCGATGACATCCAAATCAGGAGCCGGATCACCGACGCCGAGGACAACAACAACTTTGGATTGGTCACCGTGGCGGCGGAAATTGTCTACACCGCTCCCGGCAATGCGGTGCTCAAGGCGGACGTCGTCAATAATCGTTTGCGAGTGACCATCAACAACGTCGTGCAAACTCAGTTCGACAACATCGATCCGGCCATCATCGGCTCAATCACCATCAACGGTGGTTCCGCCGCAGACACGATCAACCTCACCGGTTTGTCGAAAAGCGTGTACTCCCTGCTGACTCACGTGTCCCTCAATGGTGGGGCAGGGAACGACACGATCACCGGCTCGACGCTGACCGGCCTCTTTGAGGAGTACATCAGCGGTGGCCTCGGTGACGATGTGCTCGACGGTGGCAACGACACTGGAATCGGGTTTGGAGGAAACAGGTTACGCGAGAGCGGCAACGTCAACTTCACGCTGACCAACACCAGCCTCACCGGCTTGGGAAGGGACAGACTGAAGAACTTTGAGGTGGCCTCTCTGGAGGGAGGGACCGGTGCGAATGTCTTTACGGTTTCTGGTTGGACGCACGACGCTGTCATCAACGGTGGTGGCGGTTCGGGGATCGACACGATCGTGGCGACTAAGATCATTGGAAACGTCAATTTCGAGCTTTCGGACAGGGACTTGGTGACGTCGGATGGCATGAGTGTCTCGCTGGACCGCATCAAGAGAGCGACTCTGGTGGGCGGTTCGGGAAACAACAACTTCTTCGTCGGCGAATGGACCGGAATCGCGACGCTTTCCGCTAGCACCGGAAAAGACACGCTGTCCGTGACGCGTGATGCGAACATTACGCTGACGACAACATCGCTGACGACGACCGGCTCATCCACGGCTTACGGGCTACTGTCACATTCTGGCTTCGAAGTGGCTCATCTCACCGGTGGAGCGGGAAACAACATCTTCACAGTCAGCGGCTGGACCGGGACTGGCTCGATCACCGTCGGTGGCGGCGAAGATCGAGTCGAAGCGACACGCAACGCGAACTTCACCCTCTCGGACACGCAGTTGGTCACCTCCGACAAACTGTCAATGACTCTCTCCGGGATCGGCAGAGCAAATTTGACGGGGGGAGCCGCCGCGAACATCTTCACCGTCAGCGCTTGGACCGGCGAAGGCTTCCTCAATGGCTCGACGGGAACCGATCGACTCGTAGCCGTCCGTGACACAGATATGATTCTGACCAACGGCAGTTTGGTTTCAGGCGGCGTGTTCGACTCGCTGTTCCTCGTTGCGATCGAAACCGCGTTGCTCAGCGGCGGAGACTCCGCGAACAAATTGATCGCGAACCAATTCACGCTCGGTGCGGTGACTCTGCAAGGGAATGGCGGCGACGATGTGCTGATCGGTGGCTCGGGGAATGATTCATTGGACGGTGGAACGGGCCGCGATCTGTTGATCGGCGGTGCGGGCTTGGACACGCTCATTGGCGGAGCTGGCGAAGACATCCTCATCGGCGGAACAACCACCGTCAGCGGCGGCATCGCTCGGAATGTGCCCGACTACGAGGCCTTGGACACAATCATGGCCGAATGGAGTCGAACGAACGCGAATTCCCTCTACGCAACTCGCCTCGCCAACCTCCTTGCCGGCGTCGGAGTCAACGGATCAATCAAGCTCAACTCTACGACGGTCCAGAACGACACCAACGCCAAAGACTTCCTGAAGGGAAGTCTGTCAGTCCTCAACAACAGCGACCTCGACTGGTTCTTCAAATCCTCCAACGACGTGACGGACGCAATAATATTCAGTGAGACGACAACCGCCGTTTGAGTTGGCGTGATTCACATACCATGACGACTCTCCCACGGAGCAATCAGGCGGTTGAAAACGTAGGCACGTTTTCAACCGCCCGAATTCGTCGCATTGCGAGCACAACGAAAACGTGCTCCACGAAATCTTCACAGACTCTCCGCGTGACGAGTCGAGTGTTACAAAACTCTCGGAATACTCCGATCAGTCGAGCCGCATTGAGCGTCCGGCTCATCACGCGGATGCGATGATGGCTATGTGGAGCGAAGTAAATCACCGCACATTTTTTCGGATGACCACTAGCCCTCAAACAAGCGATGTCTACCAACCCCACCGAGCTTGTCTCATTGGTCTCTACCCAATTATCCGCATCTGAGAACTGGGAATGGTAGTTGGACGTCGCGGACGAGTTGTTTGAGGTCATTCAGATCATGCGTTTCGAGGTATTCGGTCATCGACAGCAGGAC
>JAPLNX010000502.1 GCA_026400935.1 Planctomycetia bacterium | reverse complement strand
TCGTACAAGCCTTCGCAGGCAGCATGGAGGGCTTTCGTGCTCGCAAGGGTGTGTTGATCACGACCTCCACTTTCTCCAAGGACGCCGAGGACTACATCACCCGCATCGAACGGAAGATCGTGTTGGTTGATGGCCAGCGTATGGCCGAGTTGATGATCGCTCACAACGTCGGTGTCACCGTCGTGCAAACCTACGAAATCAAACGTGTCGATTCCGACTTCTTCGCAGAAGAGGAATAATGACGTCCAATGTGCCCTACATACTTAACGAACTGTTCCAGAGAGAAAAAGATAATGAACGTCATGCGATTCGTCAGAATTGTGGCAGTGATCGGATTGATTCATTGCTCTTCGATATTCGCCGGCGCGGCGGATTCGAAGCCGCTCAAGCTGCTGTATCTGGGCGACAACGGGCATCATCAGCCGCGTGCTCGGTTCGGGCAGTTGCAGCCGGTGCTGAAGTCTCGTGGGATTGAGCTGGAATACACCGATGTTGTCGGAGATCTGAATGCCGAGAAGCTCGCGAAGTTCGATGGGCTGGTGCTGTTCGCCAACATCGACAAGATCGAGGACGGCCAAGCGAAGGCGTTGCTGGATTATGTCGCTAGCGGAAAAGGATTCGTCCCGCTGCACTGCGCAAGTTACTGCTTTCGCAACAACGATGACGTGGTCGCGCTGATGGGTGCTCAGTTCTTGCGGCACGGGACCGGGACGTTTCGCGTGTCTCCGACCGAGGCGGCGAAGTCGCATCCGTTGATGCAGGGCTATCGCGGGTTCGAGAGTTTTGATGAGACCTACGTCCATACGAAGCACAACGAGAAGGATCGCGTGGTGCTGGAGACTCGCGCCGAAGGCGAAGTGCTAGAGCCGTGGACGTGGGTGAGAACTCACGGCAAGGGGCGAGTTTTCTACACGGCTTGGGGACATGACGAGCGGACCTGGGGCAATCCTGGATTTCAAAACCTCGTTGAACGTGGCGTTCGATGGGCCTGCAATGATGATGTCAGCAAAGTACCGAACTTCTCGGATCGTCCGGAGATGACCGCTCCGCGAAAAGACGTGAAGCCGTTTGAGTATGTCGATTCGGTGATCCCGTTTTATCCGCCGAGCAAACAGTGGGGTGTCATCGCGGAGCCGGTCAAGAAACTTCAGAAGCCGCTGCCTGCAGAAGAGTCGATCAAGCATTTCATCACGCCGGTGGGCTTCGCGGTTGAGCTGTTCGCGGCTGATCCGGAGATCGGCAAGCCGCTCGCGATGAACTGGGACGAACGAGGCCGGTTATGGCTTTGCGAAACACTCGATTATCCGAACGAACTGCAAGAGCCGACGAAGGGTCGCGACCGAATCCGCATCTGTGAAGACACCAATGGGGACGGCAAGGCGGACAAGTTCACGATCTTCGCCGAAGGGCTGAGCATTCCGACGGCGATCATATTTTATCGCGGCGGTGCGATCGTGCAGGACGGCACTCAGACGGTTTATCTGAAGGACACCGACGGCGATGACAAGGCCGACATCCGCAAGGTGTTGATCACCGGCTGGGCGCTCGGCGACACACATGGCGGCGTCAGTAATTTCCAATACGGACTCGACAACTGGTACTACGGGATGCAGGGCTACAACAACTCGAAGCCCGTGTTCGACGACGGTAAGAAAACTGGCGAGTCGTTCCGCCAGGGGTTCTTTCGGTTTCGATTGGAAGGAGACAATGACGCGGCTGCGGTGAAAGACGTCGAGTTCCTGCGATCGACTAACAACAACACTTGGGGCATCGGCTTCAGCGAAGAAGGTCTCGTTTTTGGTTCGACAGCGAATGCGAATCCGAGCGAGTTCCTGCCGATCGCAAATCGGTACTACGAGAAGGTACGCGGCTGGTCGAGCAGTGTGCTCGGCGGTATCGCAGATCGGAACAAGATTGAGCCGTTCAGCGACAAGGTCCGGCAAGTCGATCAACATGGAGGCTTCACAGCAGCGGCGGGACACGCGCTCTACACGGCTCGGAGTTGGCCGAAGGAGTACTGGAATCGCACCGCGTTCGTCTGCGAGCCGACTGGCAAGCTGGTTTCGACATTCGTGCTGCGTCCAGATGGAGCGGGCTTCCGTTCCAATAATCTGTGGAACATTCTGGCGAGCGATGACGAATGGTCCGCTCCGATCATGGCCGAGGTTGGTCCTGACGGACAGCTTTGGGTGATCGACTGGTACAACATCATCGTGCAGCACAACCCGACGCCAGCTGGCTACAAAACCGGCAAGGGGAATGCCTACGAAATCGACCTCCGCGACAAGAAGCATGGGCGGATTTATCGCGTCGTTTGGAAGGGCGAAGACGGCCAGCCGATCATTCCGCCGAATCCTAATCTTATGACGGTCGAGGGTCAGCTTGATGCATTGCAAACAGGCAATCGACTGTGGCGGTCGCACGCGCAGCGGTTGATGGTGGAGAACAAGAACGCCGACGTTATTCAACAATTGATCGCTGTTGCGAACGATCACGCGGTCGATGAGATTGGGCAGAGCAATGCGTTCAATCACGCAGTCTGGACGCTGCATGGTCGAGGCGCTTTGAGCGGCACAAACTCGGATGCAACGAAGGCACTCGTTGGAGCGTTACGACACAACTCGGCGGCGGGGCGAATCAACGCCGTGCGTGTGTTGCCTCGCGAAGCGAAGTCGGTCGAGGCAATCGTGTCGAGCGGCATCTGCTTGGACAAAGACCTGCAAGTTCGGCTCGCAGCGTTCCTCGCGTTGTCGGAGATGCCGCCATCCACGAAGGCGGCCAACGTGTTGGCTGTCGCGCTGGCTCGGCCGGAGAACGTGAATGACCGCTGGTTACGCGACGCGATCACTTCGGCGGGAGCGGCTCACGATCAACATTTCTTGATAGAACTGGCTGAGACCGCGCATCGCACTCCGAAAGGCCCGGTCTTCGATGGTCCGGCTCGCGAAGTCATCCGCCGAGTTGCCGAACACTACGGACGCGGCGCGCCGAGCGATTCGGTTAGCAAGGTGCTGATCGTGAATTCGATACGTGGAGTTGGTCCCGTTTTGGAAGAGACGATCGCCGGTATCGCAGCAGGCTGGCCGAAGGACAAACCAGCGAAGCTCGACGAAGCGGGCGAGAAGTCGCTGCTCGAATTGCTCAGTCGGCTCGCTCCGGCACAGCGTGGAGTGCTAGTGAACCTCGCGATGCGACTTGGCAGCAAGTCACTCGAATCACACGTCGCCGAGATCGCGAAGGGGTTTGCCTCGATCGCGTCTGATGACAAGGCGAAAGAAGCCGAACGCATTGCTGCCGCGAAGCAGTTAGTTGAGTTCAAGAAGTTTGATGCCGCGACAACGGCGACATTGGCGAAGCTCATCACGCCCAGAACGTCCGCTGAGTTGGCAACGGGGTTTGTGGAAGCGATCGGCTTGAGTGAGTCGAACAGTTCCGGGGAGACTCTCATCGCGAGCTGGCCGACGCTCACTCCGACAGTGCGACTGACCGCGATGCGCGCGTTGCTCGCGCGAGCGGATTGGACGAAGTCGCTGATCGCGGCGATCGAAGCGGGAGCGATCGAACTGGGCGACGTGTCGCTCGAACAGAAGCAAGCGTTGGCAAATCATCCAGATAAAGAACTCGCCAATCGGATCAAACCGCTGCTGGCGAAGGGTGGCGGTTTGCCGAATCCCGATCGGCAAAAGGTGATCGACGAATTGCTGCCTGTGATCGAAACGACGGGCGACGTCCCCGGTGGCAAAGCAGTTTTCAAGAAAACCTGCGCGAAGTGTCACACACACTCCGGTGAGGGAACGAAAATTGGTCCGGACCTGACCGGCATGGCGGTGCATCCGAAGCATGAACTCGTCATCCACATCCTCGACCCCAGCCGCTCGGTCGAAGGCAACTTCCGCATCTACACCGTGCAGACCGACGACGGGAAAGTCTTCAACGGCTTGTTGTCGTCCGAATCGAAAACGGCGATTGAGCTGATCGATTCCGAGGCGAAGAAGCACACGATTCTGCGCGAGAACATCGAAGAGCTGACCGCGTCGAAGAAATCGCTGATGCCCGAAGGGGTCGAGAAGCTGCACACGCCGATCGAGCTGCGCGACTTGCTGGAGTTCCTGACTCAGAGAGGAAAATTCCTGCCGATTCCGCTCGACAAAGTCGCCACGATCGTGAGTACGAAGGGGATGTTTAACAGCGAAGATGCCGGTGTCGAACGACTGATTTTCGAAGATTGGAAGCCGAAGATCTTTGAAGGAGTGCCGTTTGTCTTGATTGATCCCAACGGAGACAAAACTCCGAACGCCATCATGCTGCATGGGACGAACGGGACCATTCCGCCGAAGATGCCACAAGCGGTGACGTTGCCCTGTAACTCACCGGCGAAAGCGATTCACTTCCTCGGCGGCGTCAGCGGCTGGGGCTGGCCGGCGAGCGAGAAGGGAACAACCTGCGTCACCGTGCGGCTCAAGTACGCCGACGGTCAGATCGAGAATCACGCACTGCTCAACGGCGAGCACTTTGCCGACTACATCCGCCGCGTCGATGTTCCGAAGTCGAAGTTCGCGTTCGCCGTCCGTGGCCAGCAAGTCCGTTACTTCACGGTCTTCCCGATGCGGCAAGAGAAGATCGAATCGATCGACTTGATCAAAGGCCGCGACGTGACCTCGCCGGTGATCATGGCGGTGACGGTGGAAGGGCCGTAGCGTGATGAACCCCCGCGGGCGTTTTGCCGTTTGCGTGGGTGAATTCCGTTTCGAGTCGATTTAGGATGAACGGCGAAAGGAGGACGTCATGTCCACGGCTCCGAAAAGCTTGATGACCGAAGAGCAGTATCTGTCGTTTGAACGAGCGTCGGAGATTCGCCATGAATTTTTACGCGGCGAAATCTTCGCGATGGCAGGCGCGACGGAGAGCCACAATCTGGCGTCGGGCAATCTGTTTGTCGCGGTGCAAGTGGCTCTGCGTGACAAACCCTGCCGGGCCTACACGCACGACATGCGAGTTCTTGCACCTCGGTCGCGGTCCTACATGTATCCCGACATCGTCGTGGCCTGTCCGCCGATCGAGTTTCAAGACGGCAAGCGGGACACGTTGTTGAATCCGCAAGTGGTCGTCGAGGTCTTGTCACCGTCGACGGCGTCTTACGATCGAGGCACCAAGTTTGACCTCTATCTGCAATCCGAGTCGCTACGGCAATACGTCTTGGTGAATCAGGACGAGCCGCGCGTGATGAGTTACACCCGCCAGTCTGACGGCGTCGCTTGGCTGATGATGCCGCTGTCCGGATTGGAAGCGGTCCTCGAATTTCCAACGTTGGGGCTGAGCGTGCCGCTGTCTGAGATTTACCGCAACGTCGAATTCCCGCCGCAGCTGACTCCGGAAGAGTTGCAAGCTCAACTGGACGCACTTCGGAGCTAATGCGTCTCATGAATGCACTTCAGCCAACTTCCATAAGAGTCACGTTCTGCGCGGTACTGCTCGCGATTTTGTTGAGCGGTTGGAGTTTGGCTCAGGACGCCAACAAGACCGTGCCGCCGCCGTTCGTGCCGAAGATCACGATTGACAAAGAGACGACTTGGGTGACCGAGCCGCTGAAAGCGAATGGGACGATTGACTATCACGCGATGATCAATCGGTACTACAGCCGAGGCGTGACGACTGAGAACAATTCGGTTGTGTTGCTTTATCGCGCGATGGGGCCGAAGCCTGGCGGTGGGCGATTGCCAAACGGATTCTTTGAGGCATTGGGGATTGAGGCTCCGCGCGAAGAGGGGGACGATCTCAATCGCGAGCGGTTTCTCGGAGACGACGTGTTGTACTCGCGACCGTGGACGACGGAAGAATTTCCGGCAGATGCTGCGTGGTTGCGAAGTGTCGAAAAGCCGTTGGATTTGGTGGTCGAGGCGACTCGGCGTCGCGAATACTTTTCGCCGATGGTTTCCGACGGGGCTGACGATCCGTTGTTTGCGACGCTGCTTCCCGGAGTTCAGGAGACGAGATGGTTGGCTCGCACGTTGGTGTCGCGCGCGATGTGGCGACTGGGTGAGGAACAGCGGTTTGAAGCGTGGGCCGATTTGATAGCCGTGCATCGCCTGGGACGATTGATGTCTCGCGATTCGTGCTTCGTCGGTTGGCTGGTTGGTTCGGCGATTGAGAAGTTGGCAATCGATGCCGAACTGCGATTTCTCGCGGAGACGCAATCGACCGTGCGGCATCTCAAGTTCTGTCGCCGAGACCTTCAAAAGCTGCCGCGGCGAGTTTCGTTATACGAAAAGATCGACGTGGGTGAGCGCGCGAGTGCTCTGGATAGCTGTCAGCGAATTGCGTGCGGGACGATGACGCTCAGTGAGTGTTGGTCGTTGGTGGATGGCGAACAAGCTTTTCTCACGAAGCTCTTCGCGATTCCGATGCTCGACCAATACTTGTCTCAATCGGCGGACTGGAACGTGATCATGAAGTCGTTCAATCTGCGGCACGATCAAGTCCTCGCCATCGGCAAACTGCCCACATATCGCCAACGTGAGGCGGCTTTTCAAACGCTAGATCAAGAGTTGAAGCAACGCATTCGCAGGCGGACTGATCCCGTTGCGTGGTTGAATCTCATCGATAACCAGAAGGCACTGTCAGAATTCACAGGGGATCTGTTTATTCCCGCCACGATCACGTCGATTGCTCATGCCTTTCGCTCGGAGGCCCATGTCGAGCAGAATTTTCAGAACGTCGAAACGGCGCTGGCGCTCGCCGCGTGGCACAGTGAGCACGGCGACTATCCGCGTTCATTGGCGGACCTCGTCCCCAAGTATTTGGCCGAGCCACCTCAAGACCTCTTCACAAATCAACCTTTGCACTACGAGCGATTGGAAGAGGGCTATCGCTTCTACAGCTTCGGATTCAACGAGAAGGATGACGGCGGACGCGGCAATTTTGACCAGCCCGAAGAGGACGACATTGTGGTGCGGATGCCGTTACAACCACCGCAACCCAAGTAACTATCGCTTGGGCATGATGTTGATTTCACGTTGGCGCAATCAGAAATGGAACTGAGGCCAATTCGATCCCGACGTTCGGTGAGGAACTTTTTATGCCTAGCACAACGCTTGTTCGTACCCCCTCTTCGCAATGCGAATTCGGGGTTGCTTCCATCGACATCACGCCGCCGGTAGGGATGTATCATCGGATGTGGGGCGCGGCGGCCCATGATCGTTCGACGGGCATTCATCGACCGTTGCGAGCGATGGTGGTTGTGATACGACCGCTCGTGCAAATCGATCTCGTGCAGGCTCAGACGGTACTCGTGTCGCTCGATCATTGCTTGCTGCGGGCACCGGAAATGGAAGCATTGCTCAGCGAGACGTGTCGGCTGACGGGACTGAGTCGCACGGAGTTGCTGGTGACGTTTACGCACACGCACTCGGCGGGCTATCTGTCGCGCGATCGTGCTGAGATGCCCGGTGGGGATTTGATCGGCCCATATCTCGATTCCTTGCCGAGCAAAATTGCCGAGGCGTTTCGAGCGGCTCAATTGAGCGTACAACCGGTGACGCTGACGTATGGCTCAACAACGTGTGAAATGGGATGCCATCGCGATTACTTTGACGACGCACGCGGACATTTTGTGTGCGGCTTCAATCCCGATGCGGCTGAACCGTTACCGCTGAATGTGGTGCGTGTCACGACAGACACTAGCCCGACACGCGAGCAAGGAAGTGGCGAGAACAACGATGATCCTTTGCTAACGCTGCCGGAGAATGATCCCTTGAGATCACTGTCGGCGAGCGATCCCTCGCTGGCGCGTCGGGCTAGTGTGGTTGCAACGATCGTGAATTATCCGTGTCACACGACGACACTCGCTTGGGAGAACACGCTCGTCAGTCCTGATTACGTTGGGGCGCTGCGTGAGGTTGTGGAACGAGAGACGAACGCGCCATGTTTGTTCTTGCTCGCGCCATGTGGTGACATCGGACCGCGTGACGGCTACGTCGGTGACACTGCGGTGGCCGATCGGAACGGTCGGCATGTTGGCTTCGCGGCGCTGAGCGTGCTTGAAGGGATGCCGCCGGCCCAGACAGATCACGAATACGCCGGCCCCGTTTTCTCAGGAGCGACATTGGGAGCATGGCGGCATCGGGCATGGTCCGACGAAAGATTGTCAAAAGCGGCGATTGCTCGCAGCTCGCAGTTGTCGGTTCCGCTTCCGTATCTGTCTTCGCTTCCGAAACTCGCTGATGCAGAACAACTTCATCAGGAATTGATCGCTCAAGAGCAGGCTGCTCGTATTGCGGGACGCATTGATGAAGCAGCCGAACTGAGAACATTGGTTGAGAGACAAATCCGTTTGTTGCATCGGATTCGCCCATTGCCACAAGGGGAGGCTTATCCGTGCCCGGCGTGGGCTTGGCAATGGGGCGATGCGTTTTGGATTGCGGCTGAAGGTGAGTCGTATCACTTCTTGCAGTCGGAACTCGCTCGACGTTTTCCACAGCGACCGTTGATCGCGATCACATTGGCGAACGGAACGAACTGCAGTTATCTCCCGACTCGCGAGGCGTATTCCAAGAGTCAGCTTTATCAACCGGAAGTCGCCCTCGTCGCACCTGGGTCTTTGGAACATCTCACCGATGCGATCGGTCAACAACTAGCGGAGTGGGACACGCTCTGATCAATGACTCAAACTGAGAAGTTAGTTGGGAAGTCTTCAACGCAAAGGCGAGAAGAACTCGAAGGAACACAGAGGATTTAAGAAGGTGATCGTTTGCCAAAGGCGCTCCTTCGCGTTCTTTGCACCTTTGCGTTGGAAACCGCTTAGTGTGAGAAACGAACGCCACGTACCAGTGATGGACTTTGCCGATTAGGCGGACTTTGTCGGCGTGTTGCTTTCACGAAACGCGTTGAATTAGAGAAACTTTGCCGACGGTAGCAGTCGTGCGGCGTAAGACTCGTTGCTCTATGCGAGTCCGGAAGAATCCGAAGGTTTTCGCTCACGTGACATCTCAACGCAGCTTACGCTAGTGCCACAACTCGGAGAACTAAATCGACGGCGTAGGCGTCGATCGCCAGGATACACCCCTCGCTTGGCGTTGTTGAATCAACACCCCAGAGGAAGCTTCCATGAAAACTTATCTGATGGGATTGCTGGCCGTAGCCGCAGCCCTCGCAACAAATCCCGTTCAAGCGGGCGGATATTGCGGAGCCGGCGGCTATGGCTGCTGCCCGACAAATGCTTGCCAGCCTTCGGCCTGCTACACCTCGTGCAAAGTCGAGCGACAAACTTGCTTCAAGACCGTCTATGAAACGGTCTACGAACCACAACAAGTGACCTGTAACAAGACGGTCTATGAGACCGTATGGGACGAACAGCAAGTCACCTGCAATCGGACTGTGGTCGAGACCGCCTATCGTGAGCAGTCTTACACGGTCTGCCGCCAAGTCACTGAGACCGCTGCCAGAGAAGAGCGTTACACGGTAATGAAGCCGGTTTATGAAACCTGCGAACGCGATTGCAGCTACACCGTTTGCAAACCGGTTTGGGAAAATTGCGAACGAGAAGTTCGCCGTACCGTTTCCAGACCGGTCTATGAAGACACCTATCGCGAATGTCGTCGCACGGTGATGCGACCGGTTGTCGAGACAATCAATCGCGAAGTCTGTCACACAGTGATGCGTCCGGTCACTCGCTGTGCGACGGTCCCACAAGTCTGCGGTCAGTGGGTTTGCAAGCAAGCCAACTACCAAACGCTGCCGACACCGAAGTGGCAGTGCAACCCATGCAGTACCATGCCCTCGCTCTGCTGGCAGCCGAACACTGTGCCGATCACGTACCGAGTTTGGCAAACTCAGGTTGTGCAACGCCAAGTGAACTATACGACCTATGAGCCACAAGTTGTTCGCCAAGTCTGCCCACAGCAAGTCTGCCGTTATGTGCCGCAAGAAATTGTTGATCGCATTCCCGTGAAGACCTGCCGTTGGGTTAACGAAGAAGTCGTTGAGAAGATTCCTTACCGCACTTGTAAGTACGTCAACGAGACCGTCACTAAAAAAGTGCCGTATCAAACTTGCCGTTGGGTCAAAGAGGATCACGTTCGCTCGGTCCCTGTCACCACCTGCAAGATGGTGCAAGAAACAAAGACCTGCCAAGTGCCGTACCAAGTTTGCAAGCAAGTCCCTTATACGGTGACTCAACGAGTTGCTCGCTGCGTTCCGAAACAAGTCCCTGTGACTTACACACAATGCGTGGCACGATCGGTTCCGAAGCAAGTCGCCTACGAAGTCTGCCGCATGGTTCCGGTCACAGTTTGTGATGCGACGCCAGCGAATTGCAGTTCATGCGGAGTGGCCGCTCCGGTTGGCGAAACATCAACCGACGTCCAAGAGCACAAGGCCGCGAAGCCGCCTGTCGAAGAGCCGACTCCTAAAACGGAAGAACTGCCGACAACTGAGCCGATTGCGGGTCCGAAAGCCTAGTGCTGGTGATTTTCTGACGTAGCACAGGCGGCTCGTCTGTGTCGTCTATCCGTTGAAATCGCAGGCGAACCGCCTGTGCTACGATTCTGAAGCCGCTCATGCAACTTTGCGTGAGCGGCTTTCTTTTTTTCTCATGTTGCCAAAATGCGACCTATGTTTGCGGCATCATGATTTCTCTGTCACGTCCACGAACACCTTCGATCGGCCTGCATCTCGGACCTCGTTTTGTAACGATGGCTCAAGTTTCTGGGCTGACGGATCGCGCGGAAGTCGCGGCACTCGCACAGGGGACATTGCCGCCGCGAGGCGATCTGACCGACGCACAGTACGACGAGCAGGTTGCCAGCACGTTGAAGCTGATGGTTTCTGATCACGGTTTTCGAGGTCACAACGTCGTGAGCTGTGTCTCTGCCGATGATCTGCATTTGCAAAGCGTTCGCATGCCACAATTGCCTCCGGACGAATTGCAAAAAGTCGTCCGTTGGGAGGCTGAGGAACGTTTGCCGTTTCCGGTGAAAAACGCCGAGCTTCGATATTTCTTGTCTGGCCAAATTCGCCAGGACGCAAACGTACGACAAGAAGTCATCTTGATGGCCTGCCAACAACCGGTGCTACAACGTCATCTCAAAATACTGGAGGCCGCTCAGCTTGTTCCGCGAGCGATCGATGTCGAACCGTGTGCTGTCTTAAGAACCTTTCGACACAGTCAGTCCGAGGACACAGATCGCACGGCCTATCTCCATTTGGGAGACAATCTCACTACGGTCATCATTGCTGATGGTGATGCAATCTTGTTCTTGAAGTACGTCGGCACCGGCGGACGTGAGTTAGATCAAGCGATCGCCAAACATTTGGAACTGGACTTGAACGAAGCGCAACGCGTACGTGCAACCGTGAACGCGGCTCCCACCCTTGATTCACATAGCGACGTGCATCGGTCAGTGATCGAAGCGATCCGTCCACAGCTTGAATCGCTCGCATCAGAAGTCGAACTCTGTTTCCGCTACTTCATGGTGACGTTTCGTGGTCAACCAGTCTCACGGCTGATTGTGACTGGCAGCGAATCAAGTGCTTGGCTGACAGAGTACCTCGGCCAATCACTTTCGTGTCCCGTCGAGAACGGCAATCCGTTTGCCACCTTTTCAAAAGTTCCACAAATTCCAGCGCTATTGGAACGCGCTGGTCGTTGGACAGCAGCATTGGGACTTTCGTTGAGGCCGCTAGTGCCACGACCAAGAAATAACCTGCCATTAGATTTGGAGTGCGGCTTGTTGGATTTTTGTGGTGCGGGTGATGCGCCGGTGCGGTGGGCAGAACCGAGCTACGGGCTGCGATTGTGTCGGTTTGCCGGTGTAGG
>JAPLNX010000612.1 GCA_026400935.1 Planctomycetia bacterium | reverse complement strand
GACATCTCGATTCGCAACGGCATCACGATCCCCGGCAAGGCGTCGGAGAACATCACGTTTCGAGGCAACTTGGATGCACGCGCGGATCTGCCGCTGGCGACCGTCATGATGTCAACGATGCCGCTCACGGCCAACGGTCAACCAGCGACGGCGAGCACGCCACTTGATGCACTCGATCAAACGAACGCGATCTATGCCGCCGGTGATCGCATTTTGATTCAAGGCTCACGCGCAGATGGATCGTCGTTTGATACGGTGTTCACAGCAGTAGGATCGGGAAATGACACGTTGGGTTCGTTGTTAAGTGCCATCAACACGGCAACTCTTTCCGGAACTCCTGGCCTAGGTTCGACGGCGAGTTTAGATAGTTCCGGTCATATCGTCATGACAGCCAATAAACCGGGAACATCGAAGTTGACGCTCTCGCTGGCCAGCGATCCAGCCGATGCGGTGGCAGCATCTGGTGTGACTGATTTCACGGCGTTTACTCGGGCGGTCGAAGGTCGAGCCGGTGGAAAAACGACGACGGTCATGGAAGTCTTCGACCGTCAATTTGCCGCCCATAACGTCACCTTCACGTTTCAAAAGCAGACCTATAACTCTTGGAACTTGGTTGCATCACTCGAAGACGGAGCTGGGACGATCAATCGCTACGGCGAAGACAACGCGGTTTATGGTTTGCGATTCAACGAGAACGGCTCCTTCGCTGGGATTGATGGAGCGGCGAAAGCACAAACGCTGGCGATGACAAAAGCGCTGACGGTCGGACAAGCACCGGTCACGCTGACGACTCCGTTAGACGATCTCGATCAACATGCTCAAGGTGTCTATGACGCAGCCGATGTGCTCACGATCACTGGCACCGATCGCGACGGTAATGCCATCACCCCTGTCAGCTTTTCACCCGCTGGGAAAACGGTGGGCGATCTGATTGATTCGATTAACGCCGCCTTTCACACCGCCACGGCAATGCTCGATTCGTCCGGAAACATCCTGCTTTCGTCCGACACGACGGGTCAAAGCGAGCTTTCGTTGCAGTTGTCCGACGGTCTTTCGAATGTCGGAATGACCTCGTTTGGCTCATTCACGGAAGCGGTCAGCGGCGGTGATGGGGACGACAACATCACCTTTGAAATATCTAACGGTTCCGGTTTCAGATCTCGACAGACTATTCAATTGGCATTCGGATCACAGAACGTTTTTGATGGCCTCACGCAATTCGGTGGATTCAATTCTGCGGCGTCCACAAATCAAGATGGCTTCGCTCAAGGCACGCTTGTGGATCAAGTGGTTCAACAGAACGGCGTCATCATGGGGCAGTTCAGCAATGGCAGAACCGAACCGCTCGCTCAAATCGCGGTGGCCACGTTCGCTAACCCACAGGGCTTGGAACGAGTTGGCAACAACTACTTCAAACCGAATCCGAGTTCCGGAACTGCCATTATCACGACCGCCCAAGCTGGCAACGCAGGATCGATTCAAAGCGGTGTGCTTGAAAGCTCCAATGTGGATGTCGGCGTCGAGTTCACTCAACTCATTGCCGCGCAACGCGGCTTCCAAGTCAACGCACGAGCATTTAGCATCGCCAACCAACTGCTCGAAGAAACCGCGAACCTGCTGCGTTAAGCTCAGGTACTGCTGACATGCAAAGGAAGTGCTGATGGCTCGCATGATCCCACGAAAACGAACGATCTTGGGTGGCACGCTCGCCGTTGGTTTGGTTGCGGGAATTTTTCTGTCCGGAAAGTTGCCACATCTTGGAAGCGGTATTGGCTTAGGAACCGGCGGCGACGGACTCCTTGGCAAGCCCAATGTTGAAAATGTCTCGGGGGATGTGGGGGATTCGGCCAAATCATCTGACACTCACTCAGGTGATGATGCAGACAAAGAAAAACCGCCGAAACCAAAACGCATCGACGTCGCACCAACAGATGAGATCCTGACGATCCTTGTAGAAGATCGCCATTACGCGGTCTGGCGAAGGACTCGCAAAGGCAACGGTTACTTCCCTGCGGAGTTAGAGAAGCTGGTTGAGTTGGCAAGCAAAGCCCAGCCCAACGATGACGGCATTCGAGTTCGAATCCTTCGCAGCAAGTCGGCACGCATAACCGCTTGGAAGGCGCTGCAAACGGGCTTGGTTGAAGCAGGCATCCCGGCGGAATCTATCGTTGTGCCGAAGGACTTGGTCGACTAGGCCGCAAACAAGCGATGTCCACTAACCTCACCGAGGTTGCCTCGATTGGGCGAATTAGTCGGGAAATTGCGGCCGCTCAGACCAAGACTTCTGATCCCGCGTGTCGCATTCGAGGTTGAGCGAGTTACAGTGTTCGCGGAAATGCGAGGCAGGTTATTTGGTTCGGGAGACGAACAATGTCAGACGCCACACAGCGAATGAATCACCAACATGCGATCGGTGTTACTCGACGCGAACTTTTGCAGGTCGGTTATTCAGGCTTGATGGGGATCGGTCTCGCGCAGATTTCGGATCAACGCGCGAATGCGGCCAACAACAGCGTCGGGGCAGCTCCGTCCGGTCGGAAACCGAAGTCGCTGGTGATCGTCTTCTTGACTGGCGCGGCGAGTCATCACGACACGTTTGATATGAAGCTCGAAGCGCCCGCCGAGATTCGCGGTGAGTTCAAGCCGATCGCGACGTCGATCCCCGGCTATCAGATTTGTGAGCACCTCCCGAAGCTGGCCGAGCGGGCTCATCGGTACTCAATCGTCCGTTCGCTGTCGCATGGAGACAACAACCATCTGATGTCGACGCATCACGTGTTGACCGGCGAGAAGCAGCCCGGCGGATTCTTCGACAAAGTGGCGTCGCGCGATGATTGGCCGAGCTACGCATCGGCGTTGCAATACCTGCGGCCCAGCAGCAACGGAGTTCCTTGCGGAGTGAACCTGCCAACGTTCTTGCAAGAAGGCCCGCTGACATGGCCGGGGCAGCACGCTGGATTCCTTGGTCCGAACTACGACCCTTGGCAAGTCACGGGCGACCCTGCAAAAGCAGACTTTCGCGTCGATGCGCTCTCACTGTCGCCCGGCATTGATGTTAGCCGGTTGAGTCGACGACATTCATTGCTCGGAGAGGTCAACCGGCAGCAAGTGATGCTCGGTGAGGCCGCTCAATCATTGCGATTGCAAAGCGATCAAGAGCACGCGATTTCGTTGCTCACTTCGAGCAAGTTCATTGCGATTGCAAAGCGATCAAGAGCACGCGATTTCGTTGCTCACTTCGAGCAAGTTGTCGGAAGCGTTTCAGCTCAATCGCGAACCCGACGCGGTGCGCGATCGTTACGGCCGCACGACAACGGGTCAGTCGTTGTTGTTGGCTCGACGCTTGATTCAGTCGGGCGTGCGAGTCGTGCAAACGAACATCGGCCGCGTGCAGAACTGGGACAATCACGGCGCGATCTTCCCCACACTGAAGGACCGCTTGCTCCCCCCGCTCGATCAAGGTGTCGCCGCGCTGCTGGACGACTTCGAGTCGATGGGACTGCTCGAAGACACGATGGTAATGATGCTCGGCGAATTCGGTCGCACACCGAAGATCAACGCTCAAAAAGGTCGCGATCATTGGGGACCATGCTTCTTCGGACTCTTCGCCGGAGCCGGAGTTCGTCCCGGCCAAGTGATCGGCCGCTCGGACGACATCGGAGCGTACCCGGTCACGCGAGCGTTCTCACCGAACGATGTCGCCGCGACGGTTTATCACGTGCTGGGGATTCCGCTGGAAACCGAAGTCCGCGACCGACTGAATCGCCCGGTGCGGTTA
>JAPLNX010000628.1 GCA_026400935.1 Planctomycetia bacterium | reverse complement strand
TGACTGTGCCTCTGTGAACGCTTCGACTTGGCGGTTGCCCGACAAGACGCATCACTCAAGGCCGAGGTGACTGGCTAAGTCTTCTCTCATGCGACTCTTTCATTCGCAACTCTCCTCCAGCTTACGCCGGCGCACCCTGACCCTTTTCATCCTTCGCTGGAATCGAAGGATGAAGCAAGCGGGCCGAGTTTCCTTTCAGAAGTTCGGCCCGCTTTCGGCAGTCGTACCACGCTCGCCAAGAACGTGACTACGGAATGTCTTCCGCGGATCGGATTAGAAGTCCGTGTCGAGTTTGGTTTCTCCGGAATCGGACTTGATGGTGTCGATGGCTCCGCCGTTGTCGGCGACGAGGTTGGCCCAGAAGACATCGAGATCCTTGTTGCCGTCCAGCACATCCACGTCGTTGTCGTTGAAGACGGTTTGAGTCGCTCCATCGTCGCCGATCAATCGCGAGCCGCCGGTCAGGCCGCCGCCGGTTCGCAGGTTGTTCACGCGCGTCGCGTAACTTCCTGAACTGGTCCACTCGGCGAGCAACTGGCCGAGCGCCGTCGCATTGCCGTCGTGGCTGGTGAACCCGGCGATCAGGATGTCGTCTTGATCGTTCCCCTTGAGCGTGTCGGCTCCGCTGCCACCGATCAGGAGGTCGCGGCCTTTGCCCCCTACGATGTCGTCGTTGCCGTCGCCACCCAGGACGATGTCGTTGCCGTCACCAGCATCGACTGTGTCGTTGCCGGCACCTGCGAAGATCAGGTCATTGCCGTCTTCACCCCAAATCTTGTCGGCTCCACTGCCGGTGGTGACGGTGTCATTGCCGCCTCCGGCACGAACTTCGTTCTGACCATTCCCGGTGACGACGACATCGTTGCCGTCGGCTCCGTTGTCGCAGCCGCCGTCCGAGCCGCCGCTGCCACCGTCGGCCCAGATCTTGTTGTTGCCGTTGCCAGCCACGATGGAGTCGTTGCCCGATCCGGCATGGACTTCGTTGTTGCCGTCTCCAGCATTGATCGAGTCGTTTCCGTCTTCGCCCCAAATCTTGTCAGCTCCGCTGCCGGTGGTGACGGTGTCGTTGCCAGTGCCAGCGTGGATGCTGTTGTTGCCGAGCAAGTCGATGAGCGTGTCATTACCACCGCCGCCCCAGATTTGGTCGTTCCCCGCACCGCCATCGATGGTCGTCGGGATTGTGAGTTGGCTGCTGACCTTCAAGTGATCATCGCCGCCGAGTCCGAGGATCAGGATGCTCGTGACTTCGCTGAGGTTGAACGTGAAGTGATCGCCGCCGCCATCACTGCCGCCGTCCGAACCGCCGTCGCTGGAGACATTCGACTGAACGTGAACCAGAAGAGTGTTGTGATGCGAGCTGCCGTCGTGAACACCATCCGAACCGCCGTCTGAACCCCCTTCAGTGATGTTGACGATGTCGCGACCGTCCGTGCCGACGATGACCAGTTGGCCGTTCACCAAACCAATCGAGATCACGGTGAGTGTCCCATTGACGTAGTGAATCGAGTAATTCGCGGAACTCAGGCCGCTCGGAGTGACCGCGTAATTGCCGGGGAGCAGCGTGCTCGTGTTCGAAGGAGAGAACACCAGAGTTCCCGTCAGGCTGCTGTCGCTATCGCCGTTCACGAAGCCGCTGTAGGTCGCGGTGAATGCCGGCGTCGCAGCCGAGTAAACTCGGGTCACGTTGTTGGCCGTGACATTGAGGCTGGACTGAGCCACGTCGATGTAGACCGTTGCTGTCGCCGCGTTGTAGTTGGAGGTCGCCGCAGCAGTGACTGTCAGAGCTTGATGATTCCCGGCATTCAGAACCGTTCCTGCGGCTGGGCTGTAGGTCAGCGATTCCGCGGCCGAGCCACCGGAAACTCCCGCGACGGTGGCCTTGAGCTGAGTACCGCTCAGGGCCGTGCCGTAGGTGATGCCGCTTGGCGTCACCCAACTGATGGTCTGGCTCGCTTTGCCAATCGAGATGGCCGCGCTATCGCTGCTGCCTGTGTGATTGACGTCCCCGGCATAGGTCGCGATGACCGTGTACGATCCCGCGTTGATCTGGTCACCGGAGTAACTCAGCGTCACGCCGCCGGTCACGACTCCAGCACCACTCACGGAACCGGATCCGCCGGTGTGCATCGTGCCGTCGTAAGTGAAGCTGTCGCCGATCGCCGACACGGAGGAAGTAGCCTTGCCGATGGTGATGTCGGCCGGAGCGCTGTCACTGCCGAAGTGGTTGTCGTCGCCAGCATAGTGGGCGGTGACTTGATACGTCCCGGCAATGATCTGGTTGCCGGAATAGGTCAAGGTCGCACTGCCGGTGACTACACCGTCGCCGCTCACTGAACCGGAGCCGCCGGTGTGAGTGCTGCCGTCGTAGGTGAAGCTGTCGCCGGTCGCTGACACGGAGGAAGTAGCCTTGCCAATGGTGATGTCGGCCGGAGCGCTGTCACTGCCGAAGTGGTTGTCGTCTCCAGCATAGTGGGCGGTGACTTGATACGTTCCGGCGATGATCTGGTTGCCGGAGTAGGTCAGGGTCGCACTGCCTGTGACCACACCGTCACCGCTCACTGAACCGGACCCGCCAGTGTGAGTGCTGCCGTCGTAGGTGAAGCTGTCGCCGGTCGCCGTCACGGAGGATGTGGCCTTGCCGATGGTGATGTCGGCCGGAGCGCTGTCACTGCCGAAGTGGTTGTCGTCGCCAGCATAGTGGGCGGTGACTTGATACGTCCCGGCGATGATCTGGTTGCCGGAGTAGGTCAAGGTCGCACTGCCCGTGACCACGCCGTCGCCGCTCACTGTGGCTGAGCCACCGTTATGAGTTGAGCCGTCATATGTAAATGAACCTCCGGTGGCCGTTACTGAAGAAATCGCCTTGTTGACCGTCACCATTTGGACGTAGTCGTTGAAGCCGCCGTCTTGGTCGATGATGCGAGCGTAGACGGTGTAGTCACCCGCGTTGAGTCCCGCGTAATCATGAGTGGCACTGGTGCTGCTGCCGCTGGCGTAGGTGACTCCGGTAAAGTCATTGGTCTGCGAATAGGCATAGTGGAAGCCAGCCGTCGCATCGGCTGCGGAGGCATCGTGCAGGTTGGCGAAGGAGACCGTCGCGGTCTGCCCGTAAGTGATGGGTCCGTTGTCCAAGAAGTCCGCCGTCGGAGCCACGTTGAGCACCTGCACGCTCAGGCTGCCGGCGAGGAAGTTGCCATCCTCGTCAGTCACGGTGACGTTGTTGGTCTGAGTGCTGGGTCCGTCGGCGAAGGTGTGCGTCGCCGAGGTGTTGGCCGGATTGCCGACGATGAGTCCCGAATTGGTGCCGTCACCCCAGTTGATGCGGTAGCTGGTGATGGTGTCGGTGCCGGGATCGGTGACCGCTCCCAAGTTGAGCGTGTACGGCGAGCCTTCGTTGACGGTGGCGTTGCCGCTCAGCGAGATCGTCGGAGCGACGTTGTTGACCGAGTAAGCAAACGTGGCATTCGCCGCCGCGTTCTGGTTATCCCTCGCAGTGATGGTGACGTTTCCGCTGGCGGGGCCGTCGGCAGCATTGAGCGACCAGCTCCAGGTGCCATTCGTGTTGTTCTGAGTGACAGTGCCGATACTCGCGGAGATCGTTACGGTGGCGTTGCCCTGCGAATCAGAAAACGTGCCCGAGTTCGAGACCGTGCCGCCTTCGTTAGCGCTGACGGCGGCCGCGTCGGCCCTGACGACGGGCGGCGTGTTCGGATTATCCCCGAGGTATCGCGCGACGGCGAAATCGTAGGTGTTGACCCCGCTGCCGAAGCTGTAACCGCCGACCAGGATCTTGCCGTCCGACTGGAGGGCCACGTCCTCAATCCGCTGCACGGTGTTGCCCGTGGATACCGAGCCCTGGTTTCCGAAGCTCGTATCACGACTTCCTGCGGTTGTGTAACGGGTCAGAGTGGATATCGTCCCCACAACGATCTTGCCCGCTGCGTCGAGCGCCAGGCCGAAGTCGAAGTAAATTGCATTGACCTGCGTGTCGATGACCTTCCCGGCGGTACCGAAATTGGTGTCCAGGCTGCCGTTGGACGCGTTGAGCCGCGCCAGCCCGACCCCATCCCTGCCGGCCAAGCGTGCGGAGCCGCCCACGATGATGTTGTTGCCGGCATCGAAGGCCAGGCCGCTGGCCGCATCGAACTCGCCGTTGAAGTCGATGGTCTTTTTCCCGCCGATGCCGAACGTGGTGTCCAGGCCGCCCGCGGTGTTGTACCGCGCCACGCCGAAGTCAAAGAGCTGGAAGTTGTTGGGATCAGCCTGCGTGTAACCGGCGACGATCACGCGGCCGACACTGTCGATGGCGATCGCCTGGAGGTTTTCGTCGCCGCCGCTGAAGTCGACGGACGCGAACTGGACGTCCAGTGAGCCGTTGAAGTTGTAACGGGCCACCGTGAAGTCCTGGCGGCTGCTGCCGCTCACCGCGTTCTGGCCGTTGCCCGCCACGACCACCCGGTTGCTGCCGTCGATGGCGAGTGCCGTGATCCCTCTATTGATCCTAGTGCTGCTGACGTTGACCAGGCCGTTGACGCCGAAGCTGGTGTCGCGGAGACCGCCGGCGGTGTAGCGGACGATCGAGGAATCGCCCGCGACAACGACGTTGCCGTTACCGTCCAGGGCCAGGCTTTGGGCAGCGCCCAGGTTGGCATCGATGATCTTGCCGTTGCCGTTGGGGCCGAAGGAGTTGTCCGTCGTGCCGTCAACGTTGTAGCGGACGAGCTCGAAGGCGTTAGTGAAGTTGAAGCCGGCCGCCAGGATCTTGCCGTCCGACTGGCGCACCACCAGGTCGTTCGCGGCATCATTTTGGTTCCCGCCGAAATCGGTCAACACAAGACCACCCGCGCCGAAACTGACGTCCAGGCCACCGGCGGTCAGCATCTGTCGAACTTCCAACGACTCGACGCTCACGTGTTGATCTGTGTGGCGAAGTGCCAGATTTTGACGACGAGCATTCTTCTGAAGACGCAAACGACGAAACAAGGTCTCTCGCAGGCTGAGCATGCTTTTTCCCGGTAAAAATAAGTTGATTGATCTCTTGTGGCGAATAACCACCGGCCTCCGACCGGTCACGGTGAAGAACTCGTTACTCATACATGCGTAATCGAGCCAAAATCGGGGCCACGAATTTTGAAACGTTTCTCAAGTTTTTTGATTCTTGGTGAGCCGGGGTGCGTTAGCCCCCGGACGCATTCGCGATTCGCGCGTTGAGGCACCGCAAAAAACTCCGGGGGGCTGACGCACCCCGGCTCACCGTCGCGCTATCGCGTGGCAACTTGCCTTTTTGCTACAACGCCTCGCCTTAGCAGATGCCATGAATACCAACTCTCGAAAGCCGGTCGTCATGCCTTCGTTGCCGAACGTTTCGGTCGATCGTTACTGGTTTCTCACATGGACAACGTACGGCTCGTGGCTTCCAGGCAATGATCGAGGTTTCGTCGGAGCCGTTCGCGAAGACTCTGGACGGATCGTGAATCACAGCGAATACGGAACGCCGCTCGCTCGACCGAGTCAGCGCATTCGCGACTCATCCCTGAATTCGCTGAAGTGTGATCCGATTCTGCTGACGCTCGATCAAGCAAATCGGTTGCTCGAACAGTTTCACGAAACCTGCAGAGTGCGCCGTTGGAAGCTGATCGCCGTCGGGATCATGCGGACTCATCTTCACGCCGTCGTCGGCGTCTCGGGCGATCCCAATCCCGAAAAAGTCCGAGGCGACCTCAAGGCGTGGTGCTCACGCAAGCTGACCCAAACCTGGGGAAAACCTGCCAGTGACTCGTGGTGGACCGAAGGCTGCTCGAATCGCAAGTTGGCTGATGAGGCCGCCGTTGAATCAGTGCTGCATTACATCCGCCGCCAACCGAATCCGTTGGTGATCTGGACAATCGAAGACCAAGAGTTCGGCCCGGTGATTCAGTGAGACACGATGCGTAATTTTTGGCGAGCGCAATTTTCGGTGAGCCGGGGTGCGTTAGCCCAATGGCACTTACTTTAGGAGTCTGGTTTGGGGCCGGGATTTTTGGGTCTTCTTTTTTGGAATTGGTTGGATTTTGGTCGTCGGGGGTAGGCTTCTCGGGCGAACGAGCGGCCGGGACGATTGGGGAGTTTGTCTTG
>JAPLNX010000104.1:53989-56130 GCA_026400935.1 Planctomycetia bacterium | reverse complement strand
TGCCCGCTTCGATGGTCTTACCGAGGCCCACGTCATCGGCGATCAGCAGGTTGACCCTCGGCATCTGGATCGCCCGCACCACCGGGTCAAGCTGGTAGTCTTCGATCTCGATACCGCTGCGAAACGGGGACTGGATGTTCTTCACGTCAGCGGTAGATGCGGCTCCCCAGCGGACGGCATCCAGAAAGGCATCAAGTTTTTCGGGAGCGTCGAAGTCGGTCGGTTCGGGTAAGGCGACCCTCTCAACGACCTTCGCCCCCGGTTCGATCTCCCAAACGATCTGAAGCTCTTCGCCCAGACCGTCATCTTCAACCGAGGAAAGCGTCAACAGGTTTTGCTGCGTGCCAATTGGCGACTTCATCGCAGGCGTTGGCAAACTGCTCGGCTTGACCAGATTCACCACCCACGGACGGGAACGCACTTGTACAAGCTGGCCCTGTTCGGGAGTGGCAATGGTCGCGATCGTCATACCGCACACTTCCGGTCACTGAGGATAGCTTACAAGGAAAATCACAGCGGTATTAAGGATTTTTCGAACTCGCCGCACATTGTTGTTTGTACCGTTGAGCCTAGCTTCAAAAGCTAAACTATCGAACTTCTGAATACAATCCGCTCGAAGAATCATGCCGCAACTCGACCGAGAGACAATCAAGTCGGCTCGAAAAAGACGGTCGGGAGTCAAACTATTCATTTGCTGCCCAGCGATGAAGCAGTCACATAAAGCCAGGCCGTCCCGGTGGAACGGCCCCCTTGCCCGCCGATGTGTCGGTGCGTGTCGAGCTGCTTCTGCTTTGTCGAGATTTCAACACATTCGACGGCTAAAAATGTTCAGAAAGTCGGCCCATCTCTGCGAATTCTATTTTCTTCGCGAAGTTTTCTGTCAGTCGCCTTGGTGTGTGCCGATGTCGAAGAGAGGCAGCGATGAACATGGTGCAATCGTGAGTGCCACGACTGCCGCGAAAAACTTAAGAGGCATACTTATGGCTACGACTGCTAACAATGAACTCCTTGACATCCGGGCCGTTGCGAGTGAACTGCTCGGCGGCTGCTCCGTCCGCCATGTCAGACGTCTCGCCGATTCTGGCAAGATGCCATCACCCGTTCGGCTTGGTGCTCTGATTCGATTTCGTCGAAGCGAACTCGTGCAATGGATTGCTGGCGGCTGCAAGCCGGTTCGTATCGCTGGAAAGCGAGGTGTGAAATGAGCATGAACTCTACCTCCACACTCGCCACAACCGGCTTGGCCGAATTGGCGACACGGATCAATGTTGCTCATGGCAGCACGTTTCAACTTGCAGACAACCTCGTCCGCACGGCACGAGACTGCGGTGAAGCGTTGCTTGCCGCGAAGCAGCAAGTTCCGCACGGAAAATTTGGCGAATGGCTTGACGAGAATTGTCCCAAACTCGGTCGAAGACAGGCGCAGAAGTATTTGCGACTTCATCGTGAGTGGCCAGCCATTGAGCGTGCCGCCGAAGGGGCTATACCGAGTATCGACAGGGCACTCGCCCTGATCGCTACTTCGATTCCAAAGGCGAATTCGACGACGCATTTGAAGGAAGATTGGTTCGATGATGACGCCGTGCCCATCGTCATTGCCAACGACCGATCGACGTCGGCTGTCGGCGCAGGAACTGGAGATGAAGTCGACCCTGATTCCGTCAGGATACCGCTCCCCAACGTCGGCGAGCGGTTGTTGGCTCACGTCGATTCGTACAACACCGTCGAGATTCTGCGGTCGGTAGACGACACGTTTTTTATTACTCGGTTTTGTGTCGCGGGAGAGACTGATTTGGTGGAGGTGGACTACTCGCGGAAGCATGTGCCTGCCTTCATGGTGGCCGACCAAATCTTGGGATTGAGTTCGTTGAACGCTGACGACATCGCGGGCCTTGAATGGCGAAGCGAGCCGCAAGAACCACTGCCCGACAGGTATCACCCGCTGCATGACGGCGAGACATCGTGGGCGGGGCCGAATCCAAACACGGCGATTTACTCGCCGCCCAAACTGAGTCTGTGATTGCCGGTCGCGAGTTGTGGTGTTCTCAAACGAAGCCAGCCCGGAATTGGCGTTCCGGGCTGGTGATTATTTCCTCCCTCTTCTGCGTCGAGGTGTTTATGGAATCGGCCAGACTCGCTGG
>JAPLNX010000104.1:0-53919 GCA_026400935.1 Planctomycetia bacterium | reverse complement strand
GCCTGAGTCGTTTGACCCTACTGGACTCCTCCGGTCGCCTTCGCTCAGAGTCCGTTGGGATGACGCCAGGTACGTCGTCAGTCTTGTTCTGCACAAGATGGCCTGCGGGGACGCAGACGATCGCGGTTTCGTTCGTCTGCACGGGAAGTATCTGCGGAACATCATGTACCAAACCACGTATGCCGAGGTGATGGACGAGCTACGGCAGGGCGGCGTCTTTGAGCGGGACCGCTATCTGGTAGGAAGGCGGTCGTTCGGGTTTCGTCTAGCAGATCGCTTTGCGCACGACCGTCACGTCCGCGTCCCTGTCACAGACCAACGGCTCATAAAGCGACTGGCGTCATTTGCGGCGGAGCATCATCAGAAACAGGTCGCCACATGGCTGCCGGTGCATCACGCCTTGGCTGATCAACAGCGTCGTCTACGGATTCACGGCGATCAGGCGAGAGAATGGCTGTCCCTGAACCAAGAAGCCAACAGGTTTGACGTCCAAGGGGTTCTGGTTGGAAACATCGAGAGCGGTCAGTTTCACTTCAGCGTTGGCACCTATGGGCGAGTATTCAACTCAATCTCCAACCTGAAGCGAGGGCTGCGATACTTTATACACGTCGGAGGCAAGCCGCTCTGGCATGTTGACCTGAGTTGCTGTCAGCCAGCCCTGATAGCCAAGATGATCGTGGACAGGAAACCACTAGTCCGCCGTCAAACAGAACAGGAAGGGGAGACTACACGGGTATCCAATTATGATTCTAGCGGAGGGCTTCCAGACCATTATGATTCTAGTCCGGAGAACCGAGTAGGCGCTGATGTTGCTCGGTATCTGGAGCTCGTCCGAGACGGCAGCCTGTACGATGCGCTTCTGAGGGAGGCCCAGAGCCAGGTGGAAAACATCGACCGCGACGAACTCAAGCGACAGTTCATGTGCGACGTCATCGCTAAGCGTGGCGACTACCCCCGCCGAGTGGTCGAACAGGTCTTTGTTGAATCATTCCCGACCGTAAGTGGCTTCATTCGAGAAGTGAACGGGAGCGGTCGGGAGCATAAAAACTTGATTCAGCAGTTGCACCGAGAAGAAGCCCGGTTTGTGATCGGGCGTGTCGTCACCGATTTGGTCTCAAGGTTCCCCGGCATGTTCATTTTGACCCTGCACGACGCGATTTACGTTGCGGAGGAGAATCTGACGAGAGTGGAGCAGGCATTTGATCGTGCTTTCGAGCAGACCGGATTTCGCATGTCGTGGAAAGTCAAGCCGCCAGAAATGATCGAGCCTGCACGGCGGACGCCTGAGCCATTCGGCCCTGCGGCGGAGATTAGGAGATTCGTGAGTGCGGTGTGACAAGTTGTTCGACATCCTGGCTGCTGACCCTGCGACAAACCACGGCTGTTGCCTGAAGGCTCCGGCCCTGGAACCAAAGATCGCTGACCGGTGTTCCGGCGGGACGGAGCGGATATTAGAGAAGTCGGATTCACGAGGCGGCAGGTTTGGGGCACATGGAACGGGTTACGGTGGAACGCAGCTTTCCGGCGGGACGGGCCAGCGAAGAATCGCTACAGCGGAACGGGTTATGAATGCACGTTCCCTGCGTAGCACAAGGCCGAAAGAGTCGGGGTTAGTTCTGCTCCAGTGGCGGAGGCGGGTGACGCCTCGCACGCGCACGCACGCACGCGAGGGAGCACATCGACCAAGACCGCAACTTTGAGAAAAGACCCTGGCCGGAATTGACGAAAATTAAACCAGTGGTTTGAATATCCCACCATGCCGAAGAAGAAGTCCAACGCGATGCCCCAAACCGTTAGTGAGTCGCTTCGAGCGGTGCTGATCGAGAGTGGGTTGCCGTTGAAGCGAATCGAGATTGAGACCGGAGTCCCACGAGGTTCGATCCGGCGGTTCATTCAGGGCGAGCAGTCGCTCCGGTCGGATTTGATCGACAAGCTGGCGACCCGATTCGGGTTGGCCCTGGTTAAGCGGGAGGACTGAATCAATGGGAACCGTTTTCAGGAAAACACGAACGCAACCGCTTCCAGCCGGGGCGGAGTTGTTTACACGGGCCGGGCAGCAATTCGCCAAATGGAAACCGGCGAAGGGAAAGGCACGTACAGCCAGGGTGACAACCAGTGAGGATGGCGGGCTGCGGATTCAAACCGAAGCCGCCACGTACACGGCCAAGTTTCGCGACGGGCTGGGACACATTCGCGAAGTCTCGACCGGATGCCGTGATGAAGATGCCGCTCGGTCGATTCTCGGCAAGCTGGAACGCCGGGCTGAACTCGTGCGGTCGGGTGTAATAACTGCGGCAGAAGACGCGGTCTCCGATCATCAACTTGAACCGATCGCGGATCATTTCGAGGCTTTCGTTGACCACTTACGAGCAAGAGAAACGAGTCCGGTTCGCATCAAAAACATGCGAAGTCAGTTCAACCGCATCAAAAGTGAATGCGGATTTCGCAAATTATCAGACCTCGACGGCGGAGTGTTGACCAAGTGGTTGCTACAGCGTGAGACGGAGGGAATGTCGGCGGCAACTCGCAACGGCTACCGAGAAACGCTGGTCATGTTCGCAAACTGGTGTTCCGCAGGAACAAGGCCGCGATTGATGGGGAACCCGCTGGCCAATGTCCCACGAGCAAATGTCAAAACCGATCGTCGCAGGCATCGCCGTGCAATGACTGAAACGGAGCTGCTGAAGTTGCTTCAAGTAGCTACGCTTCGACCGCTGGCTGAACACGGTCGAGAGGCGGTCTCGGTGGACGCTCACAACTCGGAAGCAACTGGCAAACGTCGCAAGCGTTCCAATTGGACGTACAAGGCGTTGACGCTCGATTCGCTCCCCGCTGCCGTTGAGCGAGCACGGGAACGACTTGCCAAGAATCCTGACTTCATCGCAGACCTTGAACGACTCGGACGGGAGCGAGCGTTGATCTACAAGACGCTCGTTCTGACCGGACTTAGGCGAAACGAACTCGCAACGTTGAAGGTCAGTCAGTGTGATTTCGATGGGCCGATGCCGTTCGTCACGCTGGAAGCGGGAAACGAGAAGAACCGACAAGGCAACACGATCCCGCTACGGCTCGACTTGGCGAATGACTTGAAGGGATGGCTGTCTGACGTGCCCAACGCCTCAACGCTTCGCCTACGCGACCACAGTGCGAACCGTGAGACCGAACGAAAACTGTTTCGCGTTCCTTCCGGTTTGGTGCGGGCATTCAACGGCGACTTGAGAGCCGCTGCCATCCCGAAGAAAGACGAACGCGGAAGGACACTCGACATTCACGCCCTGCGGGCAACGTTCGCAACGCTGCTATCGAAGGGCGGAGTTGCACCTCGCACCGCTCAAGCGGCGATGAGGCATTCAAACATCAACCTGACGATGGGCGCTTACACCGACGCGAAGCTGCTCGACGTGCAAGGGGCGTTGGACTCGCTGCCGTCACTCAGCCTTAATTCATCGCCACTGACCGATCAGGCGACATTGCGGGCAACAGGGACGGATTGCCGGAAACAATGGTCTTCGACGAGTTCACCCAAAGACTCACCAAATAACTCACCAGCTACCGGCTTCCGGGGTCTTTCGGAGTCCTTTTCTGACCTTGCATCAGCAAGCATCAATGCAAGAACAGGTCTTCGTGCGAATGAAGAAACCCCCGCAAATCCCAACAAAAAAGCCCCATTCGCAGGGTTTGCGAACAGGGCTTCAAAAGTCGGGATGACAGGATTTGAACCTGCGGCCTCTACGTCCCGAACGTAGCGCTCTAGCCAAGCTGCCTCTACGTCCCGAACGTAGCGCTCTAGCCAAGCTGAGCTACATCCCGATAGGCGAGCGGATTCTAGCAGCGACCGATATGTGGTCAATCAAGGTTCGATGAATCGCGAAGATCACAATGATGGATCGCGGCCTCACTCTGACCATTGAGGATCAATGGCCGTCTCTTGAGAGATCAGTGTGAGTTTGGCGACCACATCGGCGGGGAGATCGATTCCGTGATTTGTTGCGGTGTGATAGAGGTTCCATTCGCGTTCTCCGGGGAGGAGGACGCGATCGATACCATCGGCGGTTGGTGCCTGATGAATTTCGTCGATTAATGATTGAACACGCGCAGCGAACTCTTCGGGAGGCGCGATCGCGGCAACGTCGATGGCGATGAACGCCGCGTTGTGAAGTGATGGCTTGCTGGGTTCGTCAAAGATCCAACTGCCAACTTGCCAGGTGATCGCTCCACCGGGGAGGACGCCGGCGAGTATCTCGGCCCAGAGTCCGAGGCCGTAGCCTTTGTGGCTGGCCATCGGTGCTAGCGAAGCGTGCTGGGGATAGAGGCTGCCGTCTGTTGTTGGGCGACCATCGGGGCCGATCAGCCATGTGGACGGGATTGGTTCACCGCGTTGATGAGCCGCATACACTTTGCCGCCAGCGACTGCAGCCGTTGCCATGTCAAGCAATATTGGGTCTCGATCACCAACGGGAATTCCATAGGCGAGGGGGTTGCTTCCAAGAACGGCTCCTCGTGAACCGGGTGCGGCGACGCTAGGCATGTCATTGCCGGTGACGAGGCCGATCAGACCTTCTCGTGCGGCCATTGCTGCGTAGTAACCGGCGGCGCCGATGTGGCCGGTGTTTCGCAGTCCAACATAGGCCACTCCAACTTGCCGTGCCTTCGCGATGGCGGTTTTCATCGCGAACACACTGCCGACTTGCCCCAGTGCCGATTGACCGTCAATCACTCCCCAGGCGAGGCCTTCTCGTTCAATCCGTGGAGCACCGGTCGCAAGATAGCCACCTCCTCGCAGGCGATTCAGATAGCCGGAGAGTAGCTTCGTGCCGTGAGTGAAAACACCCATCGCGTCGGTTGTTACCAAGGCATCGGCGGTGATCTCTGCGTCTGCATTATTGAGTCCGACCTGCTGCAATGTGGCGACACAAAACGATCGAAGAGAGGCGATGGAGATCTTCATACAGAATCCTGGACTTTTCTTCGGGTGCGAGAAGGGGATGCGAAAGCTGCGAAGGCAGAAACTCGAAAATCAAACTTGATTAGGCGGCGGCAGTCATGTTGGTCGGGAAATTCAAGAACATCAAATGACTCAATCGAGTTTGCGTCACTCGCCTGACTGATGAGTGTGGCACCGATATGCTGCCAAGTCTTGAAGTGTGCAAGCATGTGGAGTGCGGTTCAACAAACCCTTCAAAACTGTGTGCGACATTTAAGTGCGACTCACAAATAAGGAACGTCTGGCATGACAGAAAATTCTGGAAACTCCACGTCGAATATCACATCGCGAGGGCAGTGGATGGCGTTAGCGGCAGCGTTACTCGGCTGGCTGTTTGACGGAGCGGAGATGGGGCTGTTTTCTCTTGTTGGCCGCCCTGCGATTTTGAATTTGTTGATCGACGGAGGAATGGCCAAAGAAGCTGCTGAAGCACAGGTCGGGCCATTGTTCGGTTTGGTATTGGCTGGATTCTTGGTCGGTGCCGCAACGGGAGGTGTGTTGTTTGGTTGGCTGGGTGATCGAATCGGCCGAGTGCGGGCGATGTCACTGAGCGTCATCACTTATGCGGTATTTACAGGGCTTTGCGGCTTCGCGAAATCGGCAGAACAGATCGCGGCACTACGATTCATTGCCGCGTTGGGAATGGGAGGCGAATGGTCCTTGGGTGTCGCGTTGGTTATGGAAGTTTGGCCGAACCGTTCGCGAGCACTCATGGCTGGTCTGATTGGAGCGGCCGCAAACGTTGGCTACTTGTTAGTCGGCGTGTTGGGCTTGGTTTTGGCGAACGTGTTACATCGTATGGAAGATTGGCTGCTGGCAGTCGGACTCTCTGCGGAGTGGAGCAAATATCTCGTCGCTTATTCGGGCTGGCGCATCATGATGTTGATGGGGACGTTGCCCGCGCTACTGACCTTCTTTTTTCGGCTGTTCGTTCCCGAATCGGAAAAGTGGGAGCAGGAAAAAAGTCGCGGGACAACATCCAATTGGCAAACGCGAGATCTCTTCGGCGTCTTGCTCGGTGCTGCAGGCCCGTTTTTGATTATTGTCGTTTGGTCACAACAGTTCGCAGCAAAGACTTTGGAATGGGGGCTCTCAGAAGGCGCGATCGTTCCGATTCGTCTTTTCGGGACGCTGTTGGGACTCGGTGTGGCGACAGCAGGATACATTTTCCCAGTCGTGCAATTTTTGAAGCGAGTTCAAGCAGGCAGCGGTGCGGCGAGCGATGCTCCATCAACGGTCACACCAGTGATTCGGCGAATGCTGTTAGCGGCTTGCTTGAGCGGTGTCGCACTGCTCGGGACATGGGGATCGACGCAGTGGATTCCGACCTGGGCCAGTCTATTGGCGAAGGAAGGGCAGTTTGTTGATGGTTGGGCTGAGACAGGAAAAGCAGCGAAAGAATATTCGCAGATGTGCTCGGCGTTGGGCGCGATCATCGGAACGATTCTCGCCGCTCTGGCTGGAGACAAGTTTGGTCGCCGATCGGCCTACTGCGGCATGTGCTTGTTGTCGCTCGCGTCAGTGTTGTGGATGTTTCAAGGTCACACAAAATTTGGCCCGAGCTTCCTGTTGGCCACGTTTCTGTCAGGAGGCATGACCGCCTCGTTTTATGGTTGGCTGCCACTTTATCTGCCGGAAATCTTCGGCACAAAATTTCGAGCGACAGGGCAAGGCTTCAGCTTTAACTTCGGTCGAATTTTGGCTGCGATCGGAACACTTCAAGCCGGTCTTTTGGCCACGGCAAAACCACAAGTCATTTTCGGGCACGAGTTCGCTGGCGGTTACCCACTGGCTTGCAGCACGATGAGTTTGATCTACGTCGTAGGAATGCTGTTGATTTGGGCTGTGCCCGAAACCAAAGGTCAGCCATTGCCGGAATGAATTCAGTGACAGTTGAGCGCACATCGTCGCGACATTGTAACTCACGGTTGGTTGCTCAACACTTCTGCGTAAACTTCACGGATGCGTCGGGTCATCGTTTGATGGCGGAATTGATCGGTGAACCGATCGCGACCTGCGTTGCCGAAAGACGCGCGAAGAGCAGGATCGGCCACTAGAATGCTCAGTGCGTGAGACAACTCCTCGACTGATTGTGGTGGGAGCAGATAGCCGTTCTCGCCAGAAATAACGACTTCGCGAGCACCGTCAACGTCGTAACTGACGACCGGTTTCCCAGCGATCAGCCCCTGAGGCAGCACACGAGCAAGCCCTTCCCATAAACTGGTATGTACGACGATGTCCATCGCATGAATCAATTCAGGAACTCGGTCAGGAGGCACAAGGCCCGTGAATATGAAGTTCTTCGTGAGGCCGAGCGAGTCTATGTATTGCTGATATCGTTCACGCAAAATGCCGTTACCGACGAAAAGGAATTTTGTGTTTGGATGTTCGAGGACAATCTTCTGTGCGGCTGCGATGACAAATTCGTGCCCCTTGAGATGAAACAACCGGGCGATCTTACCGATGACGACATCGCCAGAGCCGATGCCGAGTTCCCGTCGCACGACGTCGCGCTGTCGAGGCGGTGACAAGAACGGCTCGACTTCCATGCCGCTGGAGATCGTTACGAACTTTTCCTTGGATGCGATACCCGCTGCGGCGTACTGTTCGGTCATTGCATCAGCCACGCTGATGATCTTCACGCATCGCTTTGCCGCCCATTGCTCCGCAAGCCGGTATGCCTCATAGGCGAGCACACTTTGTCCGTAATGAAACGAGGCCCCGTGAATGGTGTGAACCGCTGGGATACCAAGTTTTGCGGCTGCCGCTCGACCGATAATGCCTGCTTTCGAACTGTGAGTGTGAACGATCTGCGGCTTGATCTCTCGCAGCATCTCGATCATGGCTCGATATGCTCGCCAGTCTTGCCATGGCCGTATGGCTCGATGAAGTTTCGGCAAAACTCGGAAACCAAAGCCCCCTCGCCGAGCCCGATCCTCCAGACTTCCTTCCGGTCCCAAACCCGGTCCGGTGACAAGAGTTACTTGGTCACCATAGTCGCGATGCTGGTCCTCAACCGTCAGCAGCGTGTTTTCCTGCGCCCCACCAATGATCAGTCGCGTAATGAAATGCACAACATTCATGGTGTCAGACGATGCCGAACGTTTTCGGAGAATACAAGGCAAGCTGAATTGTCGGATCTTCATTTCACTTACCCGATAGCACAACAAACGTAACCACAGCCAAGCAATCGAAAGGAAGTCATCACGCCAACGTTGCGTTCCGATGTCTGGCCACTATATTTCGCCCGTCCGCACGCGGATCGGAGAGGTGGCAGAGTGGCCGAATGCGCCGGTTTGCTAAATCGGTGTAGGGTTTTAATCCTACCGGGGGTTCGAATCCCCCCCTCTCCGCTTCTTATGCTTGTCGGCGATCATCAAGCGATTGCTCTTGTGTTTAGCCCCCGGTTACTAGGGGGGCATTTGCGAACGCGCCTTATACGCGTCCCAAGAAATAATCGCGCTCGACAGACTTCCGATGTCTTGGCAGGAGTGGCCTCGCGGTTACTTTTGGGACTCGTAATTACTCCGCGTTATCGCGCCGTGCTCAGTGGCCCTGTTGTGTTAGAACTCGAATTAGGGCACAACCTCATTGCACTGTCGTTTATGGAGAATGGTGTCGTTCGTACTACCATAAGTTGTCGCATTTTCAAGGGCGTGTGACCCTTGTGAACTTGCCTTGTTGATCCGACAGTCGCGTGCTGCTCCTTGACAGTCCGGGTGGCCAAAAGTAATGTCACGTCCCCGCTCAGCAGGATGGGCAGAAGCCGTCGAAGACCCGATTGATTTCGGTGACTCCGACGACACTAATCTGGATGTTGGCATAACCGCGTGAAAACGCGTGAGGAAGTCGACTATGTAGACGTGTCGGTTCTAGGACGTTCCTTTTGGTAGCGTCTTTGATGGCTTAGCTCTGATGGTTGAGTGTGCTGTCGCTTTGCGGCAGCAACGAGAAAAGTGGGTTGACGCCCGCTTTTTTTGTTCCACGGGAACCGTCGGCAGGTTGTCTGGCGACTGGGGGTCGACTCACCCGATCCCACGAAAGGAAAAGTATGAACGGGGCGGACGTCTTACGATTCGTCGATGCATTGCACCGCGATCGCAATATCGACAAGACCATCGTCGTTGAAGCACTGGAGCAGGCGATCTTGTCGGCTGCTAAAAAGCACTTCGGCGAGGATTTTCAAATCGCGGCGTCAATTGACCCGAACACTGGTAATCCCACTGTTAAGTGTGATGAAAAAGATATTGACCCGGACATGCTTGGTGAAATTCTCGGACGAATTTCCTCCCAGACTGCTAAGCAAGTTCTGATGCAGCGGATTCGTGAAGCTGAGCGGGATTCGATCTTCGATGAATACGAAGAATTAAAGGGGCAGTTGGTCAGCGGTGCGGTGACTCGGTTTGAGGGTGGTTCAGCACTTATAACTCTTGGTAAAATTGATGGCTTTTTGCCGAAGAGCGAACAGATCCCAGGTGAATCACATCGCATTGGTGAGCGGATCAGGGCAGTTGTGATCGAGGTTCGCAAGTCAGGCAGTCGAGTGAAAGTCATTCTCTCGCGAACTCACCCGGATCTTGTTCTTCGCCTGTTTGAGACGGAGATCCCCGAAGTTGCCGAACGGATCATTGAAGTGCGCTCTCTTGCCCGCGAAGCGGGTTATCGTTCAAAGGTTGCTGTGTCTTGCTTTGATAGCAAAATCGACTCAGTCGGAGCGTGTGTTGGCGTACGCGGCGCACGCATCAAGAATATTGTGGATGAATTGGCAGGCGAGCGAATAGACATTGTCCGATGGAACGATTCACTGCAAGTGCTCGTTCCGAACGCAATGCAACCGTCAGAGGTTGAAGACGTTATTTTGTGCCCGATGTTAGGTCGTGTGATTGTATTAGTCCGCGAAGATCAGCTTTCATTGGCGATCGGAAAACGTGGACAAAACGTTCGTCTTGCTTCCAAATTAGTCGGCTGGGACATTGAGGTAATGACTCGCGACGAGTTGAACGAGCAGCTCGAAAAGTCGGTTGCGGCGTTTTCACAAGTGCCGCATATTACTGAGGAATTGGCGGAAAGCTTGGTGTCGCAGGGCTTTTTTAGCTTCTACGACTTGTCTGTGATTGAGCCGGATCAACTTCAGGAAATGAGCGGGCTAACCCCCGAGGAGTGTGAAGAAATCGTTGCCCACGCCGACGATGAAAGCGAAAAACAAGAACACGAAGAAACCCGCCGCAAGGCGGAAATGAAGTTGCAACGAGAAATCGATGCGCGAACTCCTGCTGCTTCTGCCTCTGTACCGTCAGTATCTGCTGATGTTGCTGTCGTGGAAACGCTAGAGGTTGTTGCATCAACCGAAGAAGAAGCCGCGCCTAACACAGAGACTGAGCCCGAACCACCTGCGAGTGTCGTGACTGAACCAACCGCCGAGTGATGTTTCATCACACCGGCCGATGACCTCCGGCCGCAGGCGCTATTTCGACACTTGCCTATCCAATACCGAGGGTCCCTTTGACCGAGAATCTGGCTGAGGACAAACAGCAGCTCAAAGTTCGTATTTTCGCATTGGCGAAAGAGCTGGGTATGGACAGCAAAGTGCTGATCCAGCATTGTAATGATGCTGGCATCCCGGTGAAGGCGTCGGCGTTGGCCAGCATTTCTCCGGCCGAGCGCGATGTCGTTTTGGGTTACATCAACTCCAAGAGTACCAAGCCTGCGAAAAGTGATGTTCCTGTACTGCCGCGAGACGTGCCTGTTGAGGTGGCCGCTAAGGCTCGCCCAATTAAGACGATCCCAACGGCTCCACGGACAATGGCCCCGGTCATGCGACCGCTGTCTTCTTCCAAACCGCTGCGCGAACCTAAGGAAGAGCCTGAGGAACCAGCGGTCTTGGAACAGGTGGTTGCTCCGGCTGCAGCTCCAGAAGTTAAGGATGCGGTTGTTGAAAAAGTGGCGGTATTAGAGGTTCTCGCAACCCCTGAAGTTGTCCCGCAGTCTGAAGTTCTTGGCCTCCCAGAAGTCGGCGCGGTTGATTCGGATGACGGTGTGATAGTCGATGACCCGGCAGTCGTTGGTGCGCATCGCAGAGAAGACTACATCACCCCACATGGGGCGACCCCGACTAAGTTGCGCGAAATGCGACCAATCGGGTCAACCGGTGACATGCGGCCAACCGGCACCGTGCGCAAAGCGAAGCCGAATCTTCCGCAATTGGCCGCGATTCCTGACGCGCCTGTGGTTAAAGCGAAGAGAGACGATCGTCCGGCTCAGAAGCCAGATATTAAGATCACTGCCGACTTCGACCATACCGGTCCGTTGGCTGGTCGAGTGAGTCAGGTTGTCGAAGGGAAAAAGTCTCCAGTTGCGCCGCGCAAGCGGATGATGACTCACGAAGAGGAAGAGGCGGAACGGACAAAAGGGAAGGGGCCGGGTGGTGTGCTGGTTGGTACGCGTGAAGAGCGTCGCCAAAAGAGACATACTCGCGTCGAAATTCCGGCTGATGAAGATGAAGATCGCCCCACACGGACTCGCGTGCGAATGCGTCGCCCGAAAACTGTGACCTACGGCGAGCACAAGACGCACGCGGAAGTTGAACTCCCGATTTCACTGCGATCGTTGTCTGAGGCAATGGGGCGACCTGTTAAGGCGCTGATGGGCATCTTGTTTAAGCAAAACAAGATGGTCGGCATCAACGATGCGATAGAAGAGGAATTGGCGCTTGAATTGTCGATGGAACTCGGCGTTGAGTTGACCATTCTGCGAGAGAAAGATCTCGAAGAAGAGTTGATGGAGACCCTTAAGGTCATTGATGCGCCGGAGAATTTAGTCACTCGCCCGCCGATCGTTACAATCCTCGGACACGTCGATCATGGTAAAACGACGCTGCTCGACAAGATTCGGTCATCGAATGTCGCTGGCGGCGAAGCGGGAGGCATTACTCAACACATCCGGGCGTATCAAATTGAACACAACGGGCATAAAGTAACGTTCGTGGACACACCGGGGCACGCTGCTTTCGGTGAAATGCGAGCTCGTGGTGCCAACGTTACTGACGTCATCGTACTGGTTGTTGCAGCGAATGACGGCGTTATGCCGCAAACGATTGAATGCATTGCTCATGCAAAGGCGTCGGGAGCGACGGTCGTGGTGGCAATGAACAAGATTGACCTGCCGGATCGCAACGAACAAAAATTGCTCAGCGATTTGGCGACCCATGGGCTGCTGGTGCAGGAGTGGGGCGGCGAGGTTGAAATGGTCCGCACATCCGGAATCACTGGAGTTGGCCTCGATGACCTGTTGGAGTTGTTACTGCTGACCGCTGAAGTTCACGAATTGAAAGCGAACCCGAACCGCCCGGCTGTTGGCCTTTGTTTGGAGGGCTTCCGCGACGAAGGTCGTGGGGTGTTGGCATTAATGATGGTCCGTCAGGGGACGTTGCGAGTCGGGGATATTATTCTTTGTGCTGGTGCTCATGGGCGTATCCGAGCGTTGTATAACGATCGCGATGAGGAAGTGTCCGAGGCTCCGCCATCGACTCCGGTGCGAGTGGCAGGCTTGGATATCATGCCGAATGCTGGCGAGCAGTTCTTCGTAATGGACGATCTCGATGCCGCTCGCGAGATCGCTGAGATTCGTCAGCAACGAGGGCGCAGTACGACATTGTCCGGTCGGACTCGCAAGCGAACGCTGGATGACATTCTCAATTCGGATCGCGAAAACGCAATCAAGGATTTGCCGCTGATCATCAAGGCAGATACGCCGGGTTCGATCGAGGCGCTCAAGCACGAATTGGCAAAGTTCGACCACCCGGAAGTTCGTGTCAACTTGTTGCATGCGGCAGTTGGTGGCGTAAACGAAAGCGATATTTACTTGGCAAGTGCGTCGGGGGCGATCATCGTCGCGTTCCACGTGATTGCTGATGATCGTGCAGTGACTTTAGCTGACAAAGAAGGTGTTGATATCCGTCGATATCAGATCATCTATGAAGTCACGGATGAGATTAAGGTCGCGTTGGAAGGATTGCTTACACCTGAGAAACGCCAGGTTTCGACAGGGCGAGCAATTGTTTTGCAAACCTTCAGCATTAGCCGCACTGGAACGATCGCTGGCTGCCGTGTACTTAGCGGTAACATCGAGCGCAACAGTCGAATTCGATTGATTCGCGATCAAAAAATTCTCAACGATTATGGCATCGCATCACTCAAGCGAGTGAAAGAGGATGCACGTGAAGTTCGCGAAGGAATGGAATGTGGTATCCGGCTTGAGCACTTCAATGATGTGAAGGAGGGTGACCTGCTGGAGGCGTATCGTATTGAGGAAGTGAAGCGGACGATGGATTGAGGTGAACTGGATGCCGTTCGCCTCCAGGCAATATCAATGAACGTCCAATGGTTGATGTTTTCCGGTTCGTCTTCGGATGGTCTTTTTGTCTGATGTTTGTTCTGAAGATTGAGTTTCTCGTTTTGGATTTGTAACGATGCCGTCACGCCGGATTGCCAAAGTGAATCAGGCCATTTTGGAGACACTCAGTTCGGCGATGTTGTTTCAGCTTCGCGATCCGCGAGTGAAAAATGTCACGATCCTGCATGTCGAAACAACGGATGATTTGAGGGCAGCTAAGGTTCATATCGGCGTACGTGGCGATGAGAAGGTACAGTCTCTCACCTTACATGGTCTCGATTCTGCGAGAGGGTTTTTGCAGTCGAAAATCGCAGAGCGTTTAGATACTCGAAACACACCGGTACTGAAGTTTGTTTTGGAACCCAATTGGTTGGCGAGTTTGACGGAAACATCTGCAGACCTACATGTAGCAGAGGCGACGGTTTCTGAAGCGAATGCTGCGATCGCAGAGGCAGATGGTGAATCAGACGATCATGGCGATGAGTCTGATGACGATGGCGAGTTTGGTGAGGACGACGATGAAGACCAATAAAACAACTTTTGAGAATGAGCCAATCGGGCCTTGTTCTTTCCCCAAAAAACAACAAGCTCATCTTTGGCCTTGGCTCTGGCAGCGTCCCGTACCTTTGCCAGCGAGTTGATGCGAACGTGAAGCCTCTCGTTGTCCAAAATTTTCCCGATACTATCGACTTTCAAATTCAGGTGCGTTGCTCATGGCCATCCTCAAGAAGACCAAAGCGTCCGACCTGCAAGGGCTTTGCAAGAAGCTCGTCACCCTGCTGAAGAAGCACTACAAACCAGCCGCTCATAAAAAAGATCGGTCGGTTTTGGAGACGATGCTGTACGCCGTTTGCTTGGAAAATTCGACTCCGGAACTCGCAGATGCCGCTTACGACCGGTTGCATTCAGTTTTCCACGACATGAATGAGATTCGAGTCAGCACTTACTACGAGCTGACCCCTGTATTTGAAGGACTATCTGAACCCGAAGCGCGTGCTGCTCGGATTCGAGCGATCCTGCAATATGTCTTCGAGATCAATTTTGATTTCGACTTTGAACCACTCAAACGTAAGACGCTCGAACTGGCCGAGAAGCAAATTCAAAAAATCCGCTTCATCACCAGCTTCATTCAAGCACACACGCTGCATACGGCACTCGGCACGCACATGATCCCAATTGATGATCACATGCGAGACGCCGCCGTGTGGTTGGGGTTGGCGACACCCGGTGCAACGACGCACGATGCGTCCGATGGCCTCAAAGCGGCAATCTTAAAATCTGATGCGCCGATCTTCTGTCATTACCTCCGACTGTTCGCTTCAGACCCTCGATTGTTGCCGCACTTCACAAAGCCTAAGCCCCCTCCAGAGGGATTCGACGTTGAGGAGATGCTCGACCGCATGGAGGATCTGATCACCAATGCCGACAAGCTTGCGAAAGCTAAACCGATAGCAAAAGCCGCGCCGAGTAAGTCAGTAGCGAAGCCTTCGGGTAAGACGGCTGTCCATCACGAGACGAAAAAGCCAACAGCCAAGCGTCCGACAAAGGTGGCTCCTGCGAAAAAGAAGCCTCGGTAAAGTTCCGTGCATTTTGAGTCATAGGCGAACCCGGCTTGGTCCCGCTTGGAAGTGCTCGCTAGAATCCGCCGCCGCTTGCGAACGCTTGGTGCTTCGCCGGTGACTTTGGTTTCAATTGCCAGTCCAAGGAAGCTCTGGTCATGACACAGTCACGACAATGGATCGGCCGATTCATTCAAACCGCAGGCTCGATTGCCATCTTCGGCATCGCCTTCTTCGGAGGCAGTGTTGGGCTCGACTTGATAGCTACGGCAAGTCTCTTTGCCGGGAGTTTTGCTCAAGAAAAGAGTCCGCCTCCTGACTCGAATCACCGCACGATGACTCGCGGTGATTTTCGGATCGACTTCAACGATCCACCCGAAAAGCTCGCCCCGATTCGTCCGCGCACACCAGATGACCAAAAGCGACTCGACGCGATGTCCTGGTACCTGAAGGGACGGTTTCTAGAGCAGCGTGAGGAATTCAAAGGCGCGCTGGAAGCCTATGAAAAATCAGTTCAACTCAACCCGAATGCCGTTGAGGTTTATCGTGCATTGATCCCATTGGCATTCGGTCTGAACGACTCTGATTTAGCGATCAAGTACTCGCTGAAAGCGATCGAATTGATGCCTGACGACTTTCTGTTATTGCAGCGAGTCGGGATTCATTTGGCGACGAAAGAGAAGATTCCTGAAGCGCTCAAACTATTGGAACAAGCCTCGCGATCAAACAAGCTCGACCGTCAATCCGGTCAATATGTCGCAATCATGCGTGACCTCGCGTTTTTGTATTTGATCACCGGTCAGGTTGAGAAATCGGCAGATGCTTTTGAAGTCGTCTTCGATGCGAAAATCGACCCGGACAAGTATCACCTCGACTTTCAGATGAAGTCGGAATTGGAAAAGCATCAGCGGACGACCTACGAGGCAATCGGCCAAGTCTTCTTGGAAGCGAAGCGTCCTGATCGTGCGATCGTCGCTTTAGAGCGAGCGGCGAAGGCCAAGAAAACAAAACCAGGCAACATCGCCTTCAGCTTAGCTCAAGCGTATTTGATGACGGCGAAATCGGACAAAGCTCTCGAACAATTGCAGACATACTTTGATGCGCAACTGCAATCGAAAGGGAAGGCCGCGTATCAATTACTGGCCGAGGTTTTGAAGGCTCAGGGAAAATCTGGCGATCTGGTCTCTCGTTTGGAACAACTCGCCGAAAAAGATCAGCACAACCTCACATTGCAATTCTTTCTGGCTCAACAATATGTCGAAGTGAAAAGGTTCGACGATGCAGAGAAGCTCTACAAGAAGACATTGGACAAAGAGAAAACGATCGAAGGCTATGTTGGTTTGGCGTCGCTTTATCGACGGCAAAATCGCCCGACCGAATTGCTGCAAGCCCTATCGCTAGCAATGTCCCGTGAGTCGGAATTGGAAAAGTCTGCCGACGATCTTGAACGCGAACTGCAAGCGATTGCAGCGGATGAAAAGTTGGTGGCTGGATTATTGGAAGTTGGAAAACAACATACAGAAAGTGATGCGGCTAAGCTCGATTTCGGTAGCAGCTTGTTGCTCGCCAAGATCGCTGCTCAAGGGAAGCAAGCGGACTTATCCGAAAAGTTTTACCGCCATGCGTTGAAGCTGCGTCGTGATAAGGCGAGCGGCATCTATGAAGAACTCGGCAAGTTGTTGCTCGACGCTCGCAAGTTCGCCGAGGCTGCGAAAGTCTTTCAAGAGGCAGTCAAAGATGCGTCGCTCTTGAATGCTCGCCCGAACTTCCTTTTCATGCTCTCGCAAGCAGAGGAGATGGCCGGCAACACAGACGCCGCCTTGGAAGCGATTGCAGAAGCTCGCAAAGCAATCCCAGATCATCCGCTCCTGGCATTTCAAGAAGCTTGGGTGCATTACCACGCTCACAATTGGGACAAGGCGGTCCCGTTGCTGGAGGCATTCATTGAAAAGCATGCGCAACATCGACTTGCGCGTCAGTGCCAATACAGCCTGTCGAACATCCATGTTCAAAAGGGTGAAGTTCGCAAAGGTGAAGAGATTTTGGAAAAGGTCCTGGCCGAATCGCCTGACGATCCGTCGGTCAACAACGACCTCGGTTATCTCTACGCCGACCAAGGGAAGAACTTAGAGCAGGCTCGTAGCATGATCGAAAAGGCGATGAAGGCCGAGCCTGACAACGTCGCTTATCAAGACAGTATGGGTTGGGTGCTTTACAAGCTCGGTAAGTATCAAGATGCGATACCCTTCTTGGAGAAGTCCGCGAGTTCTCCTCGTGGCGGTGATGCGACGATCTGGGATCACCTCGGAGACGCTCAAGACAAACTTGGCCAGAAAGGCAAAGCGATCGAAAATTGGAAGAAGGCACTCCAGGATGCGAAGGAAGACAAGCATCCGGACAAAAAGTTGATTGAGAAATTGGAACTCAAACTGAAAGCGACGTCTTAGCCACAAGCTGCCAGCTTGAGGTCGGTTCGTTCGCCGTAATTCAAACTCACCTTAATTTATTCCGCAAGCTGGCAGCTTGCGGTTACGTAAAAAAGACTCATGGCAGGACATTCCCATTCGGCGAACATCGCCATCCGAAAAGGTGCGGTCGATAAGAAGCGTGGCAAACTGTTCGGCAAGCTCAGTCGAGCCATCATCGTTGCCGCGCGAATTGGCGGAGGCGATCCGACCGGCAATCTGGCGCTGAGGTATGCACTCGACAAAGCTCGCAAGAACAGCATGCCTAAGGAGAACATTGATCGCGCCGTCAAAAAAGGCTGCGGTGAGTCGTCTGACGAGCAATACGACGATCTGGTTTATGAAGGTTACGGCCCCGGAGGCGTCGCGGTTCTCTGCGACATTCTCACCGATAATCGCAACCGGACTGCGGGCGAAGTCCGGAAGGTCTTTGAAGTCCATGGCGGTAATCTTGGCAGCACTGGCTGCGTCTCATATTTCTTTGCCCGCAAAGGTATCTTTGTCATCCCCATTCAGCATGTCGAAGAAGACAAGCTATTTGAGATCGCGTTGGAAGCGGGAGCCGACGATGTCAAACGAGTCGGCGACCACTTTGAAGTGACTTGCGATCCAGCGGTTTTCCAGCAGGTCAACGAAACGCTCGACACGGCAAAGATTCCGACCGATGTCGCCGAGATACAAAAGATCCCGAACAATCGAGTCGAGGTAGACCTCGAAATGGGTCGCCGAGTCCTCGCCTTCATTGATGCGCTCGAAGATCAAGACGATATCCAGACGGTGACGGCAAACGTCAGCTATCCGGATGAGTTGATTGCCGAGTTGTCTGCGTGATCTTCCGTGTTTACGCGGGTAATTTTCCTGCGATGTCAGTTTCTCATTAGGACACTGACAGCTGACTTTGGACTACGGAAAAATCATGGCGCGGCAACGGATTATCAATGGCAGCCCTGACGAAGATCCGGATGACGAGCCACCTCGCCCGCCGCTTGGTCCCAAGGTGGACTTTCGCCCTGACGACGAAAAGCATGACGATGAACTGCGCCCACAACGGCTCGAAGACATCGTCGGCCAACGCAAGGTTGTCGAGCGATTACGTATCATGCTCGACGCCGCGAAGAAGCGCCAGGAACCGCTCGGTCATGTCCTCTTCGATGGTCCGCCAGGATTAGGGAAGACGACCTTCGCGACTGTCATCCCGAAAGAGCTCGGCACTGACTTTCAAATCGCATCTGCTCCCGCGCTCACTGCTCCGAAGGACGTGCTGTCCTATCTGACGAACGCGAGTTACGGCTCCGTGTTGTTCATCGACGAGATTCATCGCCTGCCGCCGGCTGTCGAGGAGTTCCTCTATCCGGCGATGGAAGACTTTCGAGTTGATATTTCGTTGGGCGAAGGGATCAACGCGCGGACGATCAACATGCCTCTCAAGCGATTCACGATGATCGGTGCGACGACGCGCAGCGGTATGTTGACTGCTCCGCTTCGCGATCGTTTCGTAAATCGCTTGCATGTCGACTTCTACGACGAGCCTGACCTCGCCGAGATCATTAGACGCAACTCACGCAAGCTGCGTACGGAGATCGAACCGGCTGCTGCCGTCGAAGTCGCTCGCCGCAGCCGAGGGACGCCACGCAAAGCGAACAACTTGCTGTATTGGTGCCGCGATTACGCAGACAGTAAAGCTCAAGGCCGCATCACTGACGACGTCGCTAAGCGGGCACTTGAAATGATCGAAGTTGATCACGTCGGTCTGGATGAACTCGATCGCCGCTATTTGATGATTTTGATTAACGTCTTTTGCGGCGGACCGGCAGGCGTGCAAGCAATCGGACACAGCATGAATTGCCCGGCAGATACTCTGGAGGATGAGATCGAGCCATTCTTGTTGCGAGTCGGTTTCTTACAGCGAACTCCGCGTGGACGACTCGTAACAGCAGCGGCACTGGCGCATCTCGGCCTCACAGCACCGCCTGACAAGCCCGCTCAGGGGTCTCTGTTCTAAATACCAGACCGAGTATCAGCTCGCTGACTTTGAAGGGAACGAGGGTTAGGTTTCCTCAGCGATCACTGCGTCTCTGAGGGACAATTTGCCTTCAATAGGCATGGCGGAGAGCCGTAAATAGCTTCACCCAGACTAATAGTTTCCAAGCACTCCCACCGCGTGATTTGCTCCCAAAACTCTCACCACTCTCAACTCACATCGGAGAGCGATGCCGATTCATTCGGAGTGGCCTCGCGTCGTCGCACCAGCAGCCACGCCGTCGGGGCGAGTACCAGCAGCATTCCCGCGATTGACGCCGCCGAGTACCGCCGGTTTTCAAACAGGACTTCAAACACCAAAGCAAATCCGACCTGCGTCAGCCCGACCACAGAGACTCGCGAAGGGACACCCAGCGTAAACGCTTTCGTCAAACAAAACTGGCCAATCGTTGCCGACATGCCGACACCCAGCAGAAACAGCCAACTCGTCGGCGTCACTTGCAGCGTCTTGTCTGGAAGTCGGCCATCAAGCAGCCACATCGCGCTGCCTGAAAAAAGCAGCGACACACCGCTGAAGTGCCAGACGATCGCACGCGTGTCGAGACCTCGCACGCGGTGTAGTCCGATCATTGCCAGAGAACTGGTGAATGAAGCAATCAACGCACCCAACGTGGCAAGGTTACCGTCCTCCAAATGTGGTTGCTGAATCAAAATGACTCCGCAAACAGCACACACCGCGCAACCCCAAACGAACATCTCCGGTCGTTGACGCAGCAATGGCCAAGACAGCAATGCGACCCAAATCGGAAAGAGATTCGTCAGCGTGAGTGCGTCCGCTACCGGCAATCGAGTCAGTGCATAGAAGGCGCAAACTAAACTTGTGCTCCCCGCCAGACTTCGCAACCACAATGCCTTCGGTCCGAACAAAACTAAACGACCGCCCGCGATCCAGGCCGATAATCCAGTCAGCACAAATGGCACGCTCGAACGACCAATCGCAATCGCCTGCCACGAAAAACGATCGCGAACTAAGTGCGCGAGCATACTCATCACAGCAAAGGCGAATGCTCCGCAAAGCATCCACAGATACGGCACGATAGGACGGACACGTGAGCCAGTTGGCACGTTCGCAACAGTGTCGTCCATCACTTCTCCCACGACTTCTGCAACCATTCGGCAATGCGAGTCGTATGAAACGGCAGCCATGCTCGCTTCGTGTAAGTGCCGTGCCCCAATTTTTCTGTTTCATCAACGCCGTAATCGAACAACCACGCAGCATCACCATCCGCGTGGATGCGCGATCCACAGTCCAACCGAGCGAGTAGAATTGAAAGTTCTTGCAGCCGATTTTGAAGACTGACCCTGATCGGTTGCGGCAGTCGGTTTAAGAACGAGTTGTCGTTAGTGACCTGCGGAATGTCCAACCCGATCTCCAAAAGCTGCCCCACGACATAATCTGCCTCGCGCCGACGACGATCGACTGGAACCAGTTCGCTGCCAGCAATTCCAAACGACTGTATCCAATCGCCAAACTTTGCTCCCACGATCTCATCTAGAGACTGCGGCAGCGCTGGTTTCGCGATAAATTTTGCCAAGTTCGATGCGGGGCGGTGATGAACGATGTGCAATAACCTCGAATAACCGTCGCAGTCCCAACCGTAGCCGACGGGAGTCCCCATCGTCACCAGACAAAGGGCCTTCGACAGTGGATGCGGAGCAGTTGCCGCAGCCAGTCTGCTGCGTGCAAGTTCCCAATTCGTTGCTGACTCGGCCCTACCGTTTGTCGCCAGGAAGAACTGCTCGACCGACTCACGATCGTTTGCCAACAGATTGCTCAACAACGCGAATACGTTTCCGGCGTGGCTGTGCCCCCAAAGCAAGATTCGTTCTTGCGTCAGATCAACCGGCAAATCAGCCAATCGATTAAAGAGGTCAACGGCCGCCTCTGCCCGCGAGATGTGATCGTTCCCGCTCGACCAATCAAACCGTTCGACGAGAGGCCTATTCGATCCGAGGAATGTGCTCAGTTCGGCCAAATAGTCATCGAGAAAACTTCCGGTTTCCCCCATCAATCGGCCACTCAACTGCTGATTGACGCTGCGCACGGTTCTCCCCCAAGACTCCGTTGCGAACGCTTTGAATGCTGGCTGCAACAATGACGGAATCAACTTCGTGACCTCCTCCAGTTTCTGAGCAAATCCAAGGGGATCGTTTCCTACGAACGTACCATGCACCAAAAAGAGATGACTTACCCTCAATTGGCGAAGCGTCTCACCGGCGTCAACGCTTGCGATTTGACTCGAACGAACAGCCGTAACGGACGTCGGAATCGGCGGCGAACCCCAAGCGACATACGGTTGATGCCGAAAACGATTTTGACGTGGCATGACACAAAGCCTCCAAGATTTCAGTGCATCTGCGGTTTGTGTCCCCGTCCGCTTTGCTCGAATGGCGTTATCTGCCACGACACTGCAACTCTACTTTCCGTTGCCTCACAGTCCCAGCAAGGAAACTCGCTCGTGGATCCAAGCCACGTCGATCTCTCCAATGGGCAAGACATAGTGGTCTCATCAGACAACCCAAAAGATGTCTTCTTCGGAGTGCTGTTCGCGACAGAGTGATGGTCACCTGATTCTGCCCCACGTCATCTCGTCCCCCAAGCCAACCGTTTGAGAACGGTTTTCCTCCATCCGCTCGCCATTCAACCGTTCCTTCGTCCTCATCGTTCGCAGCAGCATCATCACCTCTATCTGGAACCGTGTTGTTCAATGGTTTTGCAGACTTCAGTGCCAAGTGGCACAATTTGGGCCAGAGACACGTTTGGTCGGCCGACGCCCAACGGCTGTTGGTTCAATTGCAGCGAGAAACAATGGGAGAAGAGTGACTATGCACAATCGAGGACTGACACCGGCTGCGATGCGTGCATTGGACGGCGCTGGGAGACTCGCGTGGACGGCGGGGGGGGCGGAAGTGGAAACATCGCACTTGTTGTGGTCGCTTGTTTTGGATGAATCGCGAGCAGCCCAGTTGCTGCAGCACGCGATGATTCGAGCCGAAATGCTTGACGCGGTCTTTCCGTTTCTTGGAAACCAGCAAGCGCTTCTTGAAGAATCCTCCGACAAAACGTCGTTCGCGATTTCTTATGAACCACCGCCGATACCGATGCCGCTGAGTCCGGCCGTGTCAGCCGTATTGGTCGAAGCTCGCACGATCTTGGCACGTTTAGGGTCGGAACCGGAAGTCGGTAGTGAGCACTTGCTAGCAGCACTCGCGGTTGTGGACGTTTCGATCGGAGAGTTCTTCGAGCGGTTTGGGTTGGGGCCCGCTGGACTGGCCCAGAAAGTGGCCGAGACGGCCGGCTTCGTGACTGAGCCAATCGCACCGGAGTTCAACATTCGCTGGAGTGAACCAACCGAGGCCGATCACACCGACACGTTACGAACGCTCGACGCAGCGGCGAACCGTTGTCGGGAAGGACTGCGAGTCGTCGAAGACTTCGTCCGTTTCTCATTGGATGACGCGCACCTGTCTCGCCTGCTAAAAGAGCTGCGGCACGAGTTGACCGAACGCCTCAGCGACCTTGATCGGCTCGGTGTGATTTCCGCTCGTGACACGCTGGGTGATGTCGGGACACGGATCAAAACCTCGCGAGAACAAACTCGGCAACGTCCGTCCGACATCGTGCTCGCCAACTGCCGTCGTGTGGCCGAGGCGTTCCGAACGTTGGAAGAGTTTTCTAAATTCGTGATCACGAAACTCGCGGATCCGACGCTGCCGTCACGTCTCGAACAAATGCGGTATCGGCTCTACACGATTGAGAAAGCATTACTCACGACTCTCTCGTCGCGTGATCGGCTGGAAGGTTGCGATCTCTATTTGCTGGCGACCGAAGCATTGTGCCATCACGGCATTGGCCCGGCTGTACGCCAAGCATTGGAAGCGGGAATTGGGATCGTACAACTCCGCGAAAAAGACTTGACCGATCGTCGCTCTTTGGAACTGGCACATCGCGTACGAGAGTGGACTCGCGAGGCAAACGCACTCTTCATCATGAATGACCGAGCGGACCTTGCGGTCTTGTCTGATGCCGATGGCGTGCACGTCGGGCAAGAAGAACTGACCGTTCGCGAGGCTCGCCGTATTGTGGGAGCAAATCGGCTTGTCGGCGTTTCGACACACACAGTTGAGCAAGCTCGACAAGCGGTACTCGACGGAGCGGACTACATCGGCGTCGGCCCAGTGTTTTCGACGACCACAAAGTCATTCGACCAACTTGTGGGCCTTGAGTTCGTTCAACAAGTGGCCAACGAGATCAAACTCCCCTGGTTCGCAATCGGTGGCATCTCGCTGGAAAACATCTCCGCAGTGAGGTCCGCTGGTGCAACTCAAGTCGCCGTCAGTAGCGCAATCTGCTCATCGCCAAACCCTGGTCGCGCTGCGGCTGAGTTATTGGACCGAATGCGGATGTTTTGAGCGTTCGTTTGGTTGTGACATTTCCCAGGAAATGGACCGTCTCTATTTGATTGCCGACAGGCCACTGCACAATCCACGGAAGATGGCGATCTTCTCGGTAGGAGTTAGTCCGCTGGAGCGGTATTTTTTCCAAAGTGGTTCGACCGAGTTAATGTCGCGCGTTGCGAGCGAAGCGGCCAGCTCATAGCCCTCTTCACGCCACAGTTTGTCCGTAAAGGCAGCGGCGAACTCGAAGGCTTTGTCGCTCTTAGCCGCAGGCTCTTGACGGCTAAGGAGACGCATGGCCCAGAGCAGTGGCCAGTCTGTGTCTTCGGTCGAAGTTCTTTGACCTTCGGACTTGGTTGGTTGGTAACCAATCAAGCGCCGCGCCACGATGGCGAAGTCTCCTTTTGTCCATGACTCGATCGTCTCGCGTTCGAGTGTGTCGCGGGGATCGGTGAACTCGCCGTTCGTCGCGGCTGTTTCACAAAGCCGTGCTTGATTGTCCTGCCCTGCCGCTCGCAATCCGCGGCCAAGTCGGACAGACAAATTCGTCTTGAGAAAATCCTCACGTGTTTCTTCAGGTGTTGCTTCAGCAGAGTTGACGGTTGCTTCTCCCCAAGCCGCTTCGACAAGGGATCCTTCGACAGCCGACTTCAGAATTTCCGTTTGCAGCGTGAAGCGAGCGTTCGCAGCGTCGAGAGCCAGTCGGCATTTTGCTCGATACTGATTGAGCGATTGGCGAACTTGATCTTCGGTCTTCAGGTCCAGCGCTTTCTTGAGTTGTGCTTTGACATCGTTCGAATCATTCGCGATTGCATCAAAGCGACTCTGTGCGGCAGCCGTGCTGGGAGCATGCCCTCGCAAATGTTGCATAGCATCGGCCAATGTTTGACCGGCGGCTTCAGTTTGACCGAGCATGGATTGCGCTCGCACCACTTCCGCAGCAGCAATCGCATTCAATCGTGGCTGCAAAGCATCGGGCATTTCGAGTCGCATCATCTGCTTCATATCAGGCAAGACAAAGTTAGTCGGCAGCGAGAGAGACTTAAGAGATGTTGCTGCCAATGAAACGGCTCGCGTCGCTGCAGCCTTCTGCTTCACCGCAGTTCGCGCAGCCGCGACGCGAGCCCACACACGGGCTTGCAATGAAGGAGACTCATCACGAACGGCGGCGGTAATCAGATCATCGTTCTCTCTGGCGTTTGACTTGGGTGCGACGACGATTGCGTCACCCCACGCTGCGAAACAGTCTGTTCGAGTTTCAGCATCTGGGGCGAGCTTCGACCAAGCCAATGCTTTGTCGGCATGTCCGCGGAGGACCAACGTAATTGTCGTGACAACCCATTGCGGTGACTTCCAAGGAATTACCGGCAGCGATGAGGCGGCTTCGTCCAGACTAAAAGTTTGCAGCAAACGAGCGCGCCGCAACACGGCCGACAACGTTCCGCTCGAACCCGCCGGCAACGAGTTCTTCTGCATCAGGACTTGTGCTTCTTTGGCTCGTCCCTGAGCGAAATTCAAAGCGGCCAAGTCTGTCGAAACTTCAAACGTCAGACGACCAAAGTCCGGCAGTTCGCTGATCGCAGTAGCCGCTTCATCGAGTGCCGCTTTGGCGGCATCCAAATTTCCAGCGGATAGTTCTTGCCACGAAATCTGCGTGAGCGGGATCACGCGGTGAAAACGCAACTGCTTGGGTTCTAGTTTGACGAGCTGATCAATGTTCTCGCGAGCGAGCTTGAGGTCCCCCGCTTCGACGCACGCTTCAGCGGTCAAACGTCGGCAGTAATGTTTGCTGCGATTATTTTCGGTGATGCGTGAGATCTCGACCATCACTGGGAGAATCTGCGATCGCAATTCCGAAGCTCGTTCTTTGGCTGGCTTCTCGACCTTCTTGTTGGCCTTTTCCTTTTCTTCAGCAGCAAGGTCAACCTTTGTGACGTCAATCTGCGCTGGATTGTTCGCTGTCGGCGGAGGTAGCGGAGCAGGTTTAATGTTCGCCGCCGGATCGTTGAGTACGAAAAACCAAACGCTTCCCGCTGCTACTGCAACCATACTGACGGCAGCCATAATCATGACGCCATTCGACTTCTTGACCTCCGGAGCCGCTTGCGGCATTGGTGAAGCATTCGCCGCACCATCCGCTTTGGGAGCCGTGAAGATTGGCAGCGGACATTTCTCGTTGCAGCACTTCACTTCTTTGCCAGCGACTTCCGGCCCAGCAAAACCTTGAGTCTCACACATCGGACAGAGCAGCCGTGTGGTCTTGCCCTTCGCAGGTCGAGGAGACAACGCAATCGCTCGACTGGCCGACGCCGCACCGACACCAAACGGATCGTCATCATCACTCGCAGCCTTAGGAGCATCTGCGGAACTGGACTTTGCGACGGCTTTGGTCGGCTTTGTTGCCGGAGCGGGTGCTGCTGGCGAGGCTGCCGCCGCCGGACTCACTTTCGGTGCAGCCGGTTTCGAAGCAGGTGCCTTACCCGGCTTCCCGCCCTTCATCGAAGCACCACAAAACGGACAATACTCGGCGTCATCGTCGAGTACCGATTGTTTGCACCCAGGACATGTCGGAAGCATGAGCGTTTCGTTCAAAAATGGTGGGATGATGTGTGCGGTCGCGGTCAGGATAACAGCCGAAGACCAATGGCTGTAGCTCGCGTGCAACGGGATTAGGATAACGCGACAATGAGACGCATCAAAACGCACGCGAACCGCGTGCATCACAACTTAGTCAATTTGCTTTCTGGTTCGTTTCATGATTGATATTGCACTAATCACCGCCGAAACGTTTCTCGATTCGCTTTACGATCTGCCGGATGGTGGGCAGTGGGTTGAACTGATTCGAGGCCGCGTCGAAACGTTGTCACCACCGGAGGATGAGCACCGAGTCGTCGTGCTGAATCTATCCAAAGCACTCGCCGAATACATGAATCGCAACACAGAAGGCTATCCCTGCTTTGATCTCGGTTTGGTTTGCTCACGCAATCCAGATACGGTTCGCTTTCCTGCCGTGAGCTATTTCCTCGGCGGAGATATGTTTGGCGAGTCCGATCAGACCATCACAGAAAATCGTCCCGCGCTGGTGATTGAGTTGTTGTCATCGAACGATCGCCGCCGAACGCTCAACGATCGCATTCACGATTACACGCTGGCCGGAATCGCGGTGATGTGGTTTGTCGATCCGTTCGACAAAGTGGTCCACATCATCCGTGCCGGCTATCCCAATAAGTCTGTTCGTGAAGACGAAGCGCTTTGCGGAAGCCTCGCTTGGCAACACAAAGCGTCGGGGCTGTCGATCCTGCCAGAGTTCCGCATCAGCGTGGCGGATTTGTTCAAAGTGCCGGAATCGTGGGAGAAGTCGTAGTCGATGTAGACCAAGAACAACTGCCACACTTTTTCGTTTCGGCGTGAATGTGGCAATCGGGCGGTGGAGTGTCTGCCATCGAATCCCTGGTAACTAGTTGCCATGCACTTTCTTCAGATAGACATTCACTTCCTGCCAGTTTTTCAAGGAAAGTGGCCGTAAGTATTTGACGAATTGGTCGGGACTTGTTGACCTGTGAAGGTTCCTGTTTTGTAAATTTTCAAGAATTCCGACTGTCGTCGCGTTCTCTACGTAATCGTCTCCGTTTTGGTACAACGTTTCGATCGCTTCAAACGCCGAACTCAAAAGTTGATCTGCATCTGATTCCAAAAGTTCGACGAGACATTGCGAATAGTCTCCGAGATAAAGGTAACAGGGAAGTTCACGTTCGTCCGAAAAGTCAGCCACGAATTCCGAGTAATCCTGAGCTATCTCAGGGCTCGCTTTGACAAGCACATCCAGCATCGCATTTTGGGTAATCAAGGCGAATTCTCCAATTCGTTGACTGCAAAATACCTTCCCGCATCCACGACTTTGTAGTTTCAATCACAAGATGAACTTACTCAGGTCTTCATTCTGCATGATCTCTTGCAGCTTCTTGCGAACGTAAGCTCCGTCGATGGTCATCGACTTCTTCTTCACGTCAGGTGCTTCAAAGCTGATGTCTTCGAGCAGCCGTTCGAGAATCGTGTGCAGGCGGCGGGCGCCGATGTTTTGCGTTGATTGATTCACTTGGTGAGCGATGTCGGCGAGTGCTTCGACGGCGTCTTTCGTGAACTTCAATTTGACGCCGTCGGTACCCAGCAAGTCTTGATACTGCCGAGTGAGCGACGATTTCGGCTCGGTCAAAATGCGAATGAAGTCGTCGCGCGTCAGCGGTTGTAGCTCGACGCGTATCGGGAAGCGGCCTTGCAGTTCGGGCATCAAGTCGGACGGCTTCGAGCGATGAAAGGCACCCGCCGCGATGAAGAGGACTTGGTCGGTCTTCACGTAACCGTATTTCGTCTGCACTGTCGTCCCCTCGACGATCGGCAGCAAATCTCGTTGTACGCCTTGGCGACTCACATCAGGGCCGCCTGAATTTTCGGGGCCACAGACTTTGTCGATCTCGTCGATGAAAATCACTCCGTGAGTCTCAGCAAGACGCACGGCCTCTTCGTTGATCGCGTCCTTATCCATCAACGCATCGACTTCTTCTTCGAGCAGCACCTGTCTAGCTTTGTGGACCGGAAGCGTACGATGTTTCGTTTGCTTTGGCCCAATCTTCTCGAACAGGCTTTGCAGTTCCATTTCCATCTGCTCGATACCGCCGATGTTCGACATCACTTGCACCGGCATCATGCGATGCTCGATCCGCATTTCAACTTCGCGATCTTCGAGTTCGCCCGCGCGTAATTTTTGTCGCAGGCGCTCGCGAGTTCGATTCGGAGCAGCGACTGGATTTTCTGTCGGCTCTGTCACCTCGTCATCGAACGGAGTCGATTTCTGCTTTGGGCTCGGCAACAGCAGGTCGAGCAGTCGCTCTTCGGCACGTTGCTCCGCTTCCGTTTGGATTGTGTCTCGCTTCTTTTCGCGGACCAGCATGATTGCGGCTTCGACTAAGTCTCGAACCATGCTCTCCACATCGCGACCGTAGTAGCCGACCTCGGTGTATTTGGTCGCTTCAATTTTGATGAATGGCGCTTCAGTCAACTTCGCCAGCCGCCGCGAGATCTCTGTTTTGCCGACACCAGTCGGCCCGATCATGATGATGTTCTTTGGAGTGATATCGCGACGAACTTCTTCGGGGAGTTGCTGCCAACGCCAGCGATTTCGCAGAGCGATTGCGACCGCCTTCTTCGCGTCATTTTGGCCGATGATGTGTTTATCGAGTTCCGCGACAATCTCACGCGGTGTTAACGCTTGCACGGGAATTCCTCCACGATCAAGTTATTGTTCGTATAAATGTCGAGCTCCGAGGCGATCTTCAGCGACTGCCTGACGATCTCGCCCGCATCGAGCTTCGAGTATTGAACGAGTGCTCGAGCCGCCGCGATCGCATACGGCGATCCGCTGCCGATGCCGAGCACTCCATCTGTCGGCTGAATCACGTCACCCATGCCAGTGATCAGCAGCGCGTGCTCGTCGTTGGCGACAATCAACATCGCCTCCAACCGTCGCAGCATCCGATCGGTACGCCAGTCGCGCGCGAGTTCCGTCGCCGCGCGCGGGACGTTGTTCGGGTAGTCCTTGAGTTTTGCCTCAAAGCGTTCCATCAGTGCAAATGCATCGGCCGTCGAGCCAGCGAATCCGACGAGCACTTTCTTCTCCAGCAGCCAACGAATCTTCTTCGTGTCTGCTTTAAGAATCGTCGTGCCGTGAGTCACCTGCCCGTCGCCACCCATCGCACATTGTCCGTTGTGCCGCACACATAAAATCGTCGTCGAGTGCCATTCAGACTTTCGGGCCATCTGTGTTCCTCTCGCAATGAAGCAGCGTTTCGAACCTCGGCGAATGGCCTGATGGCGCCTCCTTTAGGTCATCAGCCGGAACGCGCTAGTGTCCGGTTCCTTCAAATCATTGAAAACCGGAAGCTAATGCGTCCGGCTGATTTGTGATTCGTGTCTAAAGAAATGTGCCATTCGCCTGTCTGATTTGAGATATAGGAAGCTGCGATGACGTTGGAAAGGGACCGTCATGGCGCTGAAGGCAGGCCGTCGAACCAACTGCTCGTCGTTGTCGCCCACATTCACGAAGCAACTCTGTCGATGGTACCGGTCGCACGAGTTGATTGCTGCAGAAGTTGGTCATCGAACCGGAATAGGAAAACTCAAGAGCGGTCTCTCATCGAAGTAAGAATACGTCGCTATCGAACATGCACTGGAGGGCTGAGTGATATGCGCCCCATTTCCCATTTCTAAGTGGTCATCAACAATGGACATCTCACTGATGATGAAAACCGTCTGCCTGGTGCATCAGTTGCCCGAAGATCAACCGAGTTCGCTTGGCCTGATCTGCTGCGAGTGCAAGCAACGTTTGGGTTGCGAAGCACCTCAGGGAAACTGTCGCAGCTTTTGGGAAAGCCAACCGGTGATCAGCAACGGCGATCCGTGTGCGGTATTCACGCTCGCTTGGAACAACTTTCGGATTCGATCCTTGCATCCGAGTACCGCATGGGATGAACTCGAACGTGATGCAAAAGAGGTCTTGAACTCACCCCACTGCTAACTCCTCATCGCGCACGTCGGTTACGAACATGCAACCGGGACTATGCGTGATGACCAGCGACGGCTTTACAGCCATGATTACCGCTTGGGGAGTCACACCACAGGCCCAGAAGACGCCTATTTCGCCGGTTTTAATCGGAACGGGATCACCGAAGTCGGGACGCTCAATGTTCGTGATCCCGATTGCTGACGGATCGCCGATGTGAATCGGAGCCCCATGCACTGCCGGGTATCTCGAGGTGACTTGAACGGCTCGCACAGCATCGCTGGGAGTCATCGGCCGCATGGAAACAACGAGCGGTCCATGAAACACGCCGGCTGATCGGCATGCGATGTTCGTCCGAAACATCGGCACATTGACGCCAAGTTCAATGTGCCTCACCGGTAAGCCTGCTCGTATCAGAGCCGCTTCAAACGTGAATGAGCAGCCGATGACGAAGCTGACGAAATCTTCCTGCCAATACTTGGAAATGTCATTCGGCTCATCAACGAGAACGCCATCACGCCACACCCGGTATTGCGGCACATCAGTACGCAAGTCCGCATCAGGAGCAACCAATCTCGGCACCGGGTCGCCCGGTTCGGTTACGTCGAGTAACGGACAGGGCTTCGGATTTCGCTGGCAAAACAGCAAAAAGTCAAAAGCCAGTTCGCGCGGTAACACTACGAGATTCGCTTGAGCGTACCCATCTGCCAATCCGCAAGTTGGTTTCGTCCAAGTGCCTAATCGACAGGCGGCACGCACGTCCGATCCGGCAGTGAGTTGGTGATTGCTCATGATTGGAGGAAATTTCACAGCAAAGACACAAACCTGGAAAGTTCTGTTTTCGCGAGAAGATTTGTCGGTGGCGAAAGCGTCATCACCAATACCGATCTTTGGTAGCGGTTCCGCCGACTTACAAAAACGGAAATGACAAACCAAGGAGCGTTCAATCGAACCTTTTCCTGGCCTTCTGTCTGATCTGTGTTCAATCCGTGGCAAAACCAAAGAGGCTCATTTAGCCACGGATGAAACACGGATTCGGAATCGAGTCTTTGTCCGAAAGATGCGTCTTTAACACGTATCTTTCTACTGGGCCTCTGCCGCCTTATGTCGAACCACTCCAGTCTGGTTTCATGCCGCAGCGGCAGCAGCCTCTGTCTCACTATCAGGCAGAATGTGTGGCATCATCAGCGTTTGGGCTTCGATCCGTTGTCGGCGATGAGTCATATACATCAACGCCGGGAGCATCAGCACGTCGCCGACCAGCGCGGCGAGCATCAAGGCGATCATCAGCCAGCCGAAGCGTGCGGTCGGAGTAAAACTGCTCAGCGTCAGGCCAAGCATTCCTACGGTTGCGGTCAGCGTGGCTTGGATGAACGGAATGCTCGATTCCATTAGTGCGTGAAGCGAGGCGGTCGCGGCTGGATCATCGTGGTCGGATTCCACGGCCAAAGCGTGATGGTGGCGGAAGCGAGACATGAAATGGAACGTCCCATCGACCGACATTCCCAACGCGATACTTCCGGAAAGCATCATCGCGATATCAACCGGCCAACCAATCCAGCCCATGAAGCCGTAAATCCAAATTAGGGGTGCGACGTTGGGAATCATCGCCAGCACACCGCGCCACCAAGACCTCAAGAAGACCATCATCGCCAGCGTGATTAGCGCCAGCGCGGCGATCACGCTCTGCCAAAAGCTTTCGAAGATCGCTTCTTGAGTGCTTTCAACCAGCGCCGCCATCCCAGTGATTGTGACCGGCTCATGAGCGAGCTTCGTGGTCAATTCTTCCATAGTCTTCTGACGAGAGAATTTGTCGTCGTTGCGAATTCGAATCGAGATACGCCACAGTTGTTGGCCATGAGCCGAGAACTCGTTTTCGGTTTGTTTTTGCGACGCACGCTTCAACAAGGCCCCGAGTTCAATCGGATTCTGCGGCAGTTCATTCGGAAAGAATTTCGTCAGTGACAGTGTTTGATCGACCGCTGGATGTTGGCGGATCAAACCTTCGATGCGCCGCACATAATCGAGCTTGTCGGAAAACGGACGTTCGTCCGCGCCACAATCGACCACCGCTTCGAGGCAATCGACGCGAGCAAGGTCACGAGTGACTCGCAAGAAGTCTTGGCGAACTTTGGATTTCGCTGGCAGAAAGTCTACCACCTTCATGTCGGACTTCAGAAAGATCACGCCGCCCGAACAGAGCAACGTCATTGCAACTGTCGTGACAACGATCTTCTTGCTGCGATCGACGATCCAATTCGCAAAACCCAGTTCACGGCGGCTGTCATTTTCATTTCGGCGAGGCAGCGTGGGACAGAACATCAACATCGCTGGTGTTAGACCTAGTCCCGCGAACATTGCCATTACCGAACTGAAGGCCGATGCATACGCGAACTGACGAATCGGCACGATGTCGCTGACCGACAACGCAATCTCACCGAGACAAGTCGTGAGCGTCGCAATACAAGTCGGCCACCAAGCGAGTTGAATCGCTCGTGCTGTCGGATGTGCGGCACCTTCGCCAAGCGCCTCTTGGTAGTAATAGAGGTAATGCACACTGATCGACATTGTCAGAACCATCGTCAACACGGGAATCGACGAGAGGACGAAATTCATCTCACCGCCGAAGACATTGAGCAACACCGTCGTCGTGTTGATAGTCCACACGGTCAGCCCAAAGACCAGTAGTGAGAGCTTCACTTCGCGGATCAAGTAGAACAGCAGACTAAAGCAAATGCCGAGCGTGATCGTAAAGTAAGAAACATTCGCTTCACGGCTACCGAGACGATCCAACTCCGACACAAACAGCGGAGCTCCCGCAATCATCGTTTGCGAGCCATCCAACTGGCAGTACTTCAGCACGTTCTTAACGGTATCTACGGTCGCGGAGCGATGCTTTAGCCCGTAATCCGAAAGACAGGCAGCCACTCCAATGAGGCGACCATCTTCGTTGGTAAACAATCCGAGTAACCTGCGTTCGATCTCGTCGCTTGGCACATCATGATCGCGCAAGATTGCTCGCATTCGGTCGGGCGACATGCTCCGACGAATACCGGGGACTCGCTCTAATCGACCACACAGCGATTCCACCAACTTCGCGTCCGGAGCGTCTCTATGGTTCAGATCGAACCCTATGAAGAGGAACTCCTCGACACCGAACGTCCGCTTGAATTCTTCGTAACGCATCCGCGCGGGAGACGTCTGTGGCATCCACGTTTCAAGGTCGTTGTTTGAGCGAATGCTCAAAGACAACACAGTGAGCAGAGGTAGCGACAACAACACCGCGAACACCATGCGGCGGTGAAAAATATCGTAGAAGCGACCGAGCATTCTGAGTCCCATTCGTATGTCGCAACGCCTTGGAGTGGAATCACTCATCTGTGCCCCGAAGTGGCACTTGTCGATAAGCTGATGACCCTGTCTTTGTCAGCCAGAAGGATCACCAATCCCGTTTTACCTAACCCGATTATTCATGTTTCATACTAACTCTCGATCAAGCGACCCCACTGAGTTTGCCTTGTTGGCTCGCGGGCTTTTGCACTGCGGCAACCATGATCTCAGAGGTAACGTGAAACGACAGTCCTCACTATCGACGCAGCTTCGCGGAGAACTGGGAAAAAGAGGTAGTTGCGTCAGGACCGCATTTCGCCACAGCCCCGTCAAAGCCCGAGAAGTTCGCCACGTTTCACCAAGCGGTCGATCAGCCGAACGAAGTCACCGCATTGATCGCGATTCACGTTTTCTCGCTGAATACGAAAGTAGACCCATGACTCGGAGATCGGAACAAAAACAGCAATCAACTGGCTCGCCGATTTGCTCTTATCAACCACAATGGCCCCACCGCCAATTCTGTTGAAATCAAGAATTGAACGTGAGAGTTCAAACACCAAGGCAAACAGAGATCGCATCGGCTCTTGACCGTTTTTGTGCGTTCGCGCCTCGGTAGTTGTCTCATGCAGTTCGCATAAATGGCAGCGCCTCAAAATATGCCAAACAAGCGGAATGTCCAACCAGACTACTTTGCAGCAGCAGCCTGTTTCCATTGCCGATCAAGCAGCGTCATGACCAGCGCTTGCTCCATTTCACCGCTCTTGAAGCCAAACGGCCCGCGCCCCCCTTTGTAGGTGACTTTGCCGTCGGTATCGATCACGTAAAGGCGGGCGGGCATTCCGCTATAAGCATTGCCGACGGGGTCGTTGATTTCATCAACCAGCAACGGCATTGAGTACTTGAGCTTCGCGTAGCACTGTTGTGCCACCGACTTCCGCTCTGCAAAATTTTGCGGCTGAACGATCTTCACTCCGACCTTCGTGTTGGACTCCATCACCCAGCCATCGCTCGGATGCGCTTCGCGCACATAGACTGCCAAAAACGTTGCCTCGTTTTGGTATCGCTGACTCAGTTCATCCACCATTGGATAAAACGAGCGAAACGGCCCGCAAGTAAAGTTGCCGAAGACCAGCACGATCGGTTTCGAGCCTATTTGTTCGCTGAGACGAATCTTGCGGCTGCTATCTTGAGTCATCAGTTCAAAATCGGGAGCCGGATCATCTACCTTCGGACCTTCATTCAGCGAGCCAACCTCGCCACGAAGTAGCCCTCGTACCAGCACTTCCTGATTGGGAGCGTCGCCAGGCAAAAAACCCGACGGGCCGCCGATCAACGCATCACGCAAGTCTTCTGATCGAATGAAATCTTTTCCTTGCGAAACTTTGTCGAAGAACGTCAGCAATTCTTCGCGAGTCAATCGCCCGTCACCTTCTTGGTCGATGCGGCGAAACAATCGGTTGACGATGTAGGACTGTTGCACGTAGGGATTGCGATCGGACCAATCGAAATCGTCCTCCGCAACCAGCCCATCTTTATTCCGATCAAGCCGATTGAACATCTCGGGCTTGCCTTTGAATACTGTTGCAGAGATCGAGTCTGACTTTGGCACGTCATGTAGCATCGCAAGCCATTCCCACGAATAACGCCCTTGAGCCGGTCCGAACCAGCCTGATCCCGGCCCCATTTGCGACCCACGAGCAATCGCAATCAGCATTCGCACGGACTCTGGTGTCGTGGCTCCCTCATACTTCTTTTCAAGTTCATCAGCCAGCTTCTCAAGCTCTTCCGGCGTCGAGCCTTTTTCTTTGACCAAGGCTTCCAGAGCAGCGGTTGTCGGAACCGTTTCAGGCATCGGCGGATCAGCCAGCAGGCGAGTAGGCATCAGCATTCCCATCGAAAACAACCCTGCCAAAACGAATGTAAGACGACTCATGTGTGATTCCTAAACGCAACTGGGCTTGGTCCCACTCAGAAAGTTTCGTGCATTACGGCGAAAACGACGCTTGCGGTTGGCGGTTGAACTTCACGGTCATCGTTTCTTGAAGTTCTGAGATTTCGCTGGCAATTGCCGAGACACTCTCGTGGTCGGCGTGAATCGCCATTTCGAGTACCAGTCGTCTCGAGGCTCCGGGGGCCAATGTGGTGACGCGGCCTTGTGCTCGCTCAAAGCTGCGGACGTTCGGGAAGTTGGTTCCCGGTTCGAGTCCCGTGACATAACCGTCTGCCTCAGCAGCGGTGTTCTTCCAAAGTGTAAAGCAGGGAAAATCGGTCAACGAAAATCGTAGGCTTAAGCCGCGATCTCCCGCCGCGTTTCGCAACAGGGTGACCGTTTGCCGTTTTGCGTTCCCAATTAACCGAAACAAGTACGCTTGCTCGGCGTAACTGGCGTCAGGTGCTTCGTATTTATCAAACGAATCAATCCCTTCCGCCGCGCGCGCATCGCGAGGACTCATCTCCAGAACTGGTGCCAAAAAACGCCCGTCGGTGTCGAGGAACGGCCGGCCGATGTTGGTGTGATAAAGCAATTGAAATTCTGCTGGTTTCGCCGAAAGGTTCGTCACTTCATCAATGATTGTGAGGCTGCTTGATCCGACCATCGTTTCAATGGTCGAGGTCAATCGCAAGCACGGACCGAACATCGAGCACTCATCGACAACGCCGGTCACGGAGAGTTTGCCGGTTGCGGGGTCAGTCTTGAGCTCGACTCGATGCGCGGGTGTGTTGGCGATTTTGCCATGCAGGGTCAACTCGCCCAGGATCGGATGATCTTTGAAATCCGTGTCGCGACCGGGAGGCCCCATGAATGACAGGCCGCAGCGGCAAAGAAGTTCGTTGAACCCCGCCAACCAACCGAGTCCGCCGCGTTCGGTCTGATTCACGAAGGCAGGGTTCACCGGCAACTTCACCGGCGAATCCCAGCCGATTGGAATCCCTTGAAAGCTCCCTCGCCACAAACCCATGCCGCGCGTCGGCAACACTTCCATCCGCAACGCACCGTTGTCGAGTTCGACAACATCGACTCCGTCCGACAAGCCACCTTTCATCCGTCGTTGCCGCACCGCCCAGTTTGTTGAGCCAGCCAGCGGCGAGTTCGCTCCGGTCAGCTCGAAGTGATCGTGGTAAACGTGATTCGCGACATCAGTCAGCACGCGATGCTCAACAGGCATGAGAGGCTCCGAGGAAACTCGAACTCAAAAAAAGAAACTCGAACAACGTCAGCGACGCAGTTCGAGTTTCAGGTTTCTGTCTGTGAGTTTCAACGCCACGCACGATCTCGTTCGCGCGACAACCTCTCCTCGGCGGGACAAGCTCGATGAGATTGCGATTATTCGACGGATAAATCAGAGCCCGGCCAGCAACGCATCGAAATCGAAGGAATAAAACTCATGAATTTCCGACGCTGACCCCACGATCGTGTCGCTCGGGTCTTTCGCATTACCGTTTCCGCCCCCGGCCAATCGATCTGTTCCAGAATCACCCGAAACAAAATCAATGCCCGCTTCGCCGAGCACTTTATCGTTGCCGCTGCCACCGTTGAGTGAATCGTCCCCCTCACTTCCGAGGACTGTGTCACTGCCTGTGCCGCCATTGATCGTGTCGTTATCCGAACCGCCACGAATTGCATCATCACCGATTCCGCCTTTGATGCTGTCATTGCCCGCTTCGCCGTCAATGACATCGTTTCCCTGGCCGCCGTCGATGGAATCATCACCGTCGCCGCCAAACAGGATGTCGTTGCTCATGCCGCCAAGCAGGGTGTCAGTACCGTTACCACCGTCGAGCAAGACTGGGATTGGCGAACTCGTCGCGTCAATGAAGTTGTCGGAATCGCCACCAACAACTTCCACTTTCTCAAATCCCGAGATCGTCTTGCTTTCGAGCAGAATCGCACTTTGTTCGATGATGACGACATTGAAGTTCTGTTGTTTGACAAACACCAAGACCGAATCGGTCTCTTCAGAAAACAAGTCGCTGCCAGCACCGCCAGTGACTTGATCGATGCCGCTGCTACCACTGATGGTGTCGTCGCCATCTTGGCCATCCAAAGTGTCGTCCCCATCGCCACCGGTCATTTCATCATTGCCGAGACCACCGAGCACTTGATCGTTGCCAGCGTCCCCTTCAAGCACATCGTTTCCAGAACCGCCCAAAACCGTATCGTTTCCATCGCCGCCAATGACCAAGTCATCTCCCTCAGAGCCAGCGACTTGATCATTCCCGACACCTCCATCGACGCTGTCATCACCAAGCCCGCCGTCCAGGATGTCGTTGCCAGCTTCATCGGTGAGTTCATCATTGCCGAGGCCACCGTAGATCTTGTCGTTCTCGGTGCCGCCTTCGAGCGTGTCGTCACCTGATTCACCGGAGACAGTGTCTTTGCCTGAACCGCCGTCGATCTCGTCGTTGTCGTTGCCGCCGGTGACAGAGTCGTTCCCGTCTCCACCCGACAGGCTGTCGTCGCCATTCAGGCCATTCACAAGGTCGTTTCCGGCATCGCCACTCACGGTGTCGTTGCCATCATCGCCAGAGAGTGTGTCGTTCCCCTCACCACCGGTGATGAGGTCAACATCGCCTCCCCCGGTGATTGAATCATTGCCATCTTCACCGTCGATTGTGTCGCTGTCGGCACCGCCGGCGAGGATGTCGTTACCACCCCCTCCGGACAGCGAATCGGCCCCTTCATCACCCGTGATCCCGTCGGAACCGGCTCCGCCATCGATCGCGTCGTCACCCTCTCGGCCACGGAGCGTGTCGTTGCCATCACCTCCCGTGACGGTGTCGTTTCCACTTCCGGCATCAATAAAATCGTTGCCGATTTCGCCCGCCAGCGAATCGTCACCCGCTCCACTGATGAGCGTGTCATTGCCGCTGCCACCGCTCATGGTGTCGTCACCGATCGCACCATCGAGCAGATCGTCTCCTGAGCCGCCGGAGAGCACATCGTTGCCGTCGTCGGGCGAGCTAATCTTCCCGTTTCCGACTGTGTCGAGCTCCTCACCAATTTCAAGGAACTCGTTTTCCTCCTCCAATGGGTCGATTTCCTCGATCGTTTCAAGCGGAGCGTTAACCCCACCCCCTTGGAGTGTGTCGTTTTTCGCACCTCCATCAAGCGTGTCGGCCCCATCACCACCGATCAGCAAATCTTTCCCGGCACCGCCGAAGAGGGCGTCGTCCCCTTTGCCACCGAGAAGCGTGACTGGCATTGAAGCAGCAGAAGCATCAAACGAATTGTTACCGTCACCGCCAATCAGCAACACTCGTTCGATCCCCGTGAAGCTTTCGACATCATCTGCGGACGCCCCTAAGCCGGTGAGCGTTGAATTCGTCACCATAACGATGCCGGAGTCGGTCTCTTGGGCGAACAGGTCGGTCCCGTATCCACCGCTGATGTTATCTGTACCGTCCGAATCCCCAGCCGCGATCGTGTCGTTACCGTTCTGGCCACTGACCGTGTCGTTGTCATCACCGCCAATGAGTAAGTCCGCACCATCTCCACCGCGTAAGATGTCGTTGCCTGAATCACCCAAGAGCGCGTCGTTACCCTTGCCCCCTTGCAGCACGTCGTCGCCAGCTTCGCCAAACAAACTGTCGATGTTCGTCCCGCCCAGCACTGTGTCATTGCCCATACCGCCAAAAACCGCTGTCGATTGCGGAAAGGCCGAGAGATCCAGGCGGTCATCGCCGTCCCCCAAATTTGCGATCAAGCCTCGAGTGACCAACGCACCGGAGACACGGACGTGATTCGTGAAGGTCGTGCCGTCGGTGGTCAGTTCGTCCGTCGTCGAAGTGACGATGAACTCGTTCGTCTGGCTGTTTCGCTTGACGGTGATATTGCTGGATGTACCGGCAATGTCGTCTAGCAAAAGATGACCGGTGTTATCGACATGTACCAGGACGTCTGCCGTCAGTAATTGCCGAGACTCCAGCCGTTCAATTTGTGGGTTTCGCAGCGTCATACGGCCTGTCGGACGCATCATCTCTTTGATGAAGCGAGATGAACGCAACTTGGTTCGAACCGAACGGAGCCACGAAGAAATGCACATGCTGGGCGTCTCCCAAACGACACAACTGACGAAGCAAGATGGAGCGGTACGATGAGCACACTCCGCATTCCAGATCGGTTCGTCACGGTGTTTCACCGCACCATCGGTAGAAAGGTTCTAACCGTCTCCCGAATGAGCGGATGGTTGTCGCGGGCGTATGGATTTTGCTGCCATTGGCGCGGGGTCGGCAGGAGAATACCCCTTTGGCACTCAGGGCTGAGTTCGTGTCAGCCAGGGTGTATTCGGATTGGCTCAACCGGCGATCCGAAGTGGTCTGTTTGGAAAGTCTGTTGATGACGGTTGAAAACAGGGGGATCGCTGCCCTCGAAATGCTTGCTAAGTCGCACAACCCGAAGCGTTCACAAGTTTCGCTCGTATCCGGTCCGAACTCACCACAAAAGCGAGTTCTGATCACGGGACTTTTGGCTTCTATACTCGGAGATCGGCTGCGTGATTTTGCATTCTGCTTCAATGAACTCTCCTGGAAAATACCACACGCGGTGACGTAGTCTACTTTGCGGCTGGGACGTGTGGGTCTTTGCCTGAAGTCTTTGATGCCTGTTGCTGCTCGCGATGCGAACGAGCAAAGTCAACGAGACCACGCTGCTCGTAGAACTCAGCCAATGCACGGTGTGAAAGTTGATGATTAGGATCAAACTCCAGAGCACTTCTTAACCAGCCAGCTCCGGCTTCCGGAGATTCATACTTCAAGAGGATAGCCCCAATTTGATATCGGAGGTCTGCGTTCCGGGGCTCTTTAGCGATGACAGTGTCTGCCATCTGGCGGGCTTGGGCGATCGCTTCACGAGCCGTTGTGACAAACTGAAATTCTTTCGCGGCACGATGTGTGTCGCCGGTTGATTGGAGAGTTAGCGCGAATGAATAACGCACTTCAATGTCGAAACTTCTTTCGGCAGCCAGTTCTTCGAGAAGCGTTAAGGAATCCTGATAACGTCGCTCTTCCTGATAACAGCGGGCCATCAAAAGTCGGGCCGTCGCATGTTTAGGAAATAGGTTCAAAAGTTTATTCAAAACCTGACGTGATTTTTCCGTCTCGCCACGCTGCAGCAGACAACGCCCCATCACTTCATGGACTTCGGCATCATTGGGCATCTCAGTCTGAAGGTGGGTCAAAATCTGTGAGGCTTCTTCATGCTCATGAAGTGCGATGAGACACCGCGATAGATTCAGCAGGAAATCGTGCCGACCACTTTCGCGGAAAAGCCCTTGCCGATATGCCGCAATAGCTTCTGAAAAGTTTGCACGCCCCTCCTGATACCGCCCGCGAAATAAATAGGGTTGAGAATCTTGGGGAAAAGCCGCCTCCCAAGCCGCAAGCAACTCAAACGCTCTATCGAACTGATTCGTGAGAAAGAAACCGTTGACGTACGCTTCGCAGATTTCCGCTCCGTCATCTCCTGGATTGACCAGCAACTCTGAGAGATGTGGTTGCGCGTCTCGCATTTGGCCAGACTGAGCCAATGCCAGCCACTCCTCCCGATCCAGTTCACGCTTCGGAAAACTCCGGACGGCAGCTTTCGCAAGATGTGCACAAACTTTGTCCATCCGTCCCATTCGTCTTTGGCAACGCGCAATCAAAAACTGGAGCTGCCCGCAGTCTGGACATCGCGTGGCGGCTCCTTCAAGTACCAACAAAGCCTGTTCTGTAAGTCGTTTTCTGAGCAAACTTTGGGCATGGGTAACATCGTAGTGATGTCTCACGAACGGGTATGCCACAAGTACGAAATTCGCCACGATGCATGTGACGATCGTCGCTAGAAGAATGCGTTTTTGTCTCCGTTTGGTACGACCGTTCGGATGCATTGGATTTGCCTTACTCAGAAATCGCGAGCACAATCTGAGGGTTAAGCTAGGCCGCAAAATGCTTAGCAAGAACGGTGACGATTTGCGGTGTAGGTGAGTTCATCTTAGGTCACATGACCGGAAAGCGAATGCTGATTACGGCCTTTCAGAATTGCCAGTGCAATGCACTTTCGAAATTTGAGATTACATGCACAGTAAATGCTTCGCCTTTTTTGTCATCTGCAAAACAAGTTCTCAAACAAAACACCAGAATTGGTCGTAGGCTCGCACTACTCAGTACAAAATTCACAATTTTTTAAGCTTGTCGTTGCGGTTTTTTTTTCTGCGTTTAGGGTGGCTGAAGTCGGTCGGTTAGCCGCGTAGACGTAATTTCCAAAACTTACAGATCTAAGAGGCTATCCGAAAAGTTTGTGCGGTGATTCCGAGTTCGCGTGGCTTCGCTCTACGTAGCCATCATCGCTCCGCGTGATGAGCCAGACGCTCGACACGGCTCGAATCGTCGCAGTATTCCGATCGTTTTGTAGCACTCGGCTCGTCACGCGGAGCGGTGACGGCTACGTACCTGCGGCTTCGCCGCTCGATAATTTGCGATGATTCTTTCCGGATAGCCTCTAAGTTCTCTACATGATCCGTTTGGTCCTTATCGCTCTAACAAGGAGAAGTGGTATGCGTCGGCACCTTTGTAAACGGCCAGCGTTCACATTAATTGAACTGTTGGTCGTGATTGCCATCATTGCGATTTTGATTGCATTACTTTTGCCCGCAGTACAGCAAGCTCGTGAGGCCGCGAGACGTTCTCAATGCAAGAATGTGCTCAAGCAATACGGTCTGGCAATCAACAATTATCACGACGTCTACAACCGGATTCCGATTGCCGGTCAAGCAGATCGTTGGGAAGACACAACGAATTCCTACAGTTGGCAGCTGCGAGTCATGCCATTCATGGACATGACTCCTGCTTACAAGAAGCTCGACATGAAGAAAACGGGCACTCCCTGGGTTGACCTTCCGAGTGCCAACCCTTGCTCTTACAACGTTGATACGGGTGGAGGCAAACAGTTGCGAGTGACTCTCGCTCCCTATCTCCGATGCCCGTCTGACGGAACCGGAATTGCCGATGATAATACTGGGTGGGCACAAACGAACTATTCAGGCTCGCTGGGATGGCAGGCGACTCCCTCAGCAAATGGTTCTTGCGATAAGTATGCGTCGGATCCTACCAATGGTTGGGCGGGACATGGTAATACCCAGAGCCCTTCGGGAATCTCTGGCGTGTTTTCTCGGCTGGGTATGTGTATTGGGTTCAAGAATGTTACCGATGGGACTTCTTCAACATTTGCAGTCGGTGAAATTCTTCCTGCTTGCCATGACCACAATGGTGGTGCTTGGCATTTTAACGGGATGGGGAATGCACATGCTTCAACCAGCGTTCCGCTCAACAACATGTGTACGTGCCCGAAAATGGCAAATCTGACGCCGGTTCCTGCTCAGTGCCTGAATGGTGGTACTGACTGTCGAGCCCAGAATAATTGGAATTTTTCTTGGGGCTTTCGATCTTCACACACTGGTGGCGCGCATTTTGTGATGGTTGACGGTGCCGTTCGCTTCATCAACCAAAGCATTGATTACACGACTTACACGCGACTTGGCGGCAGAAATGAAGGAAAGCCAGTTTCTGAATTCTAAGTGTGCATTCATCTCGGTCTCGAAAACATTTTTGTTTTCATTGATTGATGAAATCATTGGACCGCAGACAGAATTCTGTCTGCGGTTTTTCAATGGCTCGTCACTTCTAGGTGACAATCTATGGTTCTTGTCGGAGTACAGGGAGAATCTGAAATGGCGTTTCGCAATGTGCTTCCACTGTTGGCAACGTTGATGATTGCGTGCTTGATTGGCTGTGGTGCAGACGATGGTGGCGTCACGTTAGCGAATGCTAGCGGTGTGGTTTCATACAACGGTGCGCCACTCGCTAAAGCAAGCATCATGGCTTTCCCTGAAAAAGGCCCGATTGCATCAGGAAGCTCAGACGATCAGGGAAAGTTCACACTCTGGACGGATGAACGCAAAGGAGTTGCAATTGGAAGGATCCGTCTTGCGATTAAGGTTGTGAGTGAAAACGAGGGGTCGATAGAGTTGCCCAGTTCCGGCTCTGTAACCAACACCAATGATCCGAGTGCATCGACACAGTCTGCAATGCAGTCAATGATGAAATTCAATGAGATTCAAAAGAAGAAAGGTAGAAAGCCAGAGGCGGGAAAGTCTCCATTGGACAAATACGGAGACGCACCAACAAGTGGCCTTATCTATGAAATTAGATCTGGCACGAATGACCTCAAGGTTGAATTGAAGTAATTGAGGTTCTATTTATGCGATTGGCTCAGATCAAACTCTCCGACTTGGATGATGTTGATCGTCATTAGTGCTGTGGCATCATTGAAGTGAATGCAAAGTAAAACGCGTTATTCAGGGCAACTGTATCTCCGATGAGTTTGCTCAAGAGTATCCCGTGTTGGCTGCTAATTGGCCTTGTTGGGTTTGCCGTTTTGATTTGGTTTGCCAATCAGGTACTGACAACCGAAGACGATTTTTCCAAGGGAGAAAATGCTTTAGTTCGCGGTGATTGGCTAACGGTCTCGCGGCAGATTGAAGCACTTAAACGAAAGTCGGTACTTTCAGATGAGATCCAATTTCTGCGAGGCGGTTTGTTGCTTCGTACAGGAAACACCCATGAGGCCATCGCAGAGTTGATGCGAATAAGGTCTGTTGGTGGATTGCGTCAAAAATCGCAACTTTTGCTATGTGAAGCGTTTTATCAACTCAAACAATTCAGCGAGGTTGTTGCCGTTGGCCGCGACTTGCTGCGCCGTGACCCTGATCTCGCTGACGCGCATCGGTGGTTAGGGGCCACTTATTTTGATCTTGGTGATCTGACTCAGGCTGAGTTTCATTTGAAAGAGCTTGCCCGACTGGAGCCCAAGGATTATTCGCCGTATCGCTTGCTTGGTGTGATGCACAAAGATTTTGAGCGATACCAAGAGGCGATTGTGGACTTTCAGCGAGCGCTTGATCTTGAACCGCCACCGATGATCGTTGGTGAGATCCGACTTGCGTTCGCACAGACTCTCATTCAGCAAAACCAGTTTGAGGAAGCGTTACGAACACTGGAGTTTGAATGGCCTGAAAACGCGGTCGAACCACGAGTCGTGCGGGCGGAATGCCTATGGACATTGAACCGGCATGGTGAGGCAAAGCAACAACTGCTGGCTGCTCAACGTTTGGAGCCAAGCGATCGTCAGGCCCTCTGGATGAGCGTGCGGATTGCTCTTGATGAGGAGCGAACCACGGAAGCACTCCACACGCTTCAAAAACTTGTGGATGCTGAGCCAACGAATCACCAAGCTTTGTATGAGATTTCTTTGGCCTACCGACGACTTGGCAAGGACTCAGAAGCTCAAGAGTTTCTGGAGCGACGGAATGTCGCGAGAGCACTGTTCGAGCGACTCGTGGAACTCAACAAGCAAGCTATCAACGAGCCACAAAACGCGAGCGTTCGTCTCGACTTGGCAAAGGTTTGCGAACAACTAGGAAAAAAAGAACTCGCAATCGTGTGGCGTGATGCCGCATCTGCTTTGGATCGCGATGCAGGAAAACGGTGATCGCCTGCTCTCAAATTGGGTGATTGAACTCTGAAGAGCTGATTGCGAATTTGTTTGGCTGTGGCTCTCGGTGTTTTCCGCAATAACAGGAATCCCTGCCCCGAAGTTACTACTTGGAGTCAATAGTCAATTAACGCGTGAGCATTTGCCGTCCTATCTCGCGGTTCAACGCTGCAATGCTTTCGCGAGTGCTTCGACGTCGTAAACACATCCACCCCACGTGCCGCCGCCGAGTTGTTGCAGCAGTGCCCACCACCGGGTGTCGTCAGGAAGGTTGGGATCGGCGGCGAGCGGCATTGATGGCTCGCGGATGGCGAGGAGTTTCGCTCCCTCATCGGCGGAGAACCGGCGAGTCGTGCCGTCCGACGCGGACTGCTCGCCGACGAAGTTCATCGAACCGGTGAGGTTGTTGCGGTCGACGATGATCTCGATCAAGTCCCCGTCGCGGAGCTTGCCGATCGGGCCGCCCGCGAGTGCTTCAGGGCCGACGTGACCGATGCACGCGCCGGTCGAGACGCCGGAAAAGCGGGCGTCGGTGATCAACGCGATCTGCTTGCCGAAGGACAAAAACTTGAGGGCCGACGTCAGTTGAAACGTCTCTTCCATGCCAGCGCCGAGCGGGCCGCGGCACATCAGCACGATCACGTCACCGGCGACGATCGTCTTCGTGCCGCGTCCTTTGACGGCGGCGATCGCCTCGCGTTCGGAGGTGAAGACTTTCGCGGGACCGAGCTTGCGATACACGCCGTCTGGATCGACGACGGTCGGGTCGATCGCCGTGCTCTTGATCACCGAACCTTCCGGCGCGATGTTGCCGATCGGGAAAGTGACGGTGCTCGTCAGCCCGCGCGACCGAGCTTGTTCCGGCGACATGATCACGTCGTCCGGCTGAATGTTGTCCTTTTCCAGCAACAGCGCGCGGAGTTGCGTGCGTCGCTCGGAAGTCTCCCACCAATCGAGAATTTCGCTCAGCGGTCGCCCGGTCGCCGTGAGCGCGTTGAGCTTGAGCAGGCCGAGCTTTCGCAGATGCAGCATCACTTCGGGGACACCGCCCGCCAGAAAGAATTGCACGGTCGGATGACCTTTCGGCCCGTTGGGCAACACATCGACGAGCCGCGGGACTTGTCGGTTGAGCCGAATCCAATCGTCAACGACGGGGCGTTTCAGTCCGGCCGCAAACGCGATCGCCGGGATGTGCAGCAACAGATTCGTCGACCCACCGCACGCCGCATGGACGACCATCGCGTTGTGCAGCGAATCGTCCGTCAGCAGTTTCTTCATGGTCAGCCCGGCCGCTTCCATTGCGACGAGCGCTTTCGCGGAACGGCGCGCGGCATCGAGCCAAATCGGTTGACCGGAGGGCATCAGCGCCGTGTGCGGCAATGCCATGCCGAGCGCTTCCGCGACGACCTGCGATGTCGCCGCTGTGCCGAGGAACTGACAGCCGCCGCCGGGACTGCCGCACGCGCGGCAACCCATGTCTTGGGCGTATTCCAAACTCACCTCACCGTGCGCGTACCGAGCACCCAGCGACTGAACTTTGCCCGCGTCTTCGGCATCTTTCGAGGGTAACGTCACGCCGCCGGGGACGAGGATTCCCGGCAGATTGTGTTGCGAAGCGACCGCCATCATCATCGCGGGCATCCCTTTGTCGCAGGTCGCGATGCCGAGAATTCCTTTGCGCGTCGGCAACGAGCGGATCAATCGCCTGAGGACCATCGCCGCGTCGTTGCGATACGCGAGGCTGTCCATCATGCCGACAGTCCCTTGCGTCCGTCCGTCGCACGGGTCGCTGACGTAAGCCGCGAACGGCAGCTTTTCGAGGCGATTGAATTCCTCAGCCGCAGCTCGCATGAGCAAGCCGACTTCCCAGTGTCCCGTGTGATAACCGAGCGCGATCGGCTTGCCGTTTTCGTCGCGGATGCCCCCCTGAGTGCTCAGGATCAAATACTGCGGCCGAGCCAGTTGCGAAGCGTCCCAGCCCATGCCCGCGTTCTGGGTCATGCCGAAGAGATCGCCCGATGGAGAATCCAACAGCATCTGCTCGGTGATGGGCAACCGCCCGATCGGGCCGGCTCCCGACGTTTGCAAACGGAACAGGTTCGGGTCTTGCGAGTCGAGCAGTTCGTGCAGCGAAGTTGTCATACGTCGTGGGCCTTTGCGAGTGTGTTCGGTATTTTGTGTCCGCGGGTTGTGAGCCGCGAATCGGTGACGGAACATTGATCGCGGAGAATATCGAATCGCTTGCCAAGTTGGCGAACGCTGATCGTGACGAGTTTTGAAAGCGGCGGGTTTGTGTGCGAATCTACGTAGCCGTCACGCTCCGCGTGACGAGCCGAGCGTCTCTGGATTCTGATTCCGAAAAGAGTCGCCAGACACTCGGCTCATCACGTGGAGCGTGATGGCTACGTAGCAGCGGCTTTGCCGCTGTGCATCCCGGACCTCTCGCAAGTGAATCAGGAGGTCGAACGATGCGCGGGCTTTTCATCACGGGGACGGACACGGCGGTCGGCAAGACGCACGTGTCGTGCGCGATCGTCCGCGATCTGCGAGCGGCCGGGCATCGCGTCGGGGCGTACAAGCCGGTTTGCAGCGGAGTCCGCATCGACCCGAACGGCCGCTCGGTCTGGGACGACGTGGAAGAATTGCGGCAGGCGTTGGGAGGCGAATTCAGCGACGATCAGATTTCGCCGCAGCGATTCGCCGCAGCGCTGGCACCGCCGATTGCCGCTCGGCAAGAGGGGAGATCGGTTGATCTCGCTGAGTTGCAGCGCGGCTTCGACGATTGGCGTTCGCGGTGCGAACTGCTCATCGTCGAAGGAGCGGGAGGATTGCTCTGTCCGCTGACGGATGACGAAACGATGGCCGATTTGGCGGCGCGGTTTCAGTTTCCGTTACTGATTGTGGCTCGATGCGGACTGGGGACGATCAATCACACGCTGCTGACGATCGAGGTCGCTCGCGCGCGGGGGTTGCGAGTTGCCGGAATCCTCTTGAATGAGGCGATTCCGGTGCAAAGAGACGATCTGTCGGTCGATACGAACGCTGCCGAGATCGCATTACGCGGGAGCATTCAAGTTTTAGGAATCCGCCGCCATCAATCACAGGGTTGGGTCGGTCGCTTCGGTGAGCCCATCCAGCTAGATTGGTCCGCCTTGGCTGATGATCGCCAAAGTAAATCTACATTCTGAAATTCATGGCCCCACACTAGCCCGACACGCAAACGAAGGGTTTACCGAAAAGCCCAGTCGTAGAGACTCCCTCGGTTGCACGTCGGGCTAGTGTGGGCGGGTTCGAGGATCGCATGGCGTTTGAGATGATCTGCGGTCAGTGCCGCGGCAATTTGTTGGTCGAGCAATTCGGCGTCGTGGTGGCCTGCCCACACTGCGGGGCGCACTTGAGTATTCCCGCGCCGGAAGGATCGGCTCCAGCACCGATTCCAGCACCAGCACCCGTTCCGCCGCCGAGTCAGCCGATTGCTCCTGAGCCGCAAGCGCCGGCTCCCTTTCCGCAGTTCACCACGGAACCGTTCCCCGCACCGGCTCCGGTTTCCGCACCGGTGATGAGCGTTTCCGAACCTGCGGCGACAGCGGTCGCGGCCACGAACTCCGTCGTTGACGAACAGCTCCCTTTCTTTGGACAGCCAGCGTTCGAGCCACCGCAAAACGTGGTTACCGCCGAGACCACGCCGTCCGATTCCTCCCTGCTGTTCGGAGAGAGTTCAGAACCGGAACCGGCCCCCAATGTTGTTGCTCAAGAAGTGCCCGTGACCGCGAATGCCGTCGTTCCGGAACCAATCCCGCCGACGGAGCCGCATCCGATGGAATCGCTGTTCGGTGCCGCCGAAGAGACGCCCGTCGTGGCTGCGGAGTTGATGGTTCCGGAATCGGCGACGCAAGAAACAATCGCTCCCGTTGCTCCGGAAATTACTCAGACCGCAATCGATGCCGAGCTGCCCACTATCGACATGTCGGCCAGCGGAACCGGGCTGAGCGCACTGATTGGTGGAACTGTGGTCGAAACCGTAACGGAATCGATGACAAACGATTTGTCGCCGGCAGCGAGCGAATCGACGGACACAACTGACAGCGCGGCTCAACAGCCGACAAGCGATTCAACGACGACAACGGTCGCGGCGGACTCGAAAGCGGTGGCCCAAAACATCGACACCGATCACGTGCTCATGGCAAAGACATCGGTGTTGTTGCTGTTGAGTTACACGAGTGCGGTGACGATCGGGTTCTTGTACTTGTTCTTCCATTTGATGAGCCGCAAGGACGTTGACTACGGATTGGAAAGCCTTCCGGATCTCGTTCCGAAAAAGAAGAACGTCAGCATTTTGTTGGTCCCAGAACGAGCCGAAATGCCCGATGGCCATGAACTGAAAATTGGGCAATCGCAAACGTTCGGCAATATCAAAGTGACTGTGACCAAGGTCACACGCGGGCCGATTCAATTCGTGCATCATTCGCGGAAGTCCGATGACGTGCGTCTGCCGAGTTCACCGGTCCTCAAGCTGTGGTTGAAGTTTGAAAACGTGTCGCAGGATCAAGAGATTCCGCCGCTGGATTCGCATTTGCTTTTTACTCGCAGCGGAAAGACACGCTTCGATTGGCGGGCGAACCAATTCGTCTGTCGCGAAGAGGACAAGGCCAATACTGACAAACGCAAGGTGTATGTCTACGACCACAATTTTCAGTCACCGTGGGATCTGGCTAATTTACCGCTCGAAAAACTGCTGAAGCCAAAAGAGTCGCGCCTCTATTACGTGCCGTCTGGCGAAAACGACCTGGAACTGCTGACCGGTTCCTTGCTGTGGCGCGTTCATTTCCGGAAGGGATATGGTCCAAAGGGACGCGGAGTGACCACGATCTTTGAAGTTCACTTTGAAAGTGGCGAGATCAAAGACGAGCAGGCGTAGCCGCCGTTTAGTAAAGATCGTCGGAAACAAGACCTCTCACCAAAGACGACGCATTAGCGATTCCAAGCAGACGACACTTTTGGACAAACTCAAGCTCAAAGTGTTTCGGCGAGACCGCATCGCGCCGATTACGACTAACAACCGCAACTACGCCAAAAGTCCGTGCACAATTTCGCCATGCACATCGGTCAGCCGGAAGTCGCGGCCAGCGAATTTGTAGGTCAGCTTGAGGTGGTCTAAGCCCAGTAGGTGCAGCATCGTGGCGTGCAGGTCGTGCAGGTGGACTTTGTCTTTGACGGCGTAGTAGCCGTAGTCGTCGGTCTCACCGTAGCGGATGCCGGGCTTCACGCCGCCGCCGGCCAGCCACATGGTGTAGCCTTGCGGGTTGTGGTCTCGGCCGTCGTCTCCTTGAGCGACCGGAGTGCGGCCGAACTCGCCGCCCCAGAGGATCAGCGTGTCGTCTAGCAGGCCGCGCGACTTTAGATCGGTCAGTAGGGCGGCGATTGGTTGATCGACTTCCATCGCATTACGACCATGATCGGCTTTCAAGCCGCCGTGTTGATCCCATTTGTAGCTGTGAGTGCATTGGATGAATCGGACTCCCCGTTCGGCGAAGCGTCGGGCCATCAGACATTGGCGGCCAAAGTTCGCCGTCTGTGGTTTGTCGAGCCCGTACATTTTCTGAGTCGCTTCCGATTCTGTGCTGAGGTTCTGCAATTCCGGAGCAGCGGTCTGCATTCGGAAGGCGAGCTCGAACGAATTGATGCGGCCTTCGAGTGCAGCATCGGGACCACTTCCTGCGAGGTGTTCCTGATTCATTTGCTGGAGCAAACTCAGTTCGCGCGATTGAAGTGATCGCGGCAGCTTGTCGGCGTTTTCGATGAACGGAATCTTGGCTTGGTCCGACGAAATTCCCGCGTTACCCAAAGGTGTGCCGTGATAGACCGCTGGTAAAAATGCCGAGCTATAAGCATTCACTCCACCGTGCGTCAGCGTCGGGCAGATGGTGATGTAGCCGGGGAGGTCTTGGTTCTCTGTTCCCAGACCATACGTGATCCACGAACCCATGCTCGGCCGGACGAAGGTGTCGCTGCCGGTGTGCAGTTCGAGCAACGCTCCGCCGTGCCGCGAGTTCGACCCCCACATCGAATTGATCATGCACAAGTCATCGACGTGCTGAGCGACATGCGGAAACAGATCGCTGACCCACGCCCCGCTCTCGCCGTACTGCCGAAACTTCCACGGCGACTTCAGTAAGTTTCCGGTCGCCGCTGAGAAAACTCGCGGCTTGGAAAACGGCAACGGCTTCCCGTGATCCCGTTCGAGCAGCGGCTTGTAATCGAACGTATCGACCTGCGACGGCCCACCGTGCATAAAGAGAAAAATGACTCGCCGCGCCTTCGCCGGAAACGGCGGAGCCTTCGGCGCGAGCGGTTTCGTCGCGCGAGTCGTGTCCGCCTTCAACAGGTCCGCAAGCGCGAGCGATCCGAACCCGCACGCCGACGCGTGCAGCATGCCACGTCGAGAAAGCACGGGTTCAAAATTGTGGCAGGAATAACGCATGGTGAGCAATCTCAGTCACGGATTTGGTTATCGAAACTCGCGATCTTGTGCCCATTTCCAATATCCGATGGGCAAATCCAGTTTGCATGGAGAGATTTCAACAGTTTCAGCCACATCACCTTCTTCGTCACAAACTTGAACGCCAAGAGCTAAGGCGATTCTTTTATTCGGTCCAGCTTCGAGCGGCCAGAATCCCTCTAGCAAGTCACAGACGTTGTGCAACGCGGTGTCAACCGCCACTTCAACGGCGGCCTTTGTGTCGGGCGAAGCGTTCGCCGGTATTTTCGCAATGGCCTCGTCTCTGCAATGCAAAATCAGATAGTAACCGAAGAGATAAGCCGCATCTTCAGCGCGGCCAGGTCCACTGGTTCGCCAATCTTGATGTTCGCGAGGTAACGAAGCTGTTTCCATAACGTATCAACTACCATCCCGATTCATTTCAAATCACCAAAGGTCGGCCAGAGCTGCCCCGCCGGACCATTCTGTGGTCTAGACTCCGAAAAGTCATTCTCCATTGACGCGTGTTCGGCGAGGGTCTCCAGACCCCGCCGCTCGCTCGACCGAAGGTTTTCGTTGGCATTGAAACAAACCCGTCGCAACGATCAAAGCCCAAGGGAGACCTGCGGTCCAAAATCCGGCAGGGTCGGGAGACCCGCGCTGAGCGGAGCAGAGACGATTCAGTTGCGAGGCAATCGTGGCTCGCGTCGCGACGAATGCCACACGGTCAGAATGCGAATCCGCTGCTTGTCGGGGTAGACGCGGTAGAAGATGCGATAGTTGCCCACAACCATGTGCCGCGCGTTTTCATCGCGACTCGGCTCATAAACGGGAAATCCAAAGGGCATCGTTTCCAGTTGATCCACACGAGCCTCAATCTCTTTAATGACTCGCTTCGCGGCGGTGGGATTGTCCGCAGCGATGTAGTTCTTAATTTCACGCAGTTCTGCCCGTGCGGGACCGGTCCAAACTACTTTGAAAACCATGACGCGATCTCCCGCTTGACCTCCTCGTGCGGGATTACGTCACCGGCATCAGCGGCTTCATCCGCTCGTTGAATTGCTGCCAGAATTTCCAATTCTTCCAGTGCGTCGTCGAACGAAATCTCTTCGGGCATCTGGTCCACAGCATTCCGAATCAACTCTTTCACAGACATCGCATACCTCTTCGGTCAACATGACGTGTTTTCCAACGCTTCGACACGATGCCTTGGTTCGCGGCGAAAATCAAGAGGGCTACTTTGCGGGCTTCGTCGAAGTGCCCGATAGAATGTCGAGCGCCGCTGGTTACACTGTGGTCAACCAGAGTGCTTGCAAATGAAGGGAACATGCCATGCCAGATGATCTCAACATCCAACCGGGTGACATTCCGCCGGAAATCGAAGAGCGTTATGAGGGGGAATGGATTGCGTGGGACTGCGAAGCTCAGCATGTGATCGCGCATGATGTCGAACTTGGCAAGTTGATGCCCGCCACCGACGAAGCGTACAAGGCCGGGCGACCGATTTACTTTCATCACATCCTGCCGCACGACGCCATCATTGTCGGGGGACTGTGAGCCATGCGCTTCCCGATCCTGGTGCGCGATGGCCGACAGCGCCCAATCGTTGCCGTTGTGACCTGCCGCCGTTCGGATCAAGCATGACTTTGCCAATTTACGCGGAACCACGAGCGGCATATCTGCATGTGCCGTTTTGCGCTCATCGGTGTGGGTATTGCGATTTCACGCTGGTTGCGGGGCGAGATGATTTGACGGATGACTATTTGCGGGCGATGTCTGTCGAACTCGCGTCGCTCGAACATCCGCGTGAAGTCGACACAGTGTTCTTTGGTGGTGGGACGCCGACGCATTTGCCGCCGAGGCAATTGGCTGAGTTGTTGGAGCTGACTCAGAAGTGGTTCGTGCTCGCACCGGGTTACGAGTGGTCGGTGGAGGCGAATCCGTTTGGGTTGAGCGACGAGAAGATTGAACTTCTCGCCGATGCGGGAGTGAATCGGATCAGCCTGGGGGTGCAGTCGTTTGATGCCGATGTATTGAAGCTGCTCGAACGGGATCATCGTGCGGACGAAGTCGTTTCGGCCGTTGAACGAATTCGCCGACGGATTGAAAACGTGGGGCTCGATCTGATCTTTGGCGTGCCTGGTCAAAGTCTCGATCTTTGGCGCGAGACATTGAGCAAGGCGATCAA
>JAPLNX010000599.1 GCA_026400935.1 Planctomycetia bacterium | reverse complement strand
CGATGTCTGGGGTCGTGATTCAAACGTCACGACGCGCACAATCGACAACTTCGTGCTGCGACTCCGAAAGTTCATCGAGCCCAACCCGTCCGCACCGAGGCATATCTTGTCGGTGCGTGGAACTGGATATCGCTTTGTGGCGACTCGGGAAATCTGATGAGGCATCGTGCTCCACAAGCTGGCAGCTTGTGGCTACGGAATGGGCGAGCAGACGCTTGCGCCACTATCGCCCAAATTTCTTAACGAGCGGAACTCTGCGAAAACTGCGGAGAAACAATCACTTGCAGGCAACGACACGTGGTTCGTCCCGTGTCCGGGCACGCTGATTGCTTTGAGTTTGCCGCTATCAATCAGAAAGCACCTTCGTGCTCTGCAGCATGCTCAACTGCACGAGGCGATGAAGGCTCAAGGCTCGGATCATGGAATTGGGTAATTCGCCGACGACTCGCAAGACGATTGTCGTCATCGGCAACGGGATGGTCGGGCAACGCTTCTGCGAGAAGCTGGTCGAATTGGATACGGCCAAGCAATTCCGCATCGTCACGTTCTGCGAAGAGCCGCGAGCCGCCTATGACCGCATGGGGCTGACTTCGTTTTTCGCACATCGCGATGCCGAAAAGTTAATGTTGGCGCGAATGGAGTGGTATCGCGAGAACGGCATTGAATTGCACCTTGGTGATCGAGCCAGCGTTCTTGATCGCGAACAACGAATCGTCCGATCGCAGAAGGGGGTCGAGATCAAGTACGACATCGCGGTCATGGCGACCGGCTCATACCCGTTCGTGCCGCCGGTGCCGGGATTCAACAAGCAAGGAGTCTTCGTTTATCGCACGATCGAAGACCTGAATCACATCATTGATTACTCGAAGAAATCGAAACGCTGCGCTGTCATAGGCGGCGGGCTGCTCGGCTTGGAAGCGGCGAAGGCGGCGTTTGATTTGGGGCTTGAGACTCACGTCATCGAATTCGCGCCGCGATTGATGCCACGGCAGATCGACGATGCCGGTTCGCGGACGCTGATCAAGAAAATTCAGTCGCTCGGCGTGATGGTGCATCTCAACAAATCGACGAAAGAGGTTCACGGCAACGGCAAGGTCGAGCGGATGGAGTTCAACGACGGCGTGTCGCTCGACATAGACATGATCATTGTCTCGGCGGGGATTCGGCCGCGTGACGATTTGGCCAAAGAGTCGGGAATCGAAGTGGGGCAGCGCGGCGGCATCAACGTCGATGACCGGCTGCAAACCTCCGACCCGCACATCTTCGCGATCGGCGAATGTGCTCTGCATCGCGGTATGATTTATGGGCTCGTCGCGCCGGGCTATGAGATGGCGGAGATCGTCGCGGCGAATCTCACCGGCACTGGCGATGAGCGCCACTTCTCTGGGACCGATCTGTCTACGAAGCTGAAGTTGATGGGCTGTGACGTCGCGTCGTTCGGCGATTACGAAGCGCCCGCCGAGCGGGCGATCCCGCTGACGTTCGAAGACCCGTTCAGCGGCGTCTACAAGAAATTGCTCTTCAGCTTAGACGGCACGAAGGTCTTGGGCGGAGTGCTCGTCGGGGACGCGAGCGATTACGGCACGTATTCGATCATGGCCAAGAGCGGGCAAGTGCTGCCGTGCAAGCCGCATGAGTTGCTCGTCGGCAAATCGGGGGGCGGAGCCGCGCTGGGCGGTGTCGATTCGATGCCGGATGAGGCACAGATCTGCTCGTGCAACAACGTCAGCAAGGG
>JAPLNX010000205.1 GCA_026400935.1 Planctomycetia bacterium | reverse complement strand
TCGACTGCCATTCGACGAGCTAACTCAGTGAATGACTCCACCGGCCAATCCTTAGCCGCTCCGAATGCACCGCCGGAATTGATGCAGACATAGCCGCGTGATTCGATTTGTGGGTGCCGTTGCCAGAATTGGTTCAGGGCTTGTTCGTCGCGTGGAAGCGTTGCCAATTCGATACGACGCGACAGCGTTCGGCATCCGAGCTGACCAACCAATTGCAGCATCTCGTCCAAGACCGGATGCGGCACCGACAACGACGGTGCAGGAACCGGATCGGTCAACAACAAACTTCGTCCGTTACGAGCGTACCCAATCGTTTTTTTAGCCCCCGAGGCCCATGCCCATACGGCTGCACGTAATGAGTTTGGAAGTACGACTGCGATCTCAAATCGCTCACGACGCAGCGTTCCGAGGAATCCGAACCCACGACTGGTTGAATCTGTCCCTTTCGGATCGTGAATCAGAACACGATCAACGAGCGTCGTTCCAGCGAGCACTTCCGTCACATAAGGTCGCATCACGCCGACGATCTCAGCGTCAGCGAACTGTTGCCGCAGCGCACGGAGAGCCGGTGTCGCCATGGCGACATCGCCAATCCAATTCGGCAACCAAACAGCCAGTTTCATGATCGGGGTTCACGGGAGAGAGTTCAGATTACAGTGATATAGTTTCGCGAATGACTAGACCCCACCGAGCTAGTCTCAGTGGTTACGAGGCTTATGCACTACGGGCTGATTGAATGCCGGACTTCGTAGTGCAAAAGTCTTTTTCCACCGAGACAAGCTCGGTGGGGTTGTTGAACGTTACGTGATTAAGAATCTGATTTTTACTCAGACTAATTATGCGGCATCGCGTCGTTCGCGAATGCTGCTGACGATTCGAGTGGTTGAAACATTCGGGACTTCGCTCACCGTGCAAACTTCGCCGCCGTAACTTTCCACCAATTCACGGCCGACAATGATCGCCGTCGTGCCACCTTTGACGAGCACATTCGGTCGCAGTTGTTCGAGTAATTCGAGCGGCGTATCTGCGTCGAAAACGACCGCATGGTCAACGCATTCGAGCGCAGCCAACATCATGGCTCGCTGTTGTTGTGAGATGACCGGGCGAGTTGGCCCTTTCAATCGTCGGACACTCGCATCGCTATTGATGGCGACGATCAAGCAATCGCCAAGCGCCGCAGCTTCTTGCAGGTATTGCACGTGCCCAGCATGAAGTAAATCAAAGCACCCGTTTGTGAAGACCACCTTCTGTCCGAGTTGCTTGCGCGCATCAACGAGCCTTGCGAGTTCATTCGCCGCGCTCATTTTTTCGTGAACCTTGCGGGAGCCGCCCAGCAGGTCGCCCAATATCTCTTGTCGTGAAATCGCGACGACACCGATCCGTTCGACTTCCAAGCCACCAGCAATGTTCGCTAGCCGACACAAATCCTGCGGACTCAAGCCATCAGCCAGTCCGACACCGATCATCGCGAGCACCATGTCTCCCGCTCCAGTGATGTCGTACACTTCACGCTTACGAGTCGAAAACAATTCAGCCGATCCGTCCGATAGCGACAACGCGATGCCGTCTTTGTCCAAGGTCACGAATGCATGTTCGAGTTTCAGCGTATCAACTAGTTGCCGTCCCGCTGCAAACGCATCGTCGGTTGTGCGGACTTCAAGGCCGGTCGCCAATTTGGTTTCTAACCGATTCGGAGTGATCGCCGTCGCGCCGATGTAGTCGGCGTAATTCGCCTTCGGCCCGGGATCGACGAGGACCGGAATCCCCTTCGCTTTCGCCGCTTCAATCACCGTTCGCAACACGCGCGGAGTGCAAACACCCTTCGAGTAATCAGAGATCAGTACCGCTTGGTGGCCATCCAATTGTGCCAAGACGCGATTGATAAACTGCTCTTCCAACTCGGCAGACAATGCATGACGTGACTCGCGATCGACTCGCAAAATCTGATGCGGATGCCGACTCTGAGCCTTGCCGATGAACCGCATTTTAACAGTCGTTGGGCGAGTATCGTCGGTGAGTACTGTTGAACAATCGACTCCCGCATTCGTCAGCGAAGCGTGCAGTTCTTCACCGTCACTATCGCGTCCGACAACGCCCGCAACCGTGACTCTTGCATCGAGTCCGCAAATCATGTTCGCAACATTTGCCGCTCCGCCAAGGCGCATTTCATCGTGTTCTTGCCGCAGCAAAATCACAGGTGCCTCTTGGCTGATCCGTTCGGCATCGCCCCAAACGTAGCGGTCCAAAATTAAATCGCCGATAACGAGCAGCCGGGGATGACCAAGCTGCTGTACGACATCAATTAAGTGGTACGACATCGCGGTTCGCCATCCTTTGCGAACGATTTTCGACGGTTCTCTCGAAGGAAACTCCGCTCCTTCTCCTGTTAAAGGGGGCGGAGTGTCCCGCTCAAGGCAAACTGCGTCAATCCCGGTTCTTAGGCTCTCGGATTGATCTCGCTTGTGCGGCTTGGGGCAGACTTCTCAAGCAACTGTCGTCAACTCTTCGAAACCGATAGACTGTTGCGTCCGCGATCCTGTGAGTTTTGGGATCTTGGCTGACAATGACCGGGTGCTGACGACGTCCCGCTCGCCAAGTCGGTTTTTTTGCGTCCTGTTTGAGTGATTTCCGCCCATGCCTGTTCCTCAAGTGGCCATCATCGGTCGGCCGAATGTCGGCAAAAGTTCGATTCTCAATTGGCTCGCTCACAAACGAGTGTCCGTTGTCGATCCAACTCCCGGTGTCACGCGCGACCGCGTGACATATTTGATGCAAGAAGGCGAACGCTACTTCGAGATGGTCGATACGGGCGGAATTGGTATCGTTGATCGCGACGACTTGTCGGAAGACATTGAGCGGCAGATTCAAATTGGAATCGACACTGCGGATCTGATTCTGTTCGTGGTCGATGGCATTCAAGGACTCGTACCTCTGGATCAAGTTGTGGCCGAGCGGTTGCGACCGATCGACGTGCCGAAGGTGTTGGTCGTCAATAAGTGCGATTCGCCGAAGACCGAAAACGAGATCCACGAGTTCTATCGCTTGATGGATATTCCCGTTGTGACCACCAGCGTCATCGGCAATCGTAATCGCGATGAGCTTACTGAAGCGATTTTAGAACATCTTCCACCCGCCTTTGACAGTGAATCGAACGAAGGCGCATTGCTCGCTGCCGATCCGGAATTGAAGTTCGCGATTGTCGGGCGACGAAACGTGGGCAAGAGCACGTTCATCAATGCGCTCGCCGAAGAAGAACGCTGCATCGTCAGCGAGATTCCGGGAACAACTCGCGACAGTATCGACGTCCGTTTTGAAATCGACGGCAAACGATTGTTGGCAATCGACACTCCGGGCGTCCGCAAACGGAAAAGCCTTGCTAACGACATCGAGTACTACGGCCTTGTCCGCGCTCAAAAGAGTATTCGCCGAGCCGACGTCGTCTTCATGTTTTTCGATGCGACGCAAACGATCTCGCGAGTCGATAAGCGGCTTGTTGACGAAATCACGTCGCAATTCAAGCCGGTGATCTTCGTCATCAACAAATGGGACTTGGCCAAAGAAAAAGAAATGACAATGGAGAAGTGGGGCGAGTACCTCGGGTACGAGTTCGGAACGTTGAAGTTCGCTCCGATCGCGTTCTTGACGGCCAAAGCCGGACGCAACGTCAAGAAACTGGTCAATTTGGCCCAGTCGGTTTTCAAGCAAACACGCACGCGCGTTTCCACTGGCGAAATCAATCGCCTCGTCCGTGCGGCGGTCGTCGAGAATCGTCCACCCGTTCGCAAGAACCAAGTCCCTAAGATTTTCTTCTCGACACAGGTTGCTACCGAACCGCCGACAATCGTCTGTAAGTGCAACAACCCGGCACTGTTCGACAACGCTTGGCAGAGATATCTGCTCGGCATCTTGCGCAACAAACTGCCGTTCCAAGAAGTGCCGATCAAGCTCTACTTCCGCCAACGCGAACAAGCGAGCGAACAACGCGGCGGTGGTAATCAGAACGAAGGCCGAGACTACGAAGCAACGGCTACTTCGGATGCTGACGACGAAGACATCTTCGACGATTTCGATGGCGGCGATTTCGACGAGTAACACAGCGTCGCGCTAATTCTCCGCAAACAATCCCAATGAGCTTGCATTGGTGGGCATTCGGTGGTGCCGTGCTACTCAGTTTTCGGTCGCGTGTTTATCCAAAAGTGCTCCAAACGCTGACTGATCTGATCGCTCGGTACGAACTCCGTCGTAATGTCTCCTTTGAGTCGACTTCCTGGAAGCACGACTGTCACTTCGAGCACGTTCTCTTCGCCACACCGCTTTTGCAGCCATTCGACGATGCCCAGTTGAAATCGCAACTGCGGATAAATCGGCACGTTCAACGATTCAAGCGACCAACGATCGAGCGGCAGTTCGCCGCCCTTTACGAGTCGTTGAGCCGCTTCCGGCAATCGCCGCGTTCCAGCGGTAGTAAGCGTCACAGTGACTCGTTCCGTTCGCGTCGAATAAACGCTCCAAGCGAGCCAATGATCGCAAATCCCGAACGGTTCAGTAATCGGCCAGAGCACAGCGACCATGACGATGGCTGGTCGTCCGTAAGATCTGAGCAAGTAACCCGCAGCTTCAGCGAGGGCGGGCGCTTTACATGACTTCGATTTCAACTCGTTGTTAAGCATCGGTGTTTCTTGAAGCGATCGCCCATGCCTCGGGTCGGTTGAGGTACTAGGTCGGAACAACAACCAATCGTGACCAATAAACGCGATGTTCCAGAGCAACACTCCGGAGCGATGTCCAAGTCCGAGCGGTCCGAGTGCGAGAATCAGCGCGAAGTGCAATCCAATCGCCCCCCAGACGGAATATCGGCGAAAGCGCGGACAACTTAATCCGACTGCGATCAACAATTCGCCGAATGGCAGGCCGATGGCCAGCCCCCACGTCACCGATCCAGGCAAGCCGCCAAGGTCGACTAACCGAAGCAATGCCTCAACCAACGTTGGACCATGTGTTGCGAAGAATCCTTGATCGAACTTCGACACCGCCGACCAGAAATAGACGCTGATCGTCAGCCATCGTAGAAGCGTTTCAGGAGACAGAGTTTCAAACCATCTGACCTGCAACGTTCGCCTTGATGAGTCGTCTTGAAACAGTAAAGACATCAGCAACAGCAACCACACCCAGGATTGTAGTCGATGCTGATCGAACAGCACTGATCCCACGCATGTCACCGAAAACAGCGGCCATGCAATTTGCGTTCGCGCATATCGAGGCAGCCCAATTGCAGCGGCAATCAATGCAACGATCAGGCTTCCAAAACAAAGCCCATCAAACGCGTTGGGTAAGACGGTCACCCAGTGGAACAAAGGGACTTGGGGGAAAACTGATTGAGGAACCCACAGACGCCATGTTGCCGCGAACAAAACAAGTCCGCAAATCGCCCACCATAAGCGCAACCGATCGAGCATCGGCACGGTGGGATCGTCAGTACGAACGGGGGCTTTCAGCATTATTTCTGCATGTAAATGATTCCGCCGACCAACGCCAGTGCCGTCAGCACTGTGAGCGTAATCTTCCAGACGCTATATGGCCGCTCGCCTTGAACTTCGCCGGTGACTGCGTTGATGAAGACTTGATAGGTCCGCTCGTGATAGCGATAGGCCAGTAGCCACACCGGCAACAGCAAGTGCTTGAATGTGATCGCGTCATACCGAGTCTTGATCTCGCTGATCCGCTGTTCGTCGCCGCCAATGAGTCCGCGAACGTCGGCTGCGATTTCGTCATTAATCCGCTGCTTCGCAACCTTGAAACCTTCCTCGAGTTCGACTTCATAAGTCCGTGCCAAGAAGCCGGCGAGTAGCTCCTGCGTGAAAGGTTGAAGTTGTTCCAGCGGCCACGGTTCGAGTTCCTGCATCAAATCGTTTCGTAAGTTCTTCGCCCCCAAGATGAGCACGTCATCGAAGAAGCGTTGATGACTGCCGCCGACCGAAGACCAAGCCGTTCGTCGTTCTTGCCGAGTCTGATTATTCTCAGTCACCGTCACCCAATAATGATCGCCACGTTCGCCCCAATAGCGGCTGAATGTGAGCGAGTCGTACGTCCAAAACGGCAAGTAGACGCCGTTGAAACGCCCATCTATGCCACGTTGCAAGAACTCATTCGGCGCAAACCAGCGAGAACGAATCCAGTCCGACAAATTCAACCGCGCTTTTTCTTTTTCAATCTGAAACGGCAAGACGCCATGCACCGGAATCCGCTTCGGAGAGTCATGGATCTTGTCTCGCTGGATTGGCGAGCCACAATAAGGGCACTCACTGCTCGTCAGCGGACCGATGAAGACAACATTCGATCCACAACCAACGCAGCGAACCTCGCTTTGCCCGGATTGTTCGACGTCAGCTTCACCCGCTTGCTCTTTCCATTCACGCGATTTGTCGAGCATCGCGTGGAAGTCTTGCTCGGTAATTTCGACTTCTTCAGAGATCTCGATTTGCTTCTGAAAGCCGCAGTACGGGCACTTCATTTCCTGTTGACCGATATGGAATTCCAAATCGGCACCGCACTGCTCGCACGGAAAAATGCGACCTTTACCGCCATCAATAGACTCGCCGGGCTTCTCAGACATCTCGTGCTTTTCGTAATCCGGTTTTTCAAACCGGGCGGCTCAGTAGGACCAGATGACCGGTTTGGAAAACCGGTCTACGAACGCGGCACAACGTCTAATCATCGCGGCAACGGCGGCGGAACTGCACCGAACAAAGCCGCAGTTTGAGCCACTTCGCCAGCAGCTTGCCAGTTGCTCATGCCCTCGCACCAAATCAGCGTCGAGCGCTCAATTTGTCCGGTTTGAACCGCCGTCTGAATTTGAGCGAGCGAGTATGGCCCTTGCGATTGTCCATTGATTGCTGCGTGCCAGGTGGCAGCGTTCGGAAGTGGTGGCGGAGCAGACGCCGGCGCGCCAACAGGTTGAGCAACCGGGGCCGCGGCCATCTGAGCCATGCGTTGTGCCATCGCAAAGCCCATCCCCATTCCCATGCCGTCGGCTCCGCCTCCTGTTGGATTCTCAGCAGCAGCCATCATCGCTTGGCCCATTTGGTACTGCTGGAATTTGTTCATGTCGCCGACGACCCCCATACTCGTTCGGACGTCGAGCGCCTTTTCGACCGCTTCAGGGAGCGACACATTGACGATGAACAATGCGGGAATATCTAAGCCGTACTCGTCGTCGATCCGTTCCGCGACCAGCTTGCGCAAATCATCAGACATCTCTTGATAGCGACTGGCCAAGTCCAGGGCGGCGACCTTCGATGAAGCGAGTAAATCTGTGAATGCCGTCGTGATGATTGATCGCAGCAGTTCCGAAAGTTCGTCGGAACTGAACTCACTGTTCGCACCAACGAGTTCTTTCAACAGTGCTTTCGGATCAATGGCTCGTAGCGTGTAAGTGCCAAACGCTCGCAAGCGGATCGGGCCGAATTCTGGATCGCGCAGCATAATGGGATTCGGCGTGCCCCATTTCAGATCAGTAATCTGCCGCGTGCTGACAAAGTAAACCTCCGAACGAAACGGGCTGTTGAATCCGTGTTTCCAACCAGACAATGTACTTAGGATCGGCAGATTGTCAGTTTTGAGTTCGTAGTGCCCCTCCTCGAAAATGTCGGCTACTTCGCCACGATGCACGAAGATCGCTTTCTGTCCGGGTCGCACAATGAGCTGAGCACCGTTCTTGATTTCGTTCTGATACCTTGGAAACCGCCAGACCAGAGTGTGCTTGGAATCATCGATCCACTCGATGATGTCAACCAATTCGCCACGAAGTTTGTCGAACAAGCCCATGATGTGATCCTCGGAAATGATGACGAGACAGAAACGGCGGTGGATTCTAAGATCGCCCTGCAAGCATCGGTAGCCGGGAAGGATTCGCGGCAGTCGGTCAATTCTTGAGAACTTGGACTGCCGATGCACGTGGTTTATCTTGCAAACTCGTTCTCGCGGTGAAGCTGGAAGCAGAGACAGAGATTGGCTGTTGGTCATCCGCCAAGCCAAATGAACAAAGGCCAATAGCTAATGACCAATTCTGCCATTTCCAAGCCACGTTGATTCATGTTCTCTTCAGGTTCTGCTCTTACCATCCGGCGGAAACCGTGAAATGCAGGAGGTTCGGTCCCTCTCACTCTGTTTGTTTTCTCAGGAGATAGTTCGATGACTCGCAGTAAATTTTTCATTTCGTTGATCGCATTGGCCGCGTTTGCCACAAGCACGTCAAACGTGATGGCTCAGCGACCGGGCGGTGGTGGGTTCGGTGGTGGATTCTCACCAGTCATGCTTGTGGTCATGGAGTCGGTTCAGAAGGAGCTTGCACTGAAGGAAGACCAAATCGCCAAACTCAAGACTCTGGGTGAAGAAGCTCGCAAAGAGATGCAGGGTGGCGGAGGCCCAGGCGGTTTTGGTCAGGATCTTTCGGCAGACGAGCGTCGTAAGATGATGGAAGAGCGCATGGAAGCGGCTCGCAAGCTCAATGAAAAATACAAGCCGAAGATCGCTGAGATTCTCGATGAGAAGCAGAACGAGCGAATGAAGCAAATTCAGATGCAGGCGATGGGCTCGCGCATTTACCAAGACGTTGATGTCATCAAGGCGTTGGACTTGTCGAAGGAACAACAAGACAAGCTGACCGCCGCGAATAAGGAGTTCGAGGACAAACGCAATGAAATGTTCCGCGCCGCATTCGGTGGTGGGGGTGGCGGAGGAGGCGGTGGTGACATGCGCGAGAAAATGCGAGAAATGACCGAAGCGAATGACAAGAAGTTGGCCGAGATTCTCTCGAAGGATCAATCCGCGAAGCTCGAATTACTGAAGGGGGCGAAGTTCGATGTCGCTCAACTGCGTGGTGGCTTCGGTGGTCCTGGTGGTGGCGGCGGACGTCCGGGTGCAGAAGGCCGACCTCGCCGAACAAACAGTGGTGACAAGAAAGCGGAAGAAAAAAAGGCGGACTAGTTTCACGCAAAACGACTGCTCTGAGGCGAGCTCGGTGGAGTCGATGAACTCCGGTCAAGGAGTGACCGATCTACTTTGTCTTTTACGCTCGCCGTGGCTCTGTTCCATGAGGTCTGTTTTGCTTCCGTCTGGGATGCACGAGGACCGGTTGAATCGAGTCACGGCGAGCGTTCTTTTTCTATCACAGAAATTCTCAAGGAGGTTGCTGATGTTCTCTCGAACTCGTTGGATGTGGGCGTTGATTCCGTGCGCAGCAGCCTTCTATTCCGGAACAGAGCTGAGCGTTGCCGCGGATGTGAGCGACTGGTCACGGTTTCGTGGACCGAATGGTTCAGCAGTGAGTGACGCGAGTGGTCTTCCGGTGAAATGGGACAACCAAAACGGTGTCGCTTGGAAGACTCCGCTCCCTGGCCCCGGTAGTTCAAGCCCCATCGTTGTCAGCGACAAAGTTTTTCTGACGTGCTATTCCGGCTACGGTGCTGATCGGGACAAGCCGGGCGAGATCAAAGACTTGCAACGGCATTTGCTCTGCCTGTCATTGAAAGACGGCGCGGTGATCTGGGACAAAGTTGTCGAGGCGATTGAAACGGAAGATCGTTACTCCGGCTTCATTCGCGATCACGGCTATGCCACGAGTACTCCCGCATCAAACGGCAAACAAGTCTTCGTCTTCTACGGCAAGACTGGCGTGTTGGCTTACGACCTAACCGGCAAAGAACTCTGGCGAACGAGCGTTGGGACCGGTTCTGCGCAGAACAATTGGGGATCAGGTTCCAGCCCGATTCTGTATCGAGACAAAGTGATCGTGAATGCGGGAGCGGAAAGTCGCGCGTTGATCGCGCTCGATCAAGCGACCGGCAAGCAAGCTTGGAAGACAGAAGCGTCGAGCCTTCATGGTTCGTGGTCGACCCCGGTCTTAGTTGATGCACCGCAGGGGAAGACCGAACTCGTACTCAGCGCACCGTATGAAGTTTGGGGTTTTGATCCCGATAACGGTGAGTTCCTTTGGTTTGCCGAAGGCATTCAAGATCAAACGATCTGCGGCAGTGTGGTGGCTCGCGATGGCATCGTTTACGCCGTTGGCGGCCGCTCTGGAAGTGCGGTGGCGATCCGCTCAGGCGGACGCGATGAAGTGACGATGACGCACACCGTTTGGAAAAAGTCGCTCAGCTCCTATGTGCCGTCACCAGTTCTCGCGGGCGATCGCATCTTATGCGCGAACGAACGTGGCATCCTCGGCTGTCTGAGTGCGAAAGATGGCGAGTCTCTGTTTCAACAACGTCTTTCCGGAGCCGGCGGAATCTACGCGTCGCCGGTGGTCGCTGATGGCAAGGCATACCTCGTCACTCGCCAAAATGGCACGTTCGTGATTTCGATTTCTGGCGAGGGAGAGGTCTTGGCGACGAACAAACTTGACGACGACTCGGACTTCAACGCTAGTCCCGCGCTCGCCGATGGCAAGTTACTGCTCCGCTCGAATCGGTTTCTGTACTGTGTGAGCGATGAAAAAAATAAGTAATGTGTCGATCATGTTGCGGTGCGGTTTGACCTCAGCGATTCGACCTTTCAGGACTCCAAAGGAAACTAACGATGTCGATTGATTGCTCACTCGTTTCTCGTCGCACCTTCATCGGTGGCATGACTGCTGGTCTCGCCGCGTGGCATGTTCCGGGTGCGTTCGCCGAAGAACTCACACGCACTCCGAAACAAACAGAGGGGCCATTCTACCCTGATAAGCTGCCTCTCGACACTGACAACGATCTGCTGATCATCAACGACACGATCGACGCAGCAGTCGGCGAGGTGGCGTATCTCAGCGGACGAATTCTCGACGCGAACGGCTCACCAATTCGCAACGCGATTGTCGAGATTTGGCAGGTCGATCATCACGGCGCGTACTTGCACAGCGGCAGCGGTAATCGCGACAAGCGTGACGCGCACTTCCAAGGCTTTGGGCGGTTCCTCACTGGCCGCACCGGCGAGTACGTATTTCGGACGATCAAGCCGGTCCCGTATCCTGGACGAACTCCGCACATTCATGTCGCGGTCAAAGTCCCCAAGCAAGAAAAGTTCACGACGCAGTGTTACGTGAAGGGACATCCCGGAAACGCGAAAGACGGGGTCTTGCGGGGCATTCGCGACGAGAAAGCTCGCGAGTCGTTGATGGTTGATTTTGCACCGCTCAAGGAATCGAAGATCGGAGAACTGGCCGCTCAATTCGACATCGTGTTGGGGTTCACTCCGCAGGACGACGCGGTCAAATCGTAAATGTGATCGGTGTCGCTGTGACACTGGGACTTATCCCGAACATGGGCAAACCTCACCGAGGCAAGGGGGCTGTGGGTTTAATCGCCTTTCCGTCGTTTCACCGTAAGCCGCAGGCGTGCGAAGTGGAATAACGGCTTATCAGGATCACTGAAATGAACTCCGCGTGACGAGCCGAACGCTTCCAAGATCGCATTCAATTTCTGCGATTCGACCTACGCTGACGCGTTCGCCTGCGGCTTGCGGTTAAACGATTCAACTGACTGCCCTAAGCACGGTGGGGCTTTGCCATTTTCGCAACGAAAAAAACCGCCACGGTCAGACCGTGGCGGCTTTGGGAGCATCAACAGAGCTTCCGAGGGGAAGTACTAGTTGCCTTCGTTCGACGCACCAGTGCTGCTGTCGTTCTTGCCGCAGACGTCGGTGATCGTCAAGCCCCGGCAGTCGCAGTCGTCCACGTTGTCGTTGAAGCCGAAGCCACCGATACGAGCGTGAGTTCCGCCACCGAATTTGGCCTTGGAAAGTCCGTTTACATTGTAGGTCTGGTTGACGGCGCCGAAGGCGTCCGACAGGTCGACCAATTCTTGAGAGATCGAATCACGGACAGCGGTCAAACCGACAACCATGCCCAGGACAGCGATCGTCAGGACGAGCACGAGCTCGGCCGAAACCACGAAACCAGCTTCGTCATTGAAAAGCTTACGCATTGAACCGTTCCTTTTAGAGATTTGAGAGACCTAGTGAGATGAACCAAAGAAACCAATTTCCGCGTCGATTTTGATGAAGAGCACGACGCGTTCACAACAACTCACGTGCTGGCGATTCTGATCCTCTCGCCGACGTTGAGCACCGCAGCCACTTGAGTAGAAAACTCTCAAGCAACTCACACCGCTGTTCGCCGGTGGCCACCAGCAAACTCACACCTAACTTTGAAACATGAGGCTCGTATTGTAGGGACGAGTCACATCTTCCAACGGACACAGCTCGTCAGCTGTGGGTGAATCCAGAACCATTCGCAAACCGAAGCCACTGTTTTGGCAACTCGGCCCGGATGCTTGCAGAGCATTGAATCAACGTTCTGTTGCATGGTTGGTTTGTTCCGCAGACTTCGTACCAGAATTGAAATGCGGTTTCCCGCGGTGCCTGTTGCGAACGGCATCGCGACGTCAAATGTCGCGTATAACTGCACAAAACACGTGGAAATCAACTTCGCTGGCGTGATTTTGCCAATGCCCGTTAACGATTCAGATCGGCGTCTGACAAAAGCAAACGGCCTTTCTGCGCCAATGCGTTCAAGCAATGCGCAATTAGATTTGCTCGGTTTGCTCGGTTTGCTTTACAAATTGTCGCTCAAGCGAGCGGAGTAAAAGCGTGGACCCCAATCAGCGGTTCGCCACAACGCCTGACTCAACAGCAACCTCCATCGCCACTCAACAAATCGAGGGTGTTTACAACTCGAACACCGCTCGTAGTGAGACAAGACAAATTGCGTTTAGTCACTGAAGCGCCAAGCACGAATCATTCTCGCGTTAAGCAACAGTGTTCGCATACCTATGCGCGATTGGTACTTTGCTTGACATGTTCGCCCTGTTGAAGAGTTGCAAGACAACAATCGTCGTGATTATTCGACTTGTCGCGGCATCAGTCGCTTGAGCGTCAATGTTTCGCGATCAAACCAGACTTGACCCTTGGTCGATTTCAACTCGGCAACCAACTCCACTTCGCGGACTTCTTCTAAGACATTGAACTCAAATTTCATTGGTGTCCAATCAGATGAGCCTGCGAGGCGATCAGTCCGAGGCGCACCTGAGGCGCGAATACCAGCGGCAGCACCACGCTCGTCTTCGATGGCCTCAACGTCCACCGTCTTGGCCTCGACGTTGAATTCATAGCGTCCTTTCGCGAGCAAAACTTTTCGACGCCAAGACGCCACACAACGACCGCTCGGCCCGCACTTGATGAGATATGTTTTTCGAGACGGCTCGCCTGGAAGATCGGCCTCTTCGTGCAACGCGTCATCGCATTCCGAAGCTCCATACCAATCGGCAAGGTGAATAGTGTTGTTCTCGTCGAACTCCGGCGGGCTCGGATCGGGATGCTCGACCTGTTCTTTCAGACCTTCCGCACGAGCGACTAACCGCTCTTTCAACTCCCTGATTCGATCGTCATGGCCTTGGGCTTGTTCCACATTCAAAGCTTCAAGCAACGAACGCAAACGTGGTTGAAGAGCATCGACTCGCGCGACCAGCTTGTCAGCGGGAGCAAACAGCGGCAGCAACTCGCGAAGCCGCTCACGGTACTGTGCTCGCCATTTCGGGTTTTGCATCACAGCTGCCGAAACGATCCTCCCCGGATGATCGAGTACCGGCGCGTTCGGATCGCCAAACATTTGATCCATTCCATGAGGCAGAAAGTAAGCCTTCTGATTCGTTGCATCAAAATAGATGCGATAGTTGTTTTTGTTGAACGAATACCCGTCCCAGTGACAGGTCATCATCTCCAACGCGACGAAGCTGAGGAACTTATCTACATCCAGCCGCGATTCAATCAGCGGCCAGCGCTTCTCCGGTTCCGGCTCTTCGCACGCGGCCTTAAGCGCATGCAAATCCGAACGATCATCGTCACCGTCACCGGAGTCTTTTTCCAAATCAACGTCGATGTCTTGTAAGAAGCCGCCGTCATAAAGGTTGCCGCTCGGATCAGCGAAGTGTCGTTTGAGGAACTTCTTATCAAAGCCTTCCTTCAGTACATACAGTCCAAGGTCTCGTTCGTTGAGCCACACTCGGGCATGAGTCACTCGCGGGGTTGCGACACCTGCGGCTCGACAAAGCTCCGAGCAAATTAGCTCATTCAGATAACTTTCATCCTGCACCGAGTTGTTGAGATGAAACTTATCTAGCCCATGAAACGACTGCTTTTTATGTTTGCCCTTCGCAAACTTATCCATGTTTAACGTCAACGCGGGCCGATCGTCGATCTCGCGAAAGCTCCCCGCCGCGCCTTTCAACTTAATGCCCACACTCTTGAAGACAACATCTTCGTTCTGGCGGATCGTGCAACGCACATACGCCTTGCTGTTCTCACGCAGTTGCTTCAGCTCACCTTCGGGAACCTCGATCTTCAGTTCGGGAATCTCTCCGCCCTCGAAGAACTCATCGCTCGCATCACGAGGCCGCTCGGTCTCTGTCGCAAGCCCGGACCCGGATTTATCGGCAGCCGCTGAATCAGCGACGACTGCTGTTGGAGCGGGCTTTGATTCTGGAGTGCATCCAGCCGTCCCGCTTGCAAAGACAAGAAACAGCGTTAGCAGAAAAAAGTAAGTTTTCATGATCAGCGTACCGAAAAGAAAAATGCAGTGGAGTCGTCAACTCGGAGCAAGTTGTTTTGAGCCGGATGACGTTAGCTCCCGCACCAACTGAACTCCGTATCGTCCGGGGACTGACGCCCTCCGGCTCACCTATTGGGTCGCGTCGAAGAATTGTTCAAGGAGCCTTCAACTCGACATTCTGCACACCTTCCAGCCGCATAAGTTCCTTGAGCAACGTCAGCGGCGCATCGGGCTGTGTGAGCTTCACGGCGTAATGCAAATCCAGCGCGACCCCTTGCCGAGCGGTTGTTGCGACGGTGAGCCGGTAAGACGTGAGATATCGTCGAAAGACTTCCGTAAGCAACGGATCGGGATCGAAGCCGCTGCCGATGCGAACTTCGAGCAGAACTTCTCGCAATGTCGGACGCAAACCGCGTCCAACGGCATTCATCGACAACGCGACCACGGCCACGATCGGCACACCGACAATGCAGACATCGAGATATCCCGCTCCGATTGCCATGCCGACGACGACTGCGAAAATCACAAACGACGTATCGCGAGTATCATCCACAACCGTGCGAAACCGAACGATCGACAACGCCCCGACGAGTCCGAATGCCCGTGCGACATTGTCGCCGATCACCAACGTCGTCATGGCCACCAAGATCGCGAGCAAAACCAACGTCATCAGAAAAGGAAAGACGTCTCCCGCCGCTCGCCGCTGCGATCCGAGATAAACGGCTGCGACCAGCAATCCCAGCAGCGCGGCTCCCGCGAGCCGTAGACCAATGACACCCATTGTGATGTCGGCTCCAGACGTCGCCGCTTTGTTGATCCACTCCAGCATGTCGAGTCCCTCCATGTCGTTGTAGGACGGGCACTCCTGCCCGTCATCTGCTGACTAACCCCATCATCAGTTGACTGACTTTTCGGCGGGCAAGAGTGCCCGTCCTACGAATTCAACACCGCGTGCATCAACCGACGGTATTTCGAGACGCTCGATGGTTGAAGTCGCATCTTCTCAATGACTTGCTGAAACAACGTCGGCAGAGTCTCTCGAAATTTGAATTCGCAGATGACCTCGCCCGTTAGAATTTCTGCACCGTCCGCCACTGGCAACACCGACCAATCGTTCGCTCGAACACCGCGAATTCGCCGATCGAACGTTAATCGCAGCGGTCCGGTCGTCCCCATTTTCATGAACGCAGCCCGCTCATAGGTCACACAGCAACTCGGTTGCAGCTCATGCTTGGCGATCTTTTGGCAGAACCATTCTTCTGGCTGCCCCGCACGTGGTTGTTGTACGGCCACGAATGAGAGTTCGTGTTCGGCGACAGAGGTCCGACGCTTACGGACACGATCACCACGCCGCCGTTTCCGTTCGAGATAGATCGTCGATTCCTGACCATAACGACGCAGTCGATATTTTCTGCCGCGAAATTGTTTTGCCTGATGAAACAAGTCCAACGCCGCCGTGTCGAGATACAGCGTTGTCGTTTGGTACGAGTTGTCGCGTTCAGAATTCGCAAACGCATCAACACACAAATTCGCCGCCGCCCAGCCTTGCAGCTCTCTGGCTGCTGCTTCCGGTAACAGAAATTTCATCTCGTAAGCATGTGCCGCAGCTTGAGACGACGTCTGCAAAGAAGGAGACATCAACAGCTCAGGAGAGGCAGAATGAGTGATCTCCGAGTCGTTTATCTGAGCTTCTTCCGAAGCGTTCTGCGGCATTCTGTATGCGTCCTCAAAATAAACCCCACCGAGCTTGCCTCGGTGGCCTGCGGGCTTTTGCACTGTAACAACAGCCGTCTAACCGCAACGCCACTGGCATACGCGCGATTGTATGTCGTTATTTCGCATCATGCCCAAGCCTTTGGCGAAGGGGTTAAACAATTCAACCGACAGTTCGCAAGCTCGGCGGAGTGATGATGGCATTGCCTGCTAGCAAACGAATCCGAATTGCCACCTTCGTCGCCGAACTCTGGCGGATGAATCACCGTAATTCAACAACCGAGCAACTCGGCACCGTGGCAACCCGAAGCTGAAGCCTGCGTGAATCCGCTATCCAAAGCAGACGGTCGAACTTTACCCTGCGTCCCCCTTCAATCGCATGCCAAAATTATTTATTTGAGGGTGAAATTTCCTTACAGTCGTTTCAAAACTGATCTCACAACAAACTGCTCAATTACCTCCGTCGTTTTAGAGAAACTTCATGCGCAAGCCCGTCGGTCATTCGTTTTGGTCTCGTTGGTGGAACAAGCAACGTGCTGCGGTTCGGCGGCCGGTTCGCGACTTGATGACGCAGGTCATGGAGCTTGAGTCTCGTGAATTGCTCACGGGCAACAGCTTTTTGCCGGGCAATCCGGATATCGCTCGAAACAACGGGGCGCAGACGCAGCTTGTGGTCCGTGCGAATTTCCAAGATGCGACGCTGGATGCAACGGAGTTTTCCAACGCCAGCATTCGAGCGGCCATGAGCAGCGTCAACGACTTCCATGTGCGGCAGTCGTTCGGCAAGTTGTCGTTCCCGGACAATCAACTGACCATCGTCCCGACAACGATCACGCTGCCATTCACGAAAGCTCAAATTGAAAACGGTGCGACGTCGGGCGCGCCGGCTGATCCGAACGATGCGATTCATGACAACGCCGAATCGCAGCTTACATCGTTGGGATACAACCTCAACAACTTCTTGCATGTGACCGTGATCTTCCCGGACGTCAGTGGTCGCATCAGTTACGCGGGGCTGGCCCAAGTCCCCGGCCAGCGGTTGTGGATGAACGGCAACATCGACGTCAACGTGTGGGCTCACGAGTTAGGTCACAACGCCGGTGCGCCACATGTCGGCTACTTCGATCCGTCGGATGCGAACATCGCGATTCAAGACGCGAACCAGATGACATATACGGAAGGGGGCACCGGCCTCGATGTCATGGGGAGCGGCGGTACGAGTCCGTCCGGTGACTTCTTCGTGATCCGCAAAGCCGAATACGGTTGGCTCAGCGACATGCAAATCGTCGATGTTACAACAAGCGGCACATATCGGCTCAACGCAAATGACGAAGGCTCCACACAAGCCGGTCGCGTTTACGGCCTGCGAATCGCGCGCAACGCGGATCAGGAATACTGGCTCGAATACCGAGTCCGCACCGATGATCCATTTCTCGATAACGGCGTCGTCGTCACCGTCCGAACGCTCGACGGCAGTGATGACGTCGGACTGATCGACACAACACCGAATTCACATCCCGGCGACTTTTCAGAAGATCGAGTCGATGCGCCGATCGCGGTCGGTCGCTCGTTCGACGACACCGCCGCCCAACTTCACATCACGCCGATCCTGCGACATGACGAAGCGGGGAACAGCTACATCGACGTCGTCGTGAATCGCGGCGACTTCTCGAACAACGCTCCGCCGACGGGAACGATGAGCGTCGGAACGAACTCGCCAGCGGTCGCACAGTCGGTCAACTTCACGGGGACGGCTCAAGACGATGACGCCGACACGTTGCAGACTCAGTGGGATTTCGGTGACGGCACGACGGTCGTCAATTCGTTGAGCACTTCGCACACCTGGGCTGCTGCGGGCGAATACGTCGTGCGGTTCACGGTCTCGGACCTCAAAGGAGGGATCGCAGAATACGCGCAGGTCGTGCATGTCGGTCAGCCCAGTTTGGAGATTGCTCCACAAACGGCGTTGGACGGACTCGTCAACACGTTCACGACGGGTAATCAAACCGAAGTCGTGGTCGCGTCGAATCAAGTCTCGCAAAGCGTCATTGCCTGGACGAGTGCAGGGCAAGACGGTAGCGGAAACGGCATTTATGCGCGACGGTACGTCAACGGTGTCGCCAGTGGCGCGGTCTTTCCGGTCAACACAACCACGAGCGGCGATCAAGAGGAGCCAGCGGTCGCGATGGATTCGAGCGGCAACTTCGTCATCACGTGGAGCGGTCGCGGTTCGGTCGGCACAGACGACAACATTTACATGCAGCGGTTCAATGCGAGCGGCACGAAGCTCGGCGGCGAAACGATCGTCAACACGGAGCTATCCGCGTCGCAGTTAAATGCGTCGATCGCCATGAATCGGACGAACGGCAACTTCGTCGTGATGTGGGCCTCGAATGAGTCGAGCGACGACGTTCACTTTCGGCAGTTCAACGCGGATGGCTCGGCCGTCACAGCGTCCGAGCAAGACATTCCCGGTGGTCGGCATTTCTCCAGCACGAGCATTGCGATGGCGGACGACGGCAGCTTTGTTGCCGTTTGGACGAACGACAACGGCGCGGAAGGACTGGCCGACACCAGCGGACTGGGCGTGTTCGCTCGGCGATACAACGCGGACGGCACAGCGGCAACGTCCGTCTTTCAGGTCAACACGACGCTCGACGCCGATCAAGATCTGCCCGACGTGGCCTTCGACAGCAACGGAACCTACACGATCGTTTGGGAGAGCACCGGGCAAGATGGCGACGGCGGCGGAATCGTGCTGCGCAATTTCTCGACCACGAACATCGGCGGCAGCGAGATCATTGCGAACGCGACGACAACCAGCGAACAGAACGAACCGCACATTGCGATCGACTCGGCCAATCGTCGCATCGTCACTTGGCGAGTCGGCCCATCGAACACGATCAGCAGCGGCGGACCGCCATCGCCCGGCGACTTCAGTCATCGAGCTTTCGACGCGAGCGGTCAACCGCTCACGTCGGAGACGACAACCAACGTCCTGACCAACTATTTTTCGGGAGTCGATGTCGCCGCGCTCTCAACGCCCGGCGGTTATGTTGCTGCGGTTGCTGATCGTGCGAACGCGACCGGCGTTGATGTGCGCGCGAAATTCTTCGCCCTCAATCAGCCGGTCTCGACGACTGCGGACTTCCTCGCCACCGCGCTGAACACCGCCGCGAGCAGCAGCGTGCTCACGAATGACGTCAGCCCAACGTCAACCTGGTCAGCCTTGTCGATTGCGACTCCGCCCTCCGCCGGAACAGCGGTGATTCAAAACAACGGCACGCCGAGCGATGTGTCCGATGACAAGATTCTCTTCACGCCCGCAACCGGTTTTCGCGGGACGGTCAGCTTCACGTATCTCGCCACCAGTTCGCTCGGCACGAGCGGCGTCGGCGTGATCACAGTCGCTGTCGGCTTACTCAGCCCATCAGATTTCGGCGACGCTCCGACCGCCGCTCAATCCGGTTTCGCGGCGAGTTATCCGACCACGCTCGCTCAAAACGGAGCACGCCATCAGATCGGTGGCCCATCATTGGGCGGTGCTCCCGACAACGAATCGAACGGCCTGCCGACAGCGAGCGCGAACGGCGACGATTCGCAAAACGACGATGAAGATGGCGTGCAAGTTCAATCGTTGTTGCAAGCGGGCGAGTCAGGATTCGTTTCAGTCAACTTACAAAACGGGGCGGCGGCAAAGCTCGATGCGTGGATCGACTGGAATCACGACGGTGATTGGTCCGACGCGGGCGAACAATTCTTCGCGAGCAAAACAATCTCCAGCGGAGATAACTCGCTGACGTTTGCGGTCCCCTCCGGAGCGTTGAGCGGGACGACCTTCGCGCGGTTCCGAGTCAGCAGCGCGGGCGGACTTGCGCCGACCGGTTTGGCCGCAGACGGAGAAGTCGAAGACTACGCCGTCACCGTTAAAGCCGCGCGAGGCAACGTCGCACCGGCCAACTTGCTGATCTATTACAGCTATCCGTCGCTCATCAACGGCGCGAACGGTGATATCCCGACTGCGGCGGCGACGTTCGGCAACTACGACATTGTTGTGCTCGGCGACGGCCTCGAAACGCCGTCGCATCCCGACTCGGCGAACACCGGGCTCATCATGCAGAACGCGGCAACCGCTCACACGCGGTTCTTCGGATATGTCGATGCCGGCGTCTCGACACAGAATTTGACGTTGAACCAAATTCAAACCGAGATCAGCAATTGGAAGACGCTCGGTGCGGACGGCATCTTCCTGGATGACTTCGGCTACGACTTCGGAACGACTCGCGATCGGCAGAACGCGGTTGTCGATTACGCACACTCGCTCGGCCTGCCGGTGATCGCAAACGGCTTCTTTGTGGATGACGTCTTTTCGAGTGCCGTCGATGCGAGCTTCAACCCGAACGCCGACGACACGCGGCTCACGGCGGCGGACTTCTATCTCTACGAGAGTTATCAGGTTCAAGAAGGGAACACCGTCAGCAGCTCGACGTGGCGCACGAAGGCCGATGCACTCGCCACATATCGTGCGACCTTCGGCACTCAGGTGCTCGCGGTCACGACGAATGATGCAGACAACACCTTCAGTCAAACCCAGTTTGACTACGGTTGGCACTCAGCGGTGCTCGACGGCTATCAGGGCTACGGTTGGCGCGAGTATGAATTCAGTTCGTCCGGCGTCAGCGATGCGAGCGCTCCGTTCCGCGCGCGACCGGCGACGAATGTCGGCACGAGCTACACGTCGAACGTGACGACTTTCGGCAACGCGTTCCGCCGGGCAACGAATCTCGGCACCGTCACGGTTGATCCCAGCGTGCTGAGTACGACCTTCGGAATCGTGTCACCCGACATTGTGATGAACTCCGTCACTGCGAACGGCAAGACGACGCTGATGGTGAAATATGACATTCAAAACACGGCCGTCGCCGGGCCGCTCACGCTGCGGTTCGTGCAATCAATTGACACGGCGTTTGATGTCGGCGACACGCTGCTGAGCAACGTCACGATCAGCAACGCGGCCGATTTGACCGTCGGCTCGCACACGCTGACCTTCACGATCGGCACCGCTGCCGGACAAGTGAAGCTGCCCGGAGCCGGTGCGACCGAGCCGACGACCGACTACTTCATCCTCGCGGTCGCCGATCCGACGAATGCGATCACCGAAGCCGACACCGATCCGCTCAACGAAGACAACACGGTTGCGTTTGTCGGTGCGTATGCCACGACGACGACGATCCTCGTTCAAGGAGGAGCCGCTGCTGATGTCGTCACTGTGACTTATCCGAGCACCACATCAGGCAACGTGACGATCGGCTTTAGCGGTTCGCTCAGCGCGAATTACTCGTATGCCTACAACACGACGGCACAGTTCCGAGTACGGACTCATGCGGGCAATGACACGATTAACGTCGTCAATGCGTCGAACCTCACCGCTCGACCGATGTTTGAACTCGGCGGCGACGGCAACGACCTGCTGGTTGGTGCTGGCGGAGCCGACACACTCAACGGCGGCGCGGGAGACGACACACTGAGCGGCAAGCTCGGTAACGATTCGCTCAACGGCGGCAGCGGCTCGAACACGTTGAGCGAATCGGCGAACGTCAACTTCGCGTTGACGAATACGTCCCTCACCGGAGTTGGTACCGACGTGCTGTCGAATCTGCGAATCGCAAACCTCACCGGCGGAGCGAGTGCGAACACATTCACCGTCAGCAGTTGGACTGGCACCGGCAGTCTTGTTGGCGGTGGTGGTGCGGGCGATACCGTCGTCATCAGCAAGAACGCCAACCTGACGTTGTTGGCCTCCTCATTACAAGCGAGCGATGGTCTGAACCTGCAATTGACCGGCTTCACGAAGGCGACGCTCACCGGTGGTTCGTCGAATAATTCCTTCACGGTCGGTTTTTGGCTTGGCACCGCAACCCTGTCTGGCGGTTCCGGTATCGACGCGCTATTTGTGACGCACGATGCCGACATGACGCTGACCAACACGTCCCTTGTCGCGACAGGTTTCGGAACACTGACGCTCAGCTCGATCGAAACCGCGAACCTCACCGGCGGCGATTCCAACAACATGCTCAGAGCGAACGCCTTCACTGCTGGTTCCGTATCGCTCAGCGGCGGCAACGGCGACGACGTGTTGATCGGCGGTTCGAAGAACGACGTACTCAATGGCGGCGCGGGCCGCGACATTCTCATCGGTAGCACTGGAGCCGACACACTTATCGGCGGATCAGAAGACGACATCCTTATCGGCGGCAGCAGTTCGCTCAGCACGAACGTCGCTTCGCTAACCGCGATTCGCAACGAATGGCGCAGCGCGAGCAATTACTCATCTCGCGTCGCGAACCTCCTCAATGGAGGCGGCTTGAACGGCGCGACTAAGCTCAGCAGTTCGACGATCAGTAACGACTCATCCGTCGCTGACAGCCTCACCGGCAGCTCCGAACTCGATTGGTTCTTCCAATCGGCCAACGACATCCTCGTGGATTTCAACTCGGGTTTAGGGGAGATCAAAACAACGATTTGATGTCTTAGTGAAATCGTTGTTGTGAACGCCAAGTTCATACACCCGGCGTCTTAATTTCCGCCAACCATCTTGCACGAGACAACATGTATATTCCTGCGAGCTTCCACGAAACTGATCTCACAAAACAGCACGACTTTATCGAACAACACAGCTTCGGGACGCTGATCTCGCAACACGAGTCGGAGCCAGTCGCCAGTCACTTGCCGTTTTTACTCAATCGTAATGTCGCCCCGCACGGTCGTTTGATCGGCCACATGGCGCGAGCGAACTCGCAGTGGCAAACGGGAGCAGGCCAGCAGGTGCTCGTCATCTTTCAAGGGCCTCACGCCTACATATCGCCGACGTGGTACGAAGCGCAGAATGTTGTGCCGACTTGGAACTACATCGCGGTACATGCCTATGGGACTCTTCGATTGATCGAAGACCACAACCGCATGCTCGAAATCGTGAGCCAGACGGTCCAACGGTATGAGTCATTCCGTCCACAACCTTGGTCGATGGACTCACCCGAACCAGAGTTTGTCAACAAATTACTGGCATCGATCATTGGATTTGAGATCGACCTCGAACGGCTCGAAGGCAAATGGAAGCTGAGTCAAAACCATCCGCTCGAACGCCGAGAAAAGGTGATTTCCGGACTGCGTGCGACGGCTCGGCATAACGAATTACAGATCGCAGACAGGATGGACGTGGTAAGTCAGTAGAAACGTCCGAGCGAAAACATAGCCCCGTCGCTTCGCAGCAAGAGAACCATACGCAAGACAAGGCTCAATTAAACTGTTGGTTTTTCGGCCACTTTTCTAACAACGGTATCGAAACCTGCTGGAAACCCTGATCCGACTCAATTCTTTCGCGGCCGGATGAACCCCAATTGATTCTTATGCTCTCTCGTTGAGTTGGGAAATTCGTTCAAGCCAACTGAAAAACTTTCTGGAACAGTTCTTGAACTCAAGACATTGCGTCTGTATCTTGGCAGCCCGTTCAACGGTTTGTATCCGATTTTTGAAATGGTGAATTCACAATGGCTCGTACGCCTCAAGATGTCACGGATGCGGAGTTGTCTATTCTGCAAGTCCTTTGGGAATCGCAGACGGCGACGGTGCGCGAATTGACGGAGCGGCTTTATCCCGAAGGGACGACCTCGCTGAATGCGACCGTGCAGAAGTTGCTCGAACGGCTCGAAGCTAAGAAGTGCGTGAAGCGGAATCGCAAGACGTGGCCACATCAGTTCTCGGCGGCGGTTGCCCGTGAAGTGTTGATTGCTCGGCAGTTGCAAACGACAGCGGACAAGCTGTGTCAGGGAGAAATTCATCCGCTGCTCACCAGTTTGGTGAAGGCTCGCGGGCTGACGACCGAAGATCGAAAGTCGCTCCGCGGGTTGCTTGATGAGTTGGATCGGGAGAAGAAGTAGCGATGCGACTAACCCGAAGCGTCATTGAGGGCGAGCGCTTCACGAGAGATCGTTCTCGAAAATACAGCCTTCTGGGTTCTCAACAAAATTTGTCGTCTGGAGCGTCCGCCCTCGCTGACGCTTCGAGTTAGTGAGTCTGGCTCATGACCACGATTCTCCACATTGCCTTGATCAACGCTGTGACCGTTTTGCCGCTGGCGTTGTTAGCGTTTGTAGTCGGTCGAGCGGCTCGGAGACCGGCACTGAGTCATGCGATGTGGGTGTTGGTGATCTTGAAGTTCGTCACGCCGCCACTGTTTCATCTGCCCGTGACGATCGACGTGCCTGTTACTGACGTCGGGCACGTTTCCAACGTGCTCACTGTTGTTTCGACGCAAGTTGCTAAAGAGCCTGTCGAGCAAACCGAAGCTGTGAACTCTGAAGACTCACAACTCGCAGAGAACTCAATCAATCGAGTTGAGATTGCGACGACAGCAGAGTCGATCGAGGTTCGAACGGAATCACTTCAGAGCGATCGTAAGCAGCCTTCGTTGTGGGTGAGCACGTTGAGAACGTGCTCACCGATTTGGGCTCGGCGTCCCAATTGGCGCTCGCTGTTGTTGTGCGGTTGGCTGGCCGGATCGGGATTTTGGATGAGTCGGCAGTTGGTGCGAGCGGTGCGATTTCATCGCCGAGTGCTGAGGAGTGCGGTTGCTTATTCTCAGTTGCAGCAACAGACCGATCAGCTTGCCAAAGGACTGCGACTGCGGCGAGCGCCGCAAGTTTTGATCGTGGGAGCGGCCGTGTCGCCGATGTTGTGGGGTTGTGGTTCACGAGCGAAGTTGTTGTTCCCGTCTGATCTTGCTGAGCGGCTTGATGCCGATGCACGCGCGACATTGATCACGCACGAATTGGCGCACTTTGCTCGCGGCGATCATTGGGTGCGATTGCTGGAACTGATTGCGACGTCGTTGTTCTGGTGGCATCCGATCGTATGGTTCGCGAAGCATCAGATCGAAGTTGCGGAAGAAGAATGCTGCGATGCGTGGGTAGTCGGCCAGTTCCCGGACTCGCCAAAGCTGTATGCCGAAGCGTTGCTCGACACGATTGATTATCTGTGCGAACGACGGCAAGCGTTGCCGCCGGTCGCATGCGGATTGGGGCAAGCTCACTTCTTGCGTCATCGTTTAACCAAGATCATGCGTGGAGCGGCACCGAAAGCGATGTCGCGTCGAGTCCGTTTCGCAACGACTCTCTGCGCCGCGTTGCTGCTGCCATTGCAGCCGTTCGTGTTTGGCTCGGCCAGCGTTTCGACGCTGCGAGTGGAGTCGATTCAGGATTCTGGTCCGTTGTCCGTTATCAGTGGCCAGGAGCGAGAAGTCGGATATCTGATGCCGGGGCCACAGATTGAAGAGGGCATTTCCTCAGTTTCAAACGATTCTGTTCCCGACACAGCTCCGCGTGCTTCGACGAAGCGCGGAAATCGTGGTGAGAAGGTCTGGTCCACGGCGGCGTCGGCAGATGGTCGATTTGTTGTGCGAGCGACGACCGCTCGACGGGTTGTGCTGACTGATTTGAACTCGAATGCCGAGACCGATCTTCCCTACGAACTCATCAAGGCGGTCGCCTTCGCACCGGACGGCGATTGGTTCACCGCTGCTGGTCAAAATGGGCAAATCACGATTTGGGATTCAGCTCGTGGCGAATTGCTGCGAACGGTGGCGACTCACTCGGGCATCTTACGTTCAGTCGCTGTTTCACCGCGAGGCGACACGATTGCCGCTGGTAGCCGAGACGGCAGTGTGTTGCTGATCAATCTCGCCAACGATGAATTGCTTGTCGATTTGCCGACGTTCTCGTCCGCCGTGAATTGCGTCCGCTTCTCGTCGGATGGTCGGCAACTCGCCGTCGCTGTCGGCGACTGGATGTCGAACGCTCGTGGTGAAGTCGCGTTGTTGAACGTGACGACCGGCCAAATCGAAGTGCGTCTGCCGTGCGCGGCCTCACCCGGAGCACTGACGTTCGCCAGTAATGACGAACTGATCGTCGGCCTGTGGGACGGTCGGACGCAGTTGTGGAACTTGGTGAATCGACAAGTCGTCGGCTCGGCGATGGCCGACAAGAACGTCGTCTCCTCCGCCGCATTCTCACCGGACAATCCGTCTCTGCGGGAAGCGATCTTCGTCGCGGAATCACCCAAGGAATCGGAAGACAACTCGCCGCTGGCTGTGCTGCGCAGCCTGTTCGCAGTTCCGATCAAGTAACTCGAAGCGTCAGCGAGGATGAACGCATCACGGAACGCCGATTTCAACATCATTGCGTATCAATGTCTTTCCAAGCTTTCACTCTGGATCAGGCTCCGGGTTACTTTGCGAGAACTACACCACGATGCACTCATTTTTGCTGACGATCTTGTTGCTGCCGATGTCTGAACCCGTTTCGCAAGACACGGAGTTGGTGAAAGCGTGGTTGAAGGTTAGTCAGAAGCACGCGGAAGACTAGGCGGTCATGAATCTCAAACGCAAGATCGAATCGAGGCTTGTTCGAGGAAAACTTCTCTTGGGGTTTTGTAGCCGAGGCAGCGGCGCGGGCGGTCGTTCATAAGAATTTCGACACGCCGCATGTTTTGAGGGGTGACCGT
>JAPLNX010000335.1 GCA_026400935.1 Planctomycetia bacterium | reverse complement strand
GTCGGTCCAAGTTTTGGAAGCGATCACAAACAGCGACCTCACGTCGCAGGTCGATAGATGGCAAAAGATCACAGCGTCCGCTGACGCCACATCACTCTCCGAAGTCAAACGAGCCATAATCGAGCTCAAGAAGCACGCAACTCGATTCTCGCAAGGAACGTGTGTCGGGCGGAAGCCGTTTGGAAAGCGCGATGGTGAGCAAGAAATCTTGAAACGGATTTGGGAACTTCGCCGCAAGCAACGGGACGGAACTGGTCGGCTCTCGTATGACGCAATTGCCAAACGTTTGAATGAGGACGGGGAGAAACCACGTCAGGGAAAGACGTGGTATGCCAAGACGGTTCAAGGCATCATCAAACAAACGAAGCCTCATTTGGATCGAGAGTGAGAGCTAAATTCGTGATTGAGCAGAGTGAGTTCAACGACCAACCGACTACCACTTTCGACCAAGATCCGAATCGAGTTTTCGTGTTCAGCACTGCCGAAAACAAAGCGACTGAAGACTACCACTTTCTACCACTTTCGGCCGCTTTAGAGTCGTGGGTGTTTTCCGTAAATACTACTACTGTTGGCAATTGTGTAAAACCACTCGCGACGGTTTGCAAATCCGGAGCGACCCGGCGAAGATGCTTTGGCAGTCAGCAGTTAGACCACAATTCGGGGTGGATTTAGGGCGTCTGAAAATCCTGGTGTCGGCGGTTCGATCCCGCCCCTGTCCACTTCGCATAAACTCGCAGTGTGTCGCAAGCCTTGGCACACTGCGAGTTTTTTTTGCGCCCATCAACTGTGCTGTTGGGTGCTTTAGCCCCGACTGCGACCCCTTGCGACACGATGCGGGGGCTTTCATCTGCGCGCAGTATCTATGCGGAAGTAGTTGCTGTCATGGATGCTTCGATTGGTTTTGGCGACTGTTGAGTGGATGTGACGGTCCTTGCCTGGCCTGATTAAAAATTGCAAATTTGTTGTGGTGTTTTTTGTTGCACGGTGGGGACGTGCTCACCGGTCATAGGATATGGCTCACACAAAAGAAAAAAGACCCCCGGATTTCTCCGGGGGTCTTTTACTGCATTCAGATTGTAGGACCGTTGGAACTAGCTTCGGAGACCGAACAGGTTTCCGAGTTTGCTCTTCATGGTCTTGCTTTGCTGTTGATCATTCAGCCGAGTTGGGAAGTAAGCCTTCGGTTCGACCGGAGGAGCCGGTGCTGGAGCCGGAGCGGCGTCCTTCGCTTCTGGAGCTGGAGCCGGAGCAGCCATAGGAGCCGCACCGCATGATCCGCAGCCAGTGCTACCACAACCGGTGTTGCAGCAACCTTTGCTGCCACAGCAGCCGTCAACAATCTTGTAGCCACAAGCACGCAAGCCTTCTTCTGCTTGACGGCGAACGCCACGGTCACAGTCGGCCAAAGCGGCCGTCAGGGCAGTGACGATTTCGCATGAGCAGCAGCAAGGATTCTTGCGGAGTTGATCGCCAATCTCGTCGGCCGCTTCCCAGCGAACTCGCTCGTCGCAGTCATTCAGACCGTAGACGAACGCGCACATGATTTCTGGGTTGCAGACGCAGCTATAACGATCCCCTAAGCGGTCGAGCGCACGGCGGCGATCTTTCGCATAGCAGGCGGTTTGAGACTTGTAGATCAACTGAGCGATCTCGCAGCTATTGTCTTTGCAGCAGCTATTGCCACAGCAGCTATTGGCATTGTTGCCACAGCCGTTGTTGCCACAGCCGTTGTTACCGCAGCCAGCCGCAGCCGGAGCAGCACAGGTCGGACCGCAAGCCGCTGGAGCACAGCAAGCTTTCGGGCCACATCCAGTCGGAGCCGCACATGTCGGCGCACAGCCGTTGTTGCCACACCCAGCAGCACCTGGAGCGGCACAGTTCGGCGCACAGCCGTTGTTACCACATCCAGCAGGACCACATCCAGCAGGAGCGGCACAGTTTGGCGCACAGCCGTTGTTTCCGCATCCATTGCCGTTTCCACAGCCAGAATCGCAGGCTTTCTTGCAGCAGCCTGACGGATCCCAACCGCAGCAATTTGGCTTGCAGCAAGGAGGTGTCAGGTTCGAGCAAGCTCGTTGGTACGTGTGAACGCTCGGGCAACAGGGCCGAGCAATCACGGGTTTGCAGCACGCAGGCTGGCACGTTGAGGTGCAGCCACATGATTTTGCGGTTCCGCAGCAGGAATCGAACAGTCCGGCTTGCGCCACACTGCCTAATCCGAGAGTTGCGACCACAGCGGTCAAAGTCTTAATCCAGTTCATAACGCAGCGTCTCCTTCCCTTGGGACTTGGGTTCGTCACTTAACGATTTCGTCGATGGTGCCAAGATAAATCAGACAGGCGGTTTGCAGACACCGAACAGAAGCCGGAAACCGCCCGCGACGCGCGTCGCGATTTTCCCAGCGGATCCGAGATTCCACCGACTAGTCGTAGTGACATATTTCACAAACGACACATTCAGACCTGATCTAACTCGCAGGCGACCGGGGCGCTAGTTTCGCGCCGGCTGGTTGCCACATGAAACCATTGCAGGTTGTGGCCTCATAATCGGGCTAGGCAGGTCTGAAGCATTGAATCGGCACTCTCGAAACGGCCCCTTGAACTTCTCAAGTCATCATTCTGCAAAAGACTTACGTCGATTTACGTGTCAGTCGAAGCGTTCGTGACACGTGGCCAAAATAAGGATGACTTTGACGTCTTCTGACCCCGAATTCGCCTCCCGATTGCGTCACAATGGGCGGTATGTCGTTGTTTTGGAGAACTGACGGAACACATTCTGGTCTTTCCAATGGTGCCTCTGAGGTATAGCCGACACTGCCTGTCGCAGCGGACTGGCCGGGGGGGCGGACCTCACGGGAAAGGAGGTATTGATCTGACGCACCGGCAAGGGGAGCCGATTGGCAAGTTCACCGTTTTGGTTAAGAAGATTGTTCTCACTGCGTGAACTTTGCCGACAGTGATCAAGCCACCAAGATTGAGCCTCTCATACGGGAAGTTGTATTTCCACGTTCGATGACCACTGCTATTTTCCGCCCCGCTCACCGGATTGCCGGAAGACAATCATCAGACGTGATCGAATGGAATCGAAGGAGTCGCGATGGATTCGCTGTCACTGCTTGCTGAACAGACTGAGGCTGCCGGAACCACGCTCTCGAAGTTTTCGTGGGATTGGCAAATTTTGTTCAAACAGGCCGAGGTTTACACGCCACGAGTCGTTGGTGCATTGGTCTTGCTGATCGGAGCCTGGATTTTGGCTGGCTGGATCAGCCGCCTGACTTACCGCAGCCTCAAACTAGCCAAGATCGACGAGACGTTGTCACGCTTCATGACCAAGTTCACTTGGTGGAGCGTGTTGGTCCTCGGTGTCGTCGCCTGCTTGGCTTGTTTCAAGGTCGAGACAACGAGCTTCGCAGCTGCGATTGGAGCAGTCGGCTTCGCGATCGGTTTGGCCTTTCAAGGCGCGCTCGGCAACTTCGCAGCCGGAATTATGCTGTTGATCTTTCGCCCGTATAAAGTCGGCGATGTCATCGTTGTCGGCGGACAGACGGGAACGGTCGATGAGATCGACCTCTTCTCAACCACGCTCGACACGCCCGACAACCGCCGCATTCTGATTCCGAACGCCTCGATCTTCGGCAGCACGATTGAGAACACTTCGTTTCACCGCACACGTCGAGTCGACATCTTGGTCGGTGTCGGTTACGCGGCGGACATTGATCGGACTTATGAAGTCTTGATGCGAGCTGCTTGTTCGATTCCCGGCATCGTGGAAACACCCGCGCCTGAAGTGGTGCTCGTCGAACTGGCCAACTCGTCCGTGAATTGGTCGGTGCGAATATGGGCTCAGTCGGCGGAGTTTGGTTTGCTGAAACAGCGCACGATTCGAGCCATCAAGCTCGCATTGGACCAAGCGGCGATCGAGATTCCGTTCCCGCAAATGGACATCAACCTGCGAAACGGAACGATCGTCAGCGTTTCGCAACCGATCGACCAAGCGATGATCGCGCCACGGAAAGCGGCGTGATCGAAGTTCAGCAGGCCGGCTTGCTGATTCGTCCGAAACTTCAGAGGAGAGATTCGCATGTTTTTGCTGAGGCCGTTTCGGTTGTTTGCCAAAGCTCTCACGATCGACGCCACGCCACAACAGATGGCTTTGGGGATGTCTTTCGGGATGCTCGTCGGACTGGTTCCCAAAGGGAATCTGCTGGCTGCCGTGTTGATGATCATTCTCTGCTCGCTGCGAATTAACTTGGCCGTCGGTTTGATGGCGGCGTTTGTATTTTCCTGGGCCGGGATTTGGCTCGACCCAATCACACATCAGATCGGTGAATTCCTGCTGAAGCACGAATCGTTGCAGGGACTTTGGACGCAGATGTACGACATGTCCGTCATCCCTTGGACGAATTTTAATAACACGATCGTCATGGGAAGTTTTGCATTGGGACTAGGCCTGTTCGTACCAGTCTACCTCATAAGCCGACCAATTTTTGCCGTTACAACGCCTCGGCTCTCCGCCTGGGTGAAACGATTCCGCTTGGTGTCGTTGCTCTGGGGTGGTGAGATCACGGGAAAGCTGACGTAGTGCAATTTACTAGCACGACGCGCCAGCGAGTGATGCGAATCACGTTCTGACTACTCGCTGGCGCGTCGTGCTAGTTTTGAATTCGCTTTTAGACACAAAATTTCCGCCGGCTTCTGTTCAAGGACGAACTGATGCGTTGGAGCTACATCCTTCCGCGAGTCATTCTGCTCGGTCTCGTTTGGGCGTTTTTCAAATATGGATTTGATCCGCTCGTGCATCGAGGCATGATCTATTCCGGGCAGCGAGCCGCACAGGCGAAAGTCGAAATCAATGGCCTGAGCACGACGTTTTTTGCTCCGTCGATCAAAGCCAACGGCGTGCAAGTTGCGAACCGCAAGAAGCCGGGGACAAACCTCATTGAGTTCGCTGACCTACGTGGCAACCTCGAAACCGCAGCATTGTTGAAGAAGTCGTTCATTGTCGAAGAGGCAACGCTCAGCGGGCTACGCTGGGGAACGAAGCGTGCAGACTCCGGTTTATTGCCGGGAGATAAGCTAGTTGAGACAGACGACTCACACAGCGAGTTGCTCGACAACCTCAAGCTGCAACTTCTGGCCAACGGCAAGGACTGGCTAGCTGGTTTGGCAGAACGAGCGAAGCTCGACTTCGATCCGCAGCAATTTGAAACCGTACGACTCGGACAAGAACTCGAAGAACGCTGGCCGAAGGAATTCGGCGAGTACGAAGAGCAGTTCAAGGCCCTCAAAGCCGAGATTGATCAACTTCGAAAAGCATTAAAGGTGAAAGGTGGCAACGAGCTAGAAAAGATCGACCGTTACGCGAGAGCGGCTCAGGATGCCGAGCGGATGCTACATGAACTGGAGCAAATCAAGCCAAAGTTGCAGGAGACCATGCGACAGGCAAAAGACGACCTACAAGCGCTGAACGAGGCGAAGTCAAACGACCTCAACAAGCTCAAAGAGAAAGCCGACTTGCTGCGTCTCGATCCGAACGAAGTCAGCGAGTTGTTGCTCGGCCCGCAATTGACCAATCGACTGGAGACTGCGATCGGTTGGGCCAAGTTCCTCAAGGAGCGGATTCAACTAGCAACAGACGATCCGAAACCTGAGCGTATGCGTGGCGAGACGATCTTCTTCAGACGTAAACAAGAGCTGCCGCTGATGTTGGTGCGACTCTTGAACGTCGATGGCGAAGGTGACTTCAACGGTGAGCAGCTTGCGTTCAAAGGAGCGATCTCCGGCATCACGACGAACCCGAAGATCCACGGCAAGCCGATCATTGTGCGACTCGACGGCATCAGTATCGGAGAACCGGGCGACGCATCGGCGGCATCGCTCGCCGAATCGTCAACATTTTCTGAAGCAAAATTCACGACGGAACCCGCGACAAAGAACTCTGCAAAAAGCGACGTAATCGAGAAGCTGACGGTGAACCTCAAAGCGGTTTTCGATTACACGAAAGCGGTGCCGGAACACGAACTCTCTGTTGTCTACAAAGAGCCGAAGGGAGCCGAACAAAACCTCGGCAAGCCCGAATCGATTCAGCTTGCGATGACGAGCCGGGCCACAAATTGCCGCGCGGATTTGAAGATGATCGGCGATGAGCTGTCCGGTGATTTGAATTTTCAACAGGCACTCGACGCTGTCACTGCAAAGCTCGGCACGAAGCCATTCAAAAATGACCAGATCGTTCTGAAGGTTGTTCAAGACGTTGTTTCGAGCGTGAACAAGATTGACGCCCACATGAAGTTGTCCGGAACGGCATTCAAGCCGCACTTCAAACTGAAGTCGAGCCTCGGTGCCGATCTCTCCAGCGGTCTCAACACGGCTTTCGCTCGCCAACTTGAAGATGGCAAACGCAAATTAGTGGCTCGCTTTGATCAAGAAACAACGAAGCAGTCCGCCAGACTCTCGTCGCTTTACAACGAGCAGTTTGAAAAGCTGACCGGCCAACTGGGTCTCAATAAGAGCGAGATCCAAGAGATCGCTCAGAGCTTCGGTCTGAAGATGCCGGGCAAGTTTGATCTCAAGGGAATCGCCAGTGGCCTGCCGATCGACCTCAACAAGTCGTTGCAGATTGATCCCAATAACCCGCTGAATCTCGGTGGCCTGACGAAGAATCTCCCGAAGCCAGATTCGAAGCTGCCGACGTTCGGCCTGAGCGACGACTCAACGCCGCCACTGACGTTGCCGCCGTTCTTGAATTCGACACCGGCACCTAAAGGGGAAGGGACATCTCCAGCCAAGCCGACCAACCCGATTCAACAAGCCAGCGAAATCGAACAAGGACTTGAAAGCCTCTTCGGTAAGAAGAAGCCCAAGAAAACTCCGGCCAAATCCGTTCAACCCGCCGTCGGCGAAAAATCAAAGCCGTAAGTCAGGCTTTCCGATCTGACCGAAATACATTCAACGTGCTGATCTCAAGAAGGACATCAACATGACCTCGAACTTCAATCTCACAACAACCGACTCCATCGATCGTCGCGACTTCCTCAAGTGGTTCGGCCCAGCAACCGCTGGTATTGCCATGTGTTCCTGCTTCGGCTGTCGGACAACTCCGATCACGAACCGCCGTCAGTTGTTGCTGATTCCGGAATCTCAAGAACAACAAATGGGGCTGACCGCTTTTGAAGAAGTCAAAACGAAGAACAAACTCTCGACAAATGCCAAATACAAAGAAGTTGTCGAACGGGTCGGTCAACGACTCGCCGCTGTCTCGAATCGAAGTGACTATCAGTGGGAGTTTGCGACGATCGCCGATCAAACTCAGAACGCCTTCTGCCTCCCCGGTGGTAAGGTCGCGTTCTATGAAGGGATCTTGCCGATCTGCGAGAACGAAGCGGGAGTCGCCGTTGTGATGTCGCACGAAATCTCGCACGCGCTCGCTCGACATGGCGGCGAACGTATGAGCCAGCAAATGGAGGTGCAAGGTGTCGGCAAGATCGTTCAAGTGGTTGCGCAGAGGACTGCTCCCGACAAAGAGCAAGCTTTCATGTCGGTCTACAACGTCGGCTCAAAGTACGGATTTACGCTACCCTACAGTCGCACGCACGAATCAGAGGCGGATGAAATGGGTATCCATTTGATGTCTCAAGCCGGCTATGACCCGAGCGAAGCTCCGAAGTTTTGGGAGCGTTTCGCAGCGACTCATAAAGGGAAGACACCACAGGAATTCATGTCGACTCATCCTTCTGACGAACGCCGTGCGTCCGCTTTGCGCCAGCTTCTTCCAGAGGCCATCAAAGAATACGAAGCGGCCCCCAATAAATTTGGAATCGGCGTGACGATCGCTTGAGCATTCGCCATCGGAGTTGGCTTGAACCCATCGGCTTAACTGTCTGAAACGTAGATCGCAGAAAGACGCAGCGGCGACTTTCTGCGATCTACGTTTTGGGACAACAATTGGTCGTTTCGTCTCGACGGATTATTGCGTACCAGTTGTTTGCAGGCCACATGACTGTGGCTGGCTTGAGATGATTCCGCGCGCTAAATCGCTCGTTGTGCTCGATGACTCATGTGCTCGCTTGCCCGAATTGTTTGTGATCATTGGTCGCCAGCCAATCGCAATTAGATTTCACCTCTGCGTTATCTCGTTGATTTCAACCTTTTGTGCTTCAAATCGGGACTTCCGATTGTCCATTAGCCTGTCAATCAGTTTTCTGACTAACGCGGGCACGTGAAGTGCATTGATGAGCACCCACTCTTTATGTGGAGAGCTTGCCATGCAACGCAAACATCGTTTTTGGGAGCCCGTCATCCGACATCGTCTCTTCTTGGCGAGCCTGACGGTTATCGCTCCTGCGGTTGGCTACCTTATTAGCTCCGACCGCGGATTGCTGTTCGGCGTTGGCATTTGCATCTTCTCCGCGATCTGGTTGATTTGGTCTGGATACGACCGAGCGGTTTGATTGGCTTGGCCCTCAGGTCGAAGTCCCTTTGAAAGGAGTCTGTCATGAATCGTCGAGCATTTCGAGTTGTCGGGTTCGCAGCAGTACTGGTGTCATCGATTGCTTTTGCTAGTGCAGGAGATTCTGCCTCAACAACTGTTTCGGAAGCAAAAGGATTGTCGAAGACATTCCACCAAGTCGCAGCCGCTGCGGCACCTAGTATCGTCAGTTTGGAGGTTCGCCTGAAACCGGGCATGGGATGGTCGCTGTCACGTGGCGGAAATAGCAGTTGGGATGAAGCGTCTCCCGAGCCGGGCCGGTGGCGTCTGCCGCAGCTTCAGCGACAGTCGCCAATGGTAGAATTTGCTCGTGCAACACACGTCGGTTCGGGATTTTTGATTGATACCAACGGGAGCATCGTGACCGCGTATCACGTGGTCGAACATGCCGATGAAATTCACGTCCGCACACACGATGGCCACGAATTCCTCGCGACGACGATACTCACTGACCCTCAAAGTGACGTTGCTGTTCTGCGAATACCTGCCTCAGACGGCCTCAAGCCATTGCGGTTCGGGAACAGTGATAAGCTCGATGTCGGAGAATGGGTGCTGGCCGTCGGCGATCCGTATAACACCGGTGCGATCGTGACTGCGGGGATCATCAGCACGAAAGGAAGAGGTCCTTCGGTTTTGGAGCACTCGGACTTCTTGGAGACAACCGCTGTCATCAATCTCGGAAATAGCGGCGGACCACTGTTGAACCTGGATGGTGAAGTCGTCGGCATCAACACGCTCTTTCAACATCCCAGCCACATTTATGATGGAATTCATTTCGCTGTACCGTCAAATACAGCACGCTGGACCAGCCACCAGTTGCTTGATCGAGGCAAGGTCCGGCGTTGCTACATCGGTGTGAATCTCCGGGACATTGATTTTCGAGTGGCTCAACAACATCGCGTTGCACCGTGGAGTGGGGCACTGGTTTGGGGTGTCGTAATGAACTCCCCGGCCGAAGACGCCGGAATACGAGAAGGTGACATCGTCATCGAATTCGATGGTCACAAGGTCGCGACGACGAGGGGCCTACAACGTCGGATAGAAAGGGAAGAACCGGGCAAATCGGTCGATGTTGTTGTTCTTCGGCATGGCCAGCGTCATCAACTGGTTCTCAAACTGAAGGAGTTCACCGAACAGTCAGCGGCGAAGCCGCCAACCGAAATTCCTACGAAGTAACCAATGTCAGAGTGTTGCACTGGTCGATTTGATGATGTCGCGTGGCGTGGTTTGTCGCGCGACATCATTACCGCTTGGGAGCAAAATGAGAGGTTGCATCAAAGCGGCCTCGTCATCCAAGCCGCTTTCTAACAGCGCGTGGTACACGAGTTCTCTCTGTCGTTCAATTCTACAGCAACTAGAGCTTTTTGACTGAAGCAAGAACAGGTTTGTTCTTCGTCGCTTTGAGAACCAACATCCCAAGCGGTGGCAGCGAGAGTCTGACGCTTTGAGGTTGTCCGTGTGCGCGAACTTTCTCGGCAATAACCTTGCCTTGATTGCCGACGTTGCTGCCGCCGTAGATTTGCGAATCGCTGTTGAGAATTTCCGAGTAATCACAGAATTTCGGAACACCGATCCGGTAATCGAAACGAGGGACCGGGGTAAAGTTCAAAACGACAACGACGAAGTCATTGCGGTCTTTCGAGTATCGCGAAAACGCGTAGACGCTTTGCTGCCAGTCATCACACTGTAACCAAGCGAATCCGTCTGCCTCAAAATCGACTTCGTGCAGAGCGAGTTGCTCCCGATAGACTCGGTTGAGGTCGCCAACGAAACGCCGAAGTCCATCATGCTTTTCGTGGCCGAGCAGTGCCCAGTCGAGTTCTGTGTTGTAGTTCCATTCGAGCCACTGACCAAACTCGCCTCCCATGAAGAGCAACTTCTTGCCCGGCATCGTGTATTGATAACCGTAAAGCAGTCGCAGGTTCGCGAACTTCTGCCAATAGTCGCCGGGCATCTGCGAGAGCATCGACCGTTTGCCGTGAACGACCTCGTCATGCGAAAGCGGCAACACGAAATTCTCAGAGAACGCGTAGACCATGCGGAACGACAATTCGCTGTGATGATGCGCTCGATGAACTGGCTCGAACTGCATGTACTTAAGCGTGTCGTTCATCCAGCCCATGTCCCATTTCATGCTGAAGCCGAGCCCACCAGTGTAGACCGGACGACTGACTCCGCCCCACGACGTCGATTCTTCGGCGATTGTCATGATGCCGGGAAATTCGCCGTGCAAGACGGTGTTCATGTCTTTGAGGAATTGAATTGCTTCGAGGTTTTCTCGACCACCGAACACATTCGGAATCCACTCCCCTTCGCGACGTGAATAATCGAGATACAGCATCGACGCGACAGCATCAACGCGAATCCCATCAATGTGATAGACGTCGAGCCAAAACCGAGCACTCGACAACAAGAAATCGCGAACCTCGAAGCGACCGTAATTGAAGATGTACGTGCCCCAATCGGGATGTTCGCCGAGTCGCGGATCGGCATGTTCATAGCATGCGGTCCCGTCAAACCGGCCAAGCGAATGCGCATCCATCGGGAAGTGGCCGGGAACCCAGTCGATCAACACGCCGATTCCGTGTTGATGGCAGTAATCGACAAAGTACATGAAGTCATGAGGCGAGCCAAATCGACTTGTTGGAGCGAAGTAGCCAGTCGCTTGATAGCCCCAACTTCCATCAAAGGGGTGCTCGGTGACGGGCATCAGTTGCAGGTGCGTATAGCCCATTTCTTGGCAGTACTCGACCAACATGTGAGCCAACTCGCGATAGCTGAAATAAATACGATCCGGCTCGGTGGGCCGACGCCATGATCCGAGATGAACCTCGTAGACAGAAACTGGTTGCTCGCTCCAATTGGTCGTCTCGCGGCGTTTTCGCCATTCGACGTCATGCCACTCAAAGTTTCCGAGATCGTAAACGATTGACGCCGTCTTCGGACGCATCTCACCGGCAAACGCATACGGGTCGGACTTCTCGATCACGTTTCCTTGTGGCGTGCGAATGCCGTACTTGTACGTTGCACCATTGCTGATACCGGGGACAAATCCTGACCAGACACCGGCACTGCTACCCTGCAGCCAAAATTCGCCGTGTTTCCAATGAGTCTGATCGCAGAGCACCGAAACTTCACGAGCGTTCGGAGCCCAGACAGCAAAGCGAGTTCCATCCACTCCGTTGATGCGATCGAGATGAGCTCCGAGATGGCGATACATGGATGCTTGGTTTCCATCAGACGTAGGAATCGTCGGCACGTTTGCTACCAGAGATCGGCGAACGTGTCGAGCGGGCGGATTCTGCCGCCAGGGAACCGTCGGTTTACGACGTCGTAAGCGAGTGTAAAGGCTCTCGTCCATGAAAGCGTTCCATCAATCTGTCTTCAGGTCAGCGAGGCTGTCCTGCCGAGAGGCCGCAATCCTTTGCGACGCCTCGTGGCGTTTGTGTTCGGGCGAGCTGTTTGTCTTCGACAACTTCGCGAAGACTCCTGAAATCGATTTCATCCGTGCAACGCATCTCATCGCACGAGCGGAACTGCGGCGAAAGTAATTTCCCAAAATCGATTCAAGTTTTCATTGTCGAGTGACTCCATTGGCCAGTTTTCTCTCTCAACTCGCGTGGATAACTCTGCCAGTCGCATGGCCTTCAGCAATCGCAACGGCGGGAATCTAGATCGTTTCATCAAACGACTCAAGAAGAAGTCATGCCCTCGCACATTACGGTTTAGAGTTGTGCGTACCGAATCGCATCTAGCTCCAGCCTGGAACCTCCCTCGTGGACTCGCATCGCAAAACCATTTTGATTGTCGGCCCGATTTTGCTGATCGGTGCCAGCTTTCTGTTGACCCTGGGAAGCGCCCGCGATGGCTCAACGGCACCACGTACTCCAGGTTCGTTGCATGTCGATGTCGTGGAGCCGCTCAAGAACGATACGAACTCTCTCCTCCGTCGAGCGTGTGAAGCGACTGCTCAAGATTTAGTTCCGCGACTCGATCGGTCGGACACGATCTTAATTCGCCCACCTTATGTCATCGCTGGCGATATGTCCGAAGAGGTTCTTGACCGACTGCACCGCGACGTGATCCGTCCGACGGAACGAGCGTTGAACGTGAGTTTTTTCGATACTGTTCCGACTGAGCCGATCACGATCATTGCGTTTGCCGATGAACCCAGATTCCGTGAGTTCGCGCTGCGTGTCGACCGGCGAAAAGCGGATTCTTACTACGGTTACTACCTGCGGCCTCAACGCAGAGTCGTCGCCAACGTCTCAACGGGTGGTGGAACGCTCGCCCATGAACTGACACACGCACTGGCTCACTTCGATTTTCCACTGATGCCAGAGTGGTTCGACGAGGGGCTCGCGTCGCTCTTCGAACAAAGCGAGTTCACCGACAATAACCGCCGTCTCAGTGGAACTGATAATTGGCGTGTGCATCACGTGTTGAGAGCGATCCATGATAACCAACTACGCCCCGCCTCTGACCTCGCGAACGACGGCCTGCGCACTGAGCATCAAGCGATCGACTACGCTCAAGCTCGGTACCTGTGCCTCTACCTACAGGACCAGCAGTTGCTCGAACCGTACTACCGCAAACTTCGTTCGATGAGCACGATTGACTCGACCGGTTGGAACACGCTCGCTTCATTACTCGATCTGGGGAATTCTGCAGAAGTTGACGCCGACTTCCGCCGCTGGATTGTGAAATTCCACAAGGCCCAACGCCAAAGGACTGTCAGCCGCGGCCGACAAACATTGTCGATGAAGCCGGTCAACGACTCGCTGTAAGTCCCATTGTGGTTAACAAACACTGGAAGAGAAACAGGCTCCCATTCCCAACTGAGGCTTGACCACAACCTCGCGTTATCCGTTAGGCCACCGGCTCAAACTGCCCAGCCAGGCGGACCATTGCTTCAGACGGATTCATGTTGAAAAGTGCTCGACCACTGGTTTTCCAGCGGCCTTTTTCAAAGTGGAATACGGCTGCCGCTTCTCGCAGCGTATCGACATGAGTGATTCCTTCCATATCGCCGCCGGCAATCGCTTCAAAACGCAGATTCACGGCGACAAACGCGGTGAGTAGACCAGTGTCGCTGGCACGTGCGTAAGTCACTTCGCGGAGCCAGTCGCAATCGAGCCACTTCAGTCCACGTGGCTTCCCGGATGAGCGGGCCAAATCAAAAAACTTCGCTTCAAGCTGTTCTCGTTGTAGTGGAAATTGTCGCATGGCCTGTTCGGCTACGCTGCGACGGCGAGCGTTGAACCACGGTCTTCCAATCCAACGAGTCAACGCCGCTCCGATCAGCACACTTCCTAGACCAGCCAACAACAACCAAGCGATCATTTGCGCGGACATGTCTCATCACTCCAAGGGACGCGAGTCGGCCACATGTTACGGTGCGAGCGACGAGCATCAAGTTGGTCACGAAGAAGTTTTTGAGTTCAACTGACTATTCCGAATCTGAAATTGAAATCTCCTGCAACCCAATTTCTATCATGCACTCGGAAATCGGTCGGTTGGTAGAACGATCTGAAACGTCGTCCCTCGCGGGAGTGCAGGTTCGTAGGTCAACTTGCCTCGATGTCGTTCGACGACGACCGTATGGCACAGCGACAAACCTAAGCCAAGACCTTCGGACTTGGTGGAATTAAACGCCCGAAACATTTTTTGCTGGATGGTATCTGGAATTCCACAGCCGGAATCTGTGATCGTCATGCGGACAAATCCAGAGCTTTCCTTCCTGATCGTCACGACAATTCGGCGTTCATTTGCAGGCGTTTCTTCCATTGCTTCAAGCGCATTGCGAAACAAATCCAACAAGACTTGGGTCATCTCTGCACGATCCACATAGACCTTTGGCAACGCCGACTGTGTTTCAACCTTGATCGGGATATCGCTCCATTGACGGTTCAGTCGCACCAAACGCCTCGCGTCATCAACAAGGGGAGGCAAGTCGATCATGCGTCGTTCGGTCTCATGCCGACGCGACAAATCTTCGAGCCGTCGGATGCGATCGATCCCTTTTTGGGCCTGTGACAAAACGAACTCAAACTCCGTGTGCAGCATTGTTGCCGAGAAAACTTCGCCTGAGTTGAGTCGATTCACCATCGCAGTTGTCGAAAGGTCGATCGCACCGATTGGGTGCTTCAGATCGTGAGCGACGCCAGCCACAAATTCTCCGAGCAATCTCAACCGAGCAGTATGAAACAGTTCGGCGTTGAGTTGCCGCAATTCTGCTTCTCTCCGTCGTCGTTCCGTGACATCTACGGCACTCGCCAACCACGCATCGCGGCCTTCCAAACTGATCGCGGTCACGGAGAGTTCGACCTTTCGTTCATCCCCACTTTTTGTGAACAGCGAAACCTCACGCAGCCAAGGTTTGGCCGCGTTGGCCGGCAACCGTCGCAGTCGCCGCTGCACCTCATCTCGCTCAGAATCCCGCAACAGATCCAAGAAGCTCGCCTGCTGGAGTTCTTCCAGCGAATAGCCGCTAACTGCAATCATCGCCGGGTTGACGTACAGCGGGTGTTGATCACGTTGAATTGTCACGAGCGAAGGGATCGCTTCCGCCAACACGCGAAACTTTTCTTCGCTTTCGCGTAGTTGTTGTTCTGCTTTGCGTCGTGCGGTGACGTTGCGAGCAATCATCAACTGTGCCTGACGGCCAAAGAAATCAATCACTGAGAACGTGACGTTGACGTCAATGATCTCTCCATCACCACAACGATATTGAGTATCGAAATCGATAGTCTTCACTTTCGTCACTGAAAGCACAGAACTACCCAAAGGCAGTGACGATGGCATCTGATCGAGTTCAAAATGGCTTCGGGTTTTTCCTCGCAGATCAGCTCCTGAGCAACGGAGCATCTCCGGAAAACGATTGTTGAATTCCAATAACTCTTCGGTCTCCATGTCGATCACTAAGACGGCATCGGGTGAGTTTTGAAACAAAATTTGATACCGCACGTCAATCTTTTGCAGAGCAGCAACTGCCTCACGTCGTTCATCCATCAAGGCCGCCGTCAGCAACGTCGTCGCACTGAAGACGATCGAGTTTCCCATGACCAGAATCAGTGTCGAGTACGCGACATCACCGCCATCTCGAATGAACGGCCCACGACCATGCAGGGCGGCGACTATCGACATCACAGAGATTGCCAACGTGCAAACGCTGTTGCCGCGAGTTCCCCAGCGCACCAACGCCCAAAAACAGACCGGAATCACGCACACCACATCCGGGATCGGCAAACTGTTTGCAGCAATGTTTCTGCCGAACGTCCAGGTCGCCAACCAGATCAAGGCTACGGCAAACAAAACGAACTCCCACCAACGAGAGACCGTCTTTCGATTAGCCCATGACCAATCCCACCAAGCAAACCCAACCGGCGCTATGAGCAATACCGAGAGCGACTGAGCCAGCCAACGAATGAGGAACTGCTCTCCGAAAGAACACTTCGTCAACGGTGTGAGCAATTGAGTCAACGCCGTTCCCAGGAGTGCGCTCACGGCCGTGGCCACCAACGTGCCTGATACGACGAACCACAAGCCATCTGTCAGTCGCGATCCCGGATTTCTATCGAAGACCGCTCGACGAACCCACCAGACCCCTAAAACTTGTGCATTCACTTCTGCCACGGCAATCGCAATCGCAGGGATAAGCTGGGCCGGTATCTGTGTCCTAGCAAGCTGCTCAACAAGACCACCGGCCAACGATCAAGCCCCCGAAACCACAACACTAAAAAGCCCGCACCGACTGCCGGTCGAAAGCATGGCAACGGTAGCCCTGCGATGTCGAACAATGAACCAAGCCACTCTAAGGACACCAGCAATAACGCGATCAGCGACAATTCCCAAAACCACGTTGGTGATTTCCACAACGGGACGTTGTGTGATTCACCAAGTAACGAAGCAATCTTCGCAGAGTGTGATCGATTCGGCTTCGATGACGGTTGGCTGCCATTCATGGCCAATGGTCTTTTCCTTAGTCCAATGCAGGCGACAAGAGAGATGTTTCTCGTGGCACGGTTTTCCAGACCGTGGTCTTCAGGAGATACGGTTTGAAAAACCGTGCGCCGGAACTACTTCAACGCTTCGATCAACACCTGTGGGGTAAACCGGTAAACCGCGACAGCAGTGATCAACACAAAAGCAATCCACAAGCAAACATCGAGAAACAACGTCGGCGTGATCCGGCGATCCAATTTGCGATAGCGAAAATAGATCGTCGCTCCAGAAATGATCGGCAACATTAACGCTTGAGCCGAACCACCAAATACCACCATCCACGCTGGTTCCTTAAACGCTAAGAACAACACCAACGCGATCACCGGAAACGCCAGCGACAATCGTTGAATGACGTTTGCTCGCTGTTGCGCCGTGGTGTAACGGACTGCCCCCGAAAGGCTGAGGAAGTCCGCCACCAACCGTGAGTTTCCAGCAGACGACAAGTACAACGTTTTGAAGAGTACGGCTCCCGCGCCAATTAAGAAGACGACTTCGGTCCACTTCCCAAAGGTGTCCACGAACATGTGCGACAACGTCGCGATCATGTCTTTGTTCGCCGGTACGAGACCTTGAGGCTTCAGCACGGACGCTCCCATGAAATAAAACGCGAGCGTCGAAATCGTGAAGACAATCATGCTGACCCACGCATCCAAGTGCATGACCCGAATCCATCCGCGTGCTCGTTTCGCCCAAGCGTCACTCTCATCACAGCGTCCGGCATAGCGCGCGTAACCTTTCTCTAAGCACCAGTAGGGGTAATAGAAGAGCTCCGACGCCCCGACACCCGTGATTCCAAACACGCTGAATGCAGCGGCGATCCCCGCAGCCGGCAATTGGATGTTCAACCCATTCACGACCTGCGGCCAGGGGATCGGATAATTGGTGAATGGTAACAAGCACGCCGAACCGACCGTGACCAACGTCACCCCCACGACCAGCGCTGTCGTGACAATTTCGATTCGCCGATAACTGCCGCTCCATAACAACAGCATCGCTACCAAGCATGTGAGCACAGCCCACGGAAACTCCGGGCGCCCATTGATCGTTGCCGCCAGCCAGGGCGACACTCCCTCCACCACTCCCGCGATCTGCACGGACAACTTTGGGAAAGCGAGATTCAACGATTGCCCAACCGTTCCGGTCATGGCTCCCAATTGAAAGATGGTTGAGAGCATCATCAACAGCCAGCACCACGCAATCCAATGAGCGCCCAAACGTGGCCCGGCGAGTTCATTGATCGCCCCCAACGTTGGCTTCCCCGACGAGATCGCGTAACGCCCCAGTTCGGTCTGCACGAAAACTTTGACGACGCAGCTAAACAGAATCAGCCACAAAAACACGAAGCCATGTTCCGCCCCCAGTTTCGTCGTCAGTAGCAGTTCTCCCGAACCAACGATCGTTCCCGCCAGAATAATTCCCGGCCCAATCTTCCTCAGAGCGGCCCACAGCGAGACCGGCGGTTCCTGTATCGCTTCACTCGGCAATGCATACGGATCGTACTCAGCAGCGTCAGACATGAGCGGTGTCTCCAGAGTTCAAAAAGAAGTCCGCACATGTTCCAACCTTGCGCAAGCAAAGCAAGCGACTTGATTCGCTGGCACACTGTCGTTGAAACCTGCCACACTGCGTCGCGATTCCAAGTTTCTGGTGACTCAATGGGCAGCAACAGCAAGACTTCTTGGATTGCCGAAAGAGCGAAATGAAATTTGCAGACCTACCCCTTGTCCGTTCTCAACGCCTATTTGCATTGATCCCAGCAGCGGGGCGAAGTCGGCGCATGGGGTCACCGAAGTTGTTGCTCCCTTGGGATGGCAAGACGGTTATCGAACAATTACTGACGGCGCTGTGCCGTCCAGAGATCGTCGCCGTTTACGTTGTTGTGCGGCCTGATGATATCGAACTGCAATCGGCATTGAGCCGAACAGCCGCGATCATCGTCATCCCCGATCACGAACCGCCAGATATGCGTGACAGTGTTGAGCTTGGTTTAAGGGCGATTCGCAAGCGATTCACTCCTGTTGACGATGACGGCTGGTTGCTGATTCCTGCCGACCATCCGCTGGTTGAGCCGGAAGTGCTCGACGGATTATTGAGGCGTTGGTCGATCGGCGATTGCCAAGCACTCATTCCGAAGTTTGGCGATCGTCGCGGACACCCAACGCTTCTTCGATGGTCGTTGGCGGCGCAAGTCGAGCAACTACCCTGCGACCTAGGCATCAATAACTTACTGCGGTCGTCGCCTGACCTCGTGACCGAATGGACCACAAACCATGAGTCGGTGCTCGCCGATTTGGACACGCCCGAAGACTACGCCCACTGGCAGCAACAATTACTGCAAAACACTTCCCTGATTAAACGCTAGTGCCACGACCAAGAAATAACCTGCCATTAGATTTGGAGTGCGGCTTGTTGGATTTTTGTGGTGCGGGTGATGCGCCGGTGCGGTGGGCAGAACCGAGCTACGGGCTGCGATTGTGTCGGTTTGCCGGTGTAG
>JAPLNX010000357.1 GCA_026400935.1 Planctomycetia bacterium | reverse complement strand
GGCCGCTTGCTTCTACGGGGAGGTCATTAGTAACCGTGGCTGCTTTCGCGAACCGCGTCGGTACCGACGATGTCGTTCTCGTTGTCGCAGAAATCGGCGTGATCTTGGAAGTGTGAGCCGTTCGTGTGAGCCTTGTTCGTCGAATGCAGGCCGTTGAGGCAATAACCTTGATTCAAGCTACCGATGGCTACGGCGACGTCTTCGAGCTCTTCGCTGACCGCTTGACGAACTTCGGCGGGCCCCACAACCAAGCCGAGCACCACGATCGTCGCGATCAGGATGAGTTCGGCAGAGACCACAAAACCAGCTTCGTCGTTGATGAGATTCTTCATGGCGGCATTCTTTCTGAAAGGTGTTGAACACGAAGGTTATTGAGTCGTTTGACGCAGTTGTTTGCGTCGTGTTTGTTGGGAATGGTGTTAAGCGAGCTGAATGCCAATTGATCAAAGCGCTTCAAAAATTGAACGCGAGCGTCAGCGTTTCGATACGTAACTCGTTGAGCCGTCAGCCACAAAGAATCTCTGTAGAATTCTGGCGACAATCGAAATTCGCAAGCGGGGCCATTCGGCACGACGTTGCCCAAAAACAACATCAAAGTGGCTCATTCAACGTAACCCATTGAGCAGCCAACACGCACCTCAAATGGCAACATCGTGGCGTCACGGCATCATTCAGAAGAATTCAACCCGACGCCGTGGCGAACGTGGCTACTTAAAGTAAGTGCCAATACGTTAGCTTCTTACTCCTCGTTCTTCTTCAACATGAATGACGGAGAGTCCGAAAAGCTTGAAGTACGATCGCCGAAAACTCGAAACTGATCTCGAGCGGGTTCGTGTTCAGCAGGCGACGAGACCGTTACTGTTCCGCCTTTGAACGCAGGGTTTTGTCCCGCAAATCACGTTGAACTAAAACTGTCTGGCGAATTGAAGGAGTCGATCATGAAAGTTGGCCCAGGAAAAACTGGCGATAAGAAAAGCGTTAAGTTTCCCGGCTTGGTGAAGAAGCTGGAAGAAGCCGCCGCAAAGAAGGCACCGAAGGGCGAGCAGGGCGGTGTAGGAATGCCGTTTGGATTCGGCATGGGAAAGAAGAAGTAAGTGAAGACAGGGGAAATTGGTCGTTAAACACCGACCGTCGGTCATTGAGGTTGGCACGATGACCGATGATCAATAACCAACGACCAATTCTGTCTTAATCATTTCGATCTGTTCCGCAGCCCCTCAGCGTGGCACGAGTACGATCTTGCCTGTAAGTGTTCCCTGCTTTTGGAGCGTGTTCCCTTCTTGCAGCCGATGTGCTTCCGCCGCTTCGGAAAGGCTCATCGTGCGCCCGATGAGCGGAGACCAGCCGCCTCGGTCAAAGAGAGCATTGATCGCGTCGCCACAAGCTTGCTGTTCTTCAGCAGTCGCGTTGAACATCGCGAAGCCACACAGCCGCAAGTCTTTGACATAGAACGGGGCGTTGGGAAATTCCGGTCGAGCACTTCGCCCAGCCATGAGAATCACTCGACCTCGCGGCGACATCAGGCCAAACGTCCGATCCAAGTTTGCTGGCGGTTGAGTCTCATACCAGACATGCAATCCGCCGTTCGCTTGAGTAAACGCCTTGATGCTGTCATCGAGTGCTGCTGAGTGATAATCGAGCACACAGTCTGCTCCCCAGCTTTCGCACAACGCTTGCTTGTCGGCACTCCCAACGGTTGCGATCACTTTCGCGCCGGCTGCTTTCGCCAACTGAATGACAGCCGAACCGACTCCGCCGGTCCCTCCGTTGACGAAGACAACCTCACCTGGCTTGAGCCCCGCATTTAGAAACAAACCTAAGTGAGCAGTGATTCCGGTGAGTGCTCCAGCAGCGGCTTGAGCGTCGGTCATCTTGGCAGGAGTCGAATACAACCACTTTTCATCCACAGCTGCGTACTCGGCGAATGAGCCTTGTCGGCCAAACAAGCTTTGGTTGCTTCCCCAAACACGATCACCCACTTTGAAGCGACTGACCGCCGTTCCGCACTTCTCAATCGTCCCCGCGACATCGCACCCAATGATGTACGGGAACGAGTTGGCCATCTTCGCGATGCCCGCACGAATATAAGTGTCGATCGGATTGACGGAAACCGCGCCGACTTTCACCAAGACTTCGCTCGACCCCGGCGCCGGCGTCGGCAGATCGCTGTATTCGATAACGTCCGGTGTTCCAAGTTGTCGAATAAAGGCGGCTTTCATGAGTATGTCTCCTATGTGTTAAACATGATTGATTTGTGTTTTGTACTGATCGCGAAAGCAACCCGAAGCTCAACGAGGGCGGATGTTTCACGTGACTGCGATCCGGAACGTTCTGGAGCGTCCGCCGTCGCCGGCGCTTTGAATTACAAAGTTGTCTCGCTTCGGATTACTCAGTCGCCGAACTATGTCGCGTCAAACGAACGTTGTCGACAAAGTACTCGCCCGGTGGCCAAAACGGATAAAGCAAAACTCGGACGTATTTCACGTTCGGAGTGTTCTTCGTCGGAGCGAACGGCTTTTCGCGGCGGGAAAATGTCTTCCACTCGGCCGACGGCTGCACCGCGAGCTGTCCCTTCCAGACATATTTATGCACGAAGAGTTGCCGGTTGCGAACGTTCGGCGGACCCGTGCCGTTTTGCTTGGTGATCGACTCGCGAACCGCCCCTTCGTCTGCGGCGAATGAGCAGTCCGGCTTCTCCGGATAGCCGACCAGCCACACGAGCATTCCTGCCCCCTTGGCGTCGAGAGTCAGCCAGTACTCGGCCCCCTTTTCCACGGGGATCGCATCGCTCCAAAACCAGACGCCGTCCAAACCGGCCAACGTATCGTACTTCGGTTCGACAGTCGGCAGCTTCTTCGGTGCTCCCAGAGGTGAGGTTCCTTCGGAGATATTCTTCCACCAGACGTAAGCCTGAGCCTGTTGCACGTCGGTGTCGAACTTCAACACTTTCCCCCGTTTCGGATCGGGATCATCCACCCAAAACGTGCTGAGTCCGTCGATCGTCTGCCAGTGGTGAGGAGTGATTTCACCCTCGTTGAAATCGCCGTTGGGCAGCAGGTTTTTGGCGATCGACGGTTTTGGATCGACATCGTTGGCGATGGCCGTTCCAGCGAAGATTGCCAAGCCAAGTAGGATAATCAGGTATTTCATTGCGAAACTCACCTTTGAGGACCGGCGATCTGCACAGAAGAAAGGCGTCACAAGCACGAATGCGACTCATTCGGCCCGAGCATTCCGTAAGGCCATTCAATCCCATGTCGATTCGGGAGCAGTGTATTCCCGGCATCTCCGATAATCACGACCTGACTGAGCGGGAAACTGCAACCCAATTCGTAGACGCAGCCAACTCCCGGTCCCGTTGCCTTGCCGTTCATTCGCTGGTCGATACTCTTAGCCCACTTCGCTTCGCAGCCAGTCATCTAATGGAAAGGCACCTCGATGCGCGATTTTGAATATGAAGCTCCGACGACATTGTCCGCCGCGATGGAACTCGCGGCCAAACATAATGGAGCCGCGCGGTTCATGGCCGGCGGAACCGACCTTATCGACCAAGTCCGTGTAGGACGACTCAGCCCGGACGTCATCATTGATGTCAAGAAAATTGCTGAGCTGAAGGCTCTTCAACACGACGCAAGCGGCCTGCGACTCGGAGCGGCAGTACCCTGCTGCGAAATTTACGGGCACTGTGGCATCGTCTCGGATTACTCGGCGCTGGCCGATAGCTGCCGGATCATCGGCGGCGTGCAGATTCAAAGCCGAGGCTCCGTCGGTGGCAATCTCTGCAACTCCGGCCCGGCGGCGGATTCGACTCCCTCGCTGATCGTTCTGGGTGCGGTCGCCGTCATCGCGGGGCCAAAGGGAACGCGCACCGTGCCCGTCGAAGATTTCTGCACTGGTCCCGGCAAGAACGTCTTGCAGCCGGGCGAGATTCTCGTCGAACTGAAATTCCCCGCGCGAGTGGCCAACAGTGGTTCGCACTACCGTCGTTTCATTCCCCGCAATGAAATGGACATTGCAGTCGTCGGTATCGGCGCATCGGTTGTCCTAAACGACGCGAAAGACAGATTCATCTCCGCCCGCATCGCGCTCGGAGCCGTCGCCGCGACTCCGCTGTTCGCGAAAGCCGCCAGCGACGGACTCACCGGACAACCGGTCAACGACGAGTCGATCGCCGCCGCCGCCGCCGCCGCTCGCGCGATCGCCACTCCGATCGACGACATGCGTGGCACCAAAGAATTTCGTTTGCACGTCACCGGTGTGCTTGTCGAACGAGTCTTGAAAGCCGCCATCGCACGAGCGAAAGGCGAACACGTCGATTGCAACGTCGGACATTAGTCTCTTGTTCCCCTTCGCGGCTCAGCACCTTCACGTGTGACATGACTTCACGTAAAGGCGGCAGCCGCGAAGAAATCATCACCAAATCAATTCATTCTGTTCGCAGGGAAATGAATATGGCAAAAAAACGTGTCGTCACCACAACTCTTAACGGCAGTCAAACAGAATTCCTTTGCGAGCCACGTCAGACGTTGCTCGAAGTCTTGCGGGACACGCTCGACCTGACGGGTACAAAGGAAGGTTGCTCGAACGGCAACTGCGGAGCTTGCACGGTCTTGGTTGACGGTAGACCGGTCAATAGTTGCCTGGTTCTCGCAGTCGAAGCGGAAGGAGCCAGCGTTCAGACTATTGAAGGAGTTGCCACCGGCGAGGGCCTCGATCCAATTCAAAAAGCGTTTCTCGAAGGAGCCGCGTTGCAATGCGGTATTTGCACGCCGGGCTTCATCATGTCGAGCAAAGCTCTGCTCGCACAGAACCCTAAGCCGACCGAAGACGAAATCCGCTTTTACCTTGCCGGCAACCTCTGTCGTTGCACCGGCTACGACAAGATCGTGAGAGCGGTCCAAGACGCCTCCCAACAATGGCAAGACCAATACATGAAAAGCTGCCACGAAAAGGGATGTCACTAATCTGGAGTGCGTTGTGTCCGCACCACTTTGGATTTGAACGATACCCTCTCGTGACAAATACCACGACTGCGTTTGCAACGCACTCATCAAAGACGGCTGGACAATTACCAGCGATCCGCTGATTTTGAAATGGGGTGGCAAAGACCTCGTCATCGGCTTCCGTCGAGCCGACGTGCGGCCGTTTACCGAGTTCGCGAATGCGAGTTGAGGTCTTGAATGTCATCCAAGCCAACAGGTTCAAGAATTGATGAGATCGACGAGGTCGAGGGTGTCACCTATCAGTGGGCTGTTGATTGTACGTAAGTTTTCCAGCAATTCATGATCGCGGCACGCGGTTTGCGCCAGAGATATTTGTTTTCCAGCAATTCATGATCGCGGCACGCGGTTTGCGCCAGAGTTATTTTCAGATGTTCATCTGCCAATATTTCTGGGAGCGACAGGATGTCCGACGCTGTGGATCACGGATCGATTTCTTCTGAACTCGAAGGGATTGACTTGGGCGATAAACGTCTCAACAAGCGATGCAAGCGGTTGATCCGCAACTGAGTATCAACGCTTCGAGGCTGTGATTTTTTGCCAACCAACCTAGAACAAAAAAATGGGCGCTATAAGTCTGACATGAATGATTCCAACTTAACTAATGACGTTTCTGCGGTTCGAGCTCGTGTGAAGCGGGCGGTGCGAGATCAGATTCAGTGGCGGGACGCGTCACTGGATCAATTGGTTCCGAAGGATCATCGGGTGCGGGCCGTGTGGGCGTATGTCGATTCGCTCGATCTGGCGCCGTTGTATCAG
>JAPLNX010000552.1 GCA_026400935.1 Planctomycetia bacterium | reverse complement strand
GTGGGTCCTGCTGTCGATGACCGAATACCTCGAAACGCATGATCTGAATGACCTCAAACAACTCGTCCGCGACGTCCAACTACCATTCCCAGTTCTCAGATGCGGATAATTGGGTAGAGACCAATGAGCTTGTCTCGGTGGAGTCAGGCTTTTGCACTACATCCACGAAACAGTGCGAGACGTAGTGCAAAGGCCCTTGAACCACCGAGGTGAACTCGGAGGGGGCCGGACACAAATATCAAACTGGAGATCAACCTCCGCACGCCGCAGGCACGCGCGTTTCAAAACGATTCGATCGCGCTGACTCTCTGCGGCTCCGGAATCGGTTCCAACTTCGACGCCGAAGACTTTGGCACACCGGCCGCTTCCAACATGCGTTGAGCCTTCTGAGCAGCCGGACTCTGCGGAAACTCTTCGATCATCTGCTTCAAAATCTGCTGCGAGTTCAACAACTTCTGAGCCGCATGCAGATCAGAAATCTGTTTCTCAATCACCGAAATTTCGTTCGTCAGCGTTTGCTCGTTAATGAGTTCCGCTTTCGCCTTGATCAGTTCGCCGAGCTTATCACGCAGCGTCATCAATTTGGCTTTCTGCTCGGCGGTAACAGTTTGCTCGGCGAGTGAATCAATCCCATCGTTGGGAAGCGGAGCGGCATCGCGTTTGTGAACCACTCGTGCGCGAGGTGCCAGCGGATCCTCTAAACGGAGATCAAGATCTTCATTGCTGCTCGTTGGCAGTGCCGGTTTGGCTACGCCATTTCGTGGTGAGTTATCCGCCAGCGTCAATGACTCATCAGCGGCATCGTCGAAGGTCAGGTTAGTGCTTCGCTTTAACAAAGGCTCGCTTTGCGTTGCCGGAGCGACATCTGCAAAGGTATCGCTCGCCCTAGAGACAATGGTGTTACCAAAGTTGACGAGATGAGTTTCATCGGCAGATTTTCCGCAGGCAGCGAGTTCATCAGGCACTGCCACTTTGAAATCCACGAACATCGGCGTGTGCGGCCTACTCCACAATTTCTTCGATGTCACCGTTCCGATCAGCAACACCGCAGGGATCGTCGCCACTCCGAGCACATACACACCAAGCGATCGCAACCACGTTTTCATCTCTCGCCTCCTTGAGAAATTGATGAGCGCCGGCAAAGTCGGACGCCAGAAGTTGAGGAAGTCTGTGTCGGTACTTCCAACGGGTCAAGTTCTTTCTTATCAAGCTTCACTGCGAGCGAAATGTTCGCGTTGAGAGTTCGACCAGTTGCCATCATCTCCGTGCCTCTGTTCCTCTGTGTGGAAAACAGAGGAACGGAGAACACTGGGAGTGCGCTGATTGCTAGTACGCGTTCTCGTCTTCCGCTCCCTCGTCGAATGATCGGAAGCTCGACTTGGCTACTTGGCGGACCTTGCGTTCGAGCACTTCTTGAGTCAGTTTGGCGATTGCCTCATCGACCTTCATCTTCTGACGTTCGTTATCGCCGAGTAACCGGTCGCGCACATCGACGGCATCTTCAGCCGCTTCCTTTTCGCCGACGACAAACATGTACGGAATCAGTTGCAGCTGTGCCTCGCGGACCTTGGCACTGATGCGGTTGCTTGCGTAGTCGGTCGTTGCTCGGAACCCGGCGACACGCAGGCGGGACTCGATCTGTTGAGCGTAATCAAACGCCTTCTCGCTGATCGGTAGCACGCGGACTTGTTCGGGCGCGAGCCACAGCGGGAACGCGCCGGCGAAGTGTTCAATGAGCATTCCGCAGAAGCGTTCCATTGAGCCGAAGGGCGCACGATGAATCATCACTGGGCGGTGCGGGGTATTGTCCGAACCGATGTATTCCAGCTTGAACCGTTCTGGCAAATTGAAGTCGAGCTGCACGGTGCCAAGCTGCCATTCGCGACCGATGCAATCGCGGACCATGAAGTCGGTCTTCGGTCCGTAAAACGCGGCTTCGCCTTCGCACGCGGTGAAAGAAAGTCCCATTTCGGTGAGCACCTTTCGAAGCGTTGCTTCAGCTCGATCCCAGTTTTCATCGCTGCCGACGTACTTCGACTTGTTCTTCGAGTCGCGCAGCGACAACTGCACGCGGTAGTCGTCGAGTCCCACGCTTTGCAGCACGAACTTGACCAACTCCAGAGTTGACTTGAATTCCTCTTCGACTTGGTCCGGAGTACAGAACAAGTGAGCGTCGTCTTGAGTGAGGCCGCGAACGCGCAACATCCCGTTGAGCTCGCCGGTCTTCTCGTGGCGATAGACGGTGCCGAACTCGGCGAGCCGAACCGGCAGGTCGCGATAGCTCCGCTGCTGGCTCGCGTACATCTGCACGTGATGCGGGCAGTTCATCGGCTTGAGCAGATAGCGTTCTTGGCTCTTCTCCCACGTGCGGAGCAGTTCGATCTTCGTCTCGACCGCGCCGCCGATCGGGTAGTCGGCGAGACCCGCTCCCATGACCCGCGCCGATTCGAGCAGCTTCTGCTCATCGTCGATCGAGAAGACCGCCGTCCCGGCCGCGTGATCGCGGAGCTTGCGAATCCAGAAATCGACGAGCGCTCCGGCATCGTGGCCGAAGATCGGAGAGAACTGCGATTCGCGGTAGTACGGGAAGTGACCACTAGTCTCGTACATTTCGACGCGACCGATGTGCGGCGAATAGACCGGAGTGTAACCTCGCTTGAGCAGTTCCTTCTTGATGAACTCTTCGAGCGTCGCGCGGATGGACGCGCCCTTCGGGAGCCACAAGCAGAGTCCCGGCCCGACTTCGTTGGAAATCGCAAACAATCCCAACTGCTTTCCGAGCACTCGGTGGTCGCGTTTCCTGGCTTCATCGACCTGCTTAATGTAATCGTCGAGATCTTTCTGGCTGAACCACGCGGTGCCATACAGCCGCTGAAGCTGTTTGTTATTTGCGTCACCTTTCCAGTACGAACCAGCGACTGAAATCAGCTTAATCGCCGTGACTCGCCCAGCGTCAGGAACGTGCGGGCCACGACAGAGATCGACGAATTCCCCTTGCCGATAAAAACTGAGCGAATCGTGATCGGCGAGCCCCGTCTGAATATGTTCGACCTTCAGTTTTTGATTCAAGTCGCCGCAGAATTTGACCGCCTCCTCGCGCGTCGCATTGAACCGCTCGAACGGTTCGGCTTCGGCGATGATCTTCTTCATCTCTTCTTCGATGCGCGGGAAGTCGTCTTCGCTGATCTTCGTGTCGAGATCGAAGTCGTAATAAAACCCGTGCCCCGTCGTCGGCCCGAAGGCGAGCCCGACTCCCGGATACAGCCGCATGACCGCCCGCGCCATTAAGTGCGCCGCCGAATGCCGCATGACGGCGAGTGCTTTGGGGTCTTTGTTGGTAATGAGCTTGAGTGCGATGGGCGTGTTGAGTGGCAAGCTGGAAGCTTGCACTACGGTTTCGGCAATCGGCCGCATGGCATCGACGACCGTGCCGTTCACTTCAGCCGCCAGCGTGGCATTCGCCAACCGCTCGCCAATTGTCTTGGCCACGTCGATCGCGGAAAAGGTTTCGGGATACTCCTTCACACTGCCGTCGGGAAGCTGAATCTGAAGCATGGCACTCTTTGAATTCTGTGATTTGAGTTTCGCTGACCGAGGCCGCCGGTACAAAGGGCGAACCGCCTCCGCGAGCGGGCGGAAGTTGTACTCGCTGCATCAAATGTCGGCGAGAGGCAACCACTGGTGAGCCGGGACCATTCGGGTGTTAATTCGCTTCGCCGTCGCTCCACGCACGCACCTCGCCGTCTTCTTCGATCTCGACGTGGACTGTTTGTGGGTGACAACAGACGGGGCAATCTTCGACGAATTCCTGTGACTCACCGGCGGATAGATCGACGGGAATCACAATCTCTTCGCCGCAGATGTCGCAGAGATACGACGTTTCGGCAGTCACATCACGTCGCTTACGACGGCGTTTCATGGTGAGCCCCTTGCTTTTTCAAACGGAAACTCGAATCACATGTGTCCGAAATGTGCCGTCCGGTTCCAGATCGAGCACTCGAAAACCCGGCCAGACGGAATCGACGACAAGACTCTCGGATTCCGGTTGAAATTGCACTCCCGTAGAGGGAGTCGTCAAGACAATCGCAGAGTGCCCAACGATCGTCTGCTCTTGATGAATGTGGCCGCAGCAGACGATTCGCACCTGCTTGTGGCGATCGAGTAACGACCACAACGAATCCGCGTCATCCATCCGAATAGCATCAATCCATAGGCTGCCGATTAAGACGGGGGGGTGATGCACAAACAAAGCGATTGATTGATCTGATCGTGACGTCAGTTGCAACTCCAGCCAATGAAGTTGCGCCGAACCAAGCTCGCCTCGCAATTCGCCGGTGACTTGTGAATCGAGTCCAATCAATGTCCACCCAGCGACCGCATCGACGAAAACGATTCGGTCAGAGTCAACCTGAATGCGCTCGCCAAAAGTTTGCCGAATTGCGCGACGGTCGTCGTGATTACCGGGGATTATTCGCAATTTCGGCAGCCAGCTCTGCAGTTGATTTCGCAACGCTGAATACGTTTCATGCTTCTCGTCATGAGCCAAATCGCCGGTGATGATCAGTCGCTCGACGGGGCCAACAACCTCACTGGCGGCACGCATCACGGCATCGAAGCGAGTTCGTGTGCAGATCCCTTTTAGCTCAGCCAACGGATCAGCCATCAGGTGCAGATCGGTGAGTTGCAGGACGCGAACCGTCATCAGCGATGACCTTCACAATGATTGCGGATCAATTTGGTTGGAGACTGATACAGTTCGACTCTCCCGACTAACCCAACGAATAGAACTCAATCGTTCGCCGCATTCCGTCGGTGATAGATGTTGCTCGCCAATCGGGAAGGATGTCTGTGATGACGTGCTCGCGACAAGAGTCGTTGCGCGGCAATGTCGGACCATCAATGGTGATCTTTGCCGCGGCACCAGGAATGACCGCATCAATTGCGGCCACCAATTGCTCGACCGTGGCGGGCTCACTGGGGAGATCAACCACGTGAGCCCCGCGCGGAGTTTCCAGTGCCGTTCGCACGAAGGCGTCAGCGACATCTTCCACAAAGTCGTACCCAACGACACCTCGATAGTTAATGTGAAACGACTCCCCCTTGGCTGCCGCGCGAGCCGCCAGCGACGGGCCGGCGGTCATCCCTTGATCCCGTTCTGGTCCGTAAACAACGTGCGGGCGAATTCCGACGGATGGCAATTCCGAATGCAACCAGTATTGCTCAGCGATCAATTCGACCGCCTTCTTGAACGTGCCATAAAAGCTGGGCGAGCGATTTTCAACAACCGCTGATGACGCGGGATCGCTGTCCGGTTCCGGTCCAAAGACCGCCATCGAACTGGCGTACGACAAGCCGCGCACACGCGACCGCTTCGCTTGCTCGAACAATGCCACGCTACCGAGCACATTCACTTCGCAACCAGCAAACGGATCGTCGTGACAACTCGGAGTCAGCAAGACCGCCAGATGAATGACGTGAGTGATCCCATGCTCGTCAAAGAGACGGGCCAACAACGCGCGATCGAGCAAGCTCCCTTTGACAAACGGAGTCTCGGCAGCCCGTGCCCCCAACAACCTCTGCCATCGTGCCGGATTTTCATGCGCATCAAACACCACTGCACGAATGCCGCGAGCCAACAAAGCTCGCAACACCCACGTCCCAATGAACCCGCTCCCGCCAGTGACCAGAACCGTTTCGCTCACGTGGGTTCCTTTTGCTCGACTAGTTCATCCGATTTATCGAAGGCTATACCGTTAATCGATCAAGAGTGGAGGCTGAGCCTAG
>JAPLNX010000407.1 GCA_026400935.1 Planctomycetia bacterium | reverse complement strand
CGTCTGGCTCGTCACGCGGAGCGGTGACGGCTACGTAGCCGTCACCGCTTTGCGTGACGAGCCGATTTGGATAACGCGCCGTTGTTTTCTGTGATCCGGATAAGAACAGTCCCTGCACTTTTTTCTCTGTCTCAACGTCAACTCCGGATTTCTTGTGCCTGCGGCACCCAGCTTCTGAGAAACTCGGCCACCCGATGGCTTCCACCTCTCTGATCAGGGTGGAAAAAGAACGGCTCAATGTTTTGCTTGTGTTGTCCGATCATGGACCTATCATGCTCGCCAGCCTGGTGCCGCTTTGATGGGCTTTGTTTCGGCACTCTTTCACAATGACAAACGAAGAATGGTTTGAGGACGTTGCTGAAACGTCCGGCTCTGCGGAGGAACGATTTTGTTCTGGCCGAGAGAATGTGCGGCACGTTTCCAACGTGCCTGAAAACAAAAAGAAGAACGAGCACGATGAAATCGTGCTCCACGATGGATCACAGGCTGACGAATCGAAAGATCGAGACCGCGGTGTAAAATCTCGAACTCGTGGCAACGTCAAGCTGCGGCGACAGATAGTTTTCGAGTCGGCTCGGTTGATGTATCGTCGCGAAGAGAAAGAGTATTACCGAGCCAAGTTGAAGGCCGCTCGGACGATCTGCCAGGGTTGGGTCAAACCTTCCGATCTCCCCAGTAACGCAGAGATTCGGGACGAAATCCAGCGAATGGCGTATCTCTTCGAAGGTGAGCAGCGGCACGACCATCTACGTGAAATGCGGATCGAGGCGTTGCGATTGATGCGATTGCTCGCCGTGTTCAAGCCCAAGTTGATTGGCAGCACGCTAACCGGGCATGTACGACAAGGATCAGACATCGACATTCATGTCTTTACAAGTAGCGTCGAGTCGATCGTCATGGCGCTGGACCACGAAGGGATGACGTTCGACGTCGAGCACAAGCGCGTGCGCAAGCATGGCGAAGAGCGGGTCTTCACTCACATCCACATCCAAGATCGCTACCCCATCGAACTGACGGTGTATGCGGCCGAGAAGGTTGCTTACGTCTTCAAGAGTTCGATCACGGGCAAAGCGATCGAACGCGCATCAATCGCGGAACTCGAACAGCTTCTGCGTGAGCAATACCCAGATATTGAACTCGATGCCGAAGTGCTCGACGCCGAAAGCAAAGTCGATCGCTTTCAAGTGTTTCGTTCGCTCATGCTGCCGTTGGAGGGAGTCGGGCAATCGAAGAAACACCATCCCGAAGGGGACGTCCTGTATCACAGCCTCCAAGTGTTTGAGCTGGCTCGCGACGAATTGCCCTACGACGAAGAGTTCTTGCTCGCCGCGCTGTTGCATGATCTCGGCAAAGGGATCGATCCCGATGATCACGTAAACGCGGCACTCGAAGCACTCGGCGAATTCATCACGCCTCGTACCGCGTGGTTCATTGAGCACCACATGGAAGCACATCTTGTGGCTGAGGGGACGATTGGCTTCCGTGCGAAACACCGACTTCGCGAGTCGCCCGATTTCGATGAATTGATGTTGCTGCAAAAATGCGATCGGAACGGACGCCAACGCGGAATGGAGGTCATGGAACTCGACGAGGCACTCGATTTCCTGCGTGACTTGGCGCAGATGAATGGCTGATACGAGCATCTGCATTCCAAACCAGCAAGACATCCGGGGCTGACATGACGGAAACTCTGTTCTCCGTGTCTTCTGAGTCGATCGTGTCCAACATCTTTAAAACGTAGTGAGAATTGGGCACTGCTTGCCCGGAAGACTCGGAGAGGAATATCGCCGAATCGCGGCGATGTGGCGTCTGTTGCTTAGGCGGCTAACATGTGGAGGTTCTCTATCTCCGCGACCATCTACTTTTCAGTTTTAGCGAGCGTTTTGATGAATCACTTTTCATTTCGGGGCGGTTTCGTTTCTTGCATCGCACTGGGCTTGTGGCTCATTGGCAGTAGCGTTCAAGCGGACGGTTTACAGTACCCGCTAACAGCCGTCGCTTCGCCGGACGGCAAGACGTTGTATGTCGTGGACCTCAATCAGCCCGGCGTTTGGAAATTGAGCGAGGGCAAGCTGAGCCTATTCTTCCAAGCCAGCAAGAAATTTCGGACTCCACTGAATCGAATTCGCTGTATCGGAGTGGATCATCAAGGAAAGCTTTTGGCGGGTGACTCTTCGACACGCGAGGTGTTTCGCTTCGATGACGACGGAAAGCCACAACCACTGACTGCCGGTGGCATCGGCATTCCGATGGACCTTGTCACTGATCCGGAAGGCAACATCTTTGTGACCGACTTGGAACTGCACTGGATTTGGAAGATCGCAGTCGGTGCACCGAAGGCAGAGAAGTTCGCGGAAGTCGCCGCACCACACGGCATCACGATCGACGCGGACAAGAATCTATGGGTCGTGTCACACGGGAAGAATGCTGTGGTGAAAGTGACTCCGGAAGGGAAAGTGGAAACGGTCGTCGAAGGGCGACCTTTTCAGTTCCCGCACGAAATTGAACTTGGCAAGGACAAGACAGCCTACGTCACGGACGGCTACGGCAAATGCGTCTGGAAGATTCCTCCGGGAGGTAAGCCGACCAAACTCGTGGAAGGGGAGCCGTTGAAGAATCCGGTTGGCTTGGCCTGGCAAGGAGAAACATTGTTGGTCATCGACCCGCACTCGAAGGGAATCTATTCCATCGGAACGGACGGAAAACTCTCGTCTGTTGCGGCCTCAACTGAGAAGTAATCTCTTGAAGCATGAAACCGCCCATGTTTGCCACAAGAGACAACAAGGTTGTTCCAACGAAGTCTGAAGGCGTTGGCATAAGGCACCGTATCATGAACTTGCACCGCGTCATTAGGGGATTGTTGATGCTGAGTGGCTGGATCGCGCTCCAGACCATTGGTGCGGCGTCAGCACAGGCAAGTTGCGGGGATTACCTGGTCGGCAAACATCATTCGCAATCGGCAGTCCCTGTCGCTCATGACTTTCCAGACTTCCCAGGAATCGACAGCGAGCAAGGTTCGCCGCGTATGCCACAACCGATACCTCCCTGCAACGGCCCTAATTGTCAGAAAAGTCCCACAACACCAATTGCACCAGTTCCAACCACAATAAACCTGCTCGAACACGATCAGCTTGGGTGCCTGTCGATCGCAATAACTTTGCAAAAGTCAGATGCTGCGGTTCCCTTGCCATCGGAACAATTCCATCGCTCGATCGGACACCCGTCTTCGATCGACCATCCACCAAGAACATAGTCCGTTTGTAGCGTCCCGCTTCATTGGGATGTCTTTCGTGGATTGCATCGTGCGATCAACGACAAACTAACGACTGGTATCTGACTCGTGGAGTTTTCCGATGAATTCTGTTCCGAATGATTCGGCCGCATCGCCATCGGCACCGACCAATCCTGTTGCTGCTATGACACCGAATGCCATGCCAATGCCGACCGGCAAACTATATGTGCGAGCGGTCACGCCCGGTTTGCGAAAACTGTTGTATGTCGTGTTGGGTTTGGTCGCTCTGCTGGGAGCGAACTCGCTGTACTTGGTCGCGATCACGGCGCTGGAGGCGATTACCAAGCAGACGTTTCAGAACTATTTCTATCAGTTCATGTTCCTCGGGCACTTGGTGCTCGGCCTGTTGCTGATTGGGCCGTTCGTCGTGTTCGGGACGTTGCACATGCTGTATGCGAAAGACCGCCGGAATCGGCGAGCGGTCAAGGTGGGCTATGTGCTGTTTTCGGTTTCGATCGTCGTGCTCGTCACCGGCTTGCTGCTGATGCGGATCAGCGGCTTTGAACTGAAGCAGCCAGTCGCTCGGTCCACGATTTATTGGTTGCACGTGATCGCGCCGGTGATGGCCGGCTGGCTGTATTGGCTGCATCGGCTGACCGGGCCGAAGATCAAATGGAAGATCGGGCTGACTTACGCGGTCGTCGTCGTCGCCGCCGTCGTGGCGATGGTCTCGCTGCATTCGCAAGACCCGCGGAAGTGGAACGTTGTCGGGCCGAAAGAAGGGGCGAAGTACTTCGAGCCTTCGTTCGCAAAGACGGCGACCGGCAAGTTCATTCCGGCGAAGACGCTGATGATGGACGACTACTGCCAGAAGTGTCATGCCGACGCGCACAAGCAATGGGCCGAGAGTTCGCACCGGTTTAGTTCGTTCAACAATCCGGCGTACCTGGCGTCGATTCGTGAGACTCGCGAGGTGAGCTTCAAGCGGGACGGCAACGTGCAGGCGTCACGCTGGTGCGCCGGTTGTCACGATCCGGTCCCGTTCTTCAGCGGGGCGTTCGACGATCCGAAGTACGACTTACAACAACATCCGACCGCTCACGCCGGCATCACTTGCACGACGTGCCACGCAATTACCAACGTCAACAGCACGCGCGGCAACGCCGACTTCACGATCGAGGAGCCGACACATTACCCGTTCGCCAGCAGCGACAACGCGGTACTGCAATGGGTCAACAACCAGATGGTCAAAGCAAAGCCCTCGTTTCACAAGAAGACGTTTTTGAAGCCGCTGCACAAGACGGCCGAGTTCTGCTCGACCTGCCACAAGGTGTCGCTGCCGTATGCCCTGAATCACTACAAAGAATTCTTGCGCGGGCAAAACCATTTCGACACGTATTGGCTCAGCGGCGTCGGGCACGGAGCCCGCAGTTTCTATTACCCGCCGAAGGCGATCGCGAATTGTGCCGGCTGTCACATGCCACTCGCGCAGTCGACCGATTTCGGGGCGAAGGACTTCGATCGGTCGAACAATCTGAGCATCCACAATCACTTCTTCCCGGCAGCGAATACCGGACTGGCGTGGATTCGGGACGCGAAGCCGGAAGTGATGGCCTCGCATCAGAAGTTCTTGCAGGAGATCACTCGCGTCGACATCTTCGGCGTGAAAGAGGGCGGCACGATCGACGGCAAGCTAATCGCCCCGATTCGTCCGACCGTCCCGGTGCTGAAACGGGGCGAGAAGTATTTGTTGGAAGCAGTCATCCGCACGCTGAAGCTGGGACATCCGCTGACACAGGGGACGGTGGACTCGAACGAGTTGTGGGTCGAAGTGACGCTCACATCCGGCGGCAAAGTGATCGGCAAGAGCGGCGGGCTCGATGCCGACCGCGAGGTCGATCCGTATTCGCACTTCATCAACGTCTTCATGCTCGACCGCGACGGCAACCGGATCGACCGCCGCAATCCGCAGGACATCTTCACGCCGCTTTACAACCATCAGGTTCCGCCGGGTGCGGGCAACGTCGCGCATTACGAATTCACGCTGCCTGATGATGTGACGGCTCCGGTCACGGTGGAAGTCAAACTGCAATACCGCAAGTTCGACAAGCAATACATGGATTTCGTCACGAAGACGGCGAAGCCCGGCGACAAGCCGATCAAGTCGTTCAAGCCCGGCGAGAAATATCTCAACGACACACCGATCACGACGATGGCGGTCGATGCGGTGACATTTGCGGTCGACGGCGTTGAAGCTGAGGTGGCGGAACAAAAGCGGGACATCCCGCCGTGGCAACGCTGGAACGATTACGGCATCGGGCTGTTCCTCGAAGGGAAGGCAGAGTTGCGTCAGTCGATCGACGCTTTCACGAAAGTGGAAAAGCTCGGTCGCTTCGACGGGCCGCTGAACTTGGCTCGCGTGCTGCACCGCGAAGGGCGGCTCGACGAGGCGGTTGAAGCATTGAATCGAGCGGCAAAGCACGGCACGTCAAAGGACGATCCCGCCGCGCCGCGTTGGACGTTGCAATGGCTGACCGGCATGGTCAATCGTGAACAAGGTCGGCTGAAGGAAGCAGAAACAAATCTTCGCAGCGTGCTCGAAGATCGTTCGCAGGAAATCATTGATCGCAACTTCGATTTCAGCAGCGATTACGAGGTGATCAATCTGCTCGGGCTGACGTTGTTTGAACAAGCAAAGGCGATACGAGTCGACGATGATCCTGAACGACTCCGACTCTTGAGTGCAGCCGCTGATCGGTTCAAAGGGACTCTTGTGATCGATCCTGAAAACGTCTCTGCACACTACAACCTGCATCAGATTTACGAAGACCTTGGCAACAAAAAGAAAGCCGCTGAACACAGCGCCGAGCACCTCAAGTACAAACCCGACGACAACGCTCAAGGCCGAGCGGTTCGGCTTGCTCGAGAAAAATATCCGGCGGCAAACTTCGCGGCGGAAGCGTTAGTCATCTATCCGCTGCAACGAGCGGGAGCGCCGGGATTGAACGCGATCGAACAAAAGACTGCTGACGCGCGCATCCCGGAAAAACACACGGCACCTGGCGGAGGAAATTGATCTGAGCTTATTGGCCTTTCAACTTTTCCTTTCCTCTTCGTTTGCTTCTGTTCAAACTCACTTAATTTCAAATCTTGAACAGACGCAAACGAAGGGGAGCAAGAAGAACGTGATTGATTTGAAAGCCGCTGATGTGATTGATTGCAAAAAGCGAGTGATTGGTGATGGGCTTTGTGAGTTTTGTTTTTGAACTGCTGTTGGAACTCGGAGCTGAGTTGTTTGTCACGACAGTGACAGCTGACGGTCCGGGTTCCACGAAAGCAGCTCGGCGGTTCGCAGTCGGATGTTTGGTGTTGATCGTTTTGGGCCTCGTGATTTGGGTGGTAGTGGTGTCTCGAAAAGGATGAAGTTCATGTCGGATAAGAATCCAGACGTTGATTCAAACACGCTCGAACGTGATGACTCGGTGATTGCAACGGCGTTGAAGCGGTCGTTGCTGGTGATGGTGTTGCTGGTGATCGTCGGCGGGGCGGTTGCGTATCAGTTACTCAAGCCTGGGCCGAAGCCGGTGGTTGTTATCACAGAGACCGATAGGCCTGAAGTTCGTCAGAGACCGAGGCTTGAGTTACCTGAGATGCGGTTCACTGACATCACCAACGAATCGGGGATTCACTTCACTCACGAGAACGGCGCTTATGGCGACAAACTACTGCCGGAGACGATGGGGAGCGGCTGCGCGTTTCTCGATTACGACGCGGACGGTGATCAGGACATTTTGTTCGTGAACTCCTCTCGATGGCCGTGGGACCCGCCAAAGAAGGGAGCTGCCGATGCGGACGAGAAGACGACTACGAAGCCGACTCAAATGCTGTCTCGCAACGACGGCAAAGGGCACTTCGAGGATGTCACAAAGGAAGCCGGTTTGGATGTGACAATCTATGGCATGGGGATCGCCTGCGGTGACTTCGACAACGATGGCGACACGGATTTGTTCTTTACGGCGGTTGGCAAAAATCGGCTCTTTCGGAATGAAGGTGGAAAATTCAGCGAGGTCACGGACGAAGCTGGCGTCGGCGGAGTCGAGTCGCAATGGAGCATGGGTGCGGGCTGGTTCGATTACGACAACGACGGTGATCTCGATTTGTTCGTTGTCAGTTACGTCGAATGGACGAGGGAGTTTGATCTCGCTCAGAAATTCACGCTGATCGGCGGACTGCGCGGGTACGGTCGACCTCAGCCGTTTAACGGGACGTTTCCGACGTTGTATCGCAACGACGGCGGCGGCAAGTTCAGCGACATGTCGAAGGAATCCGGCATTCAGATTCTCAATCCCGCTTCGAATGTCCCCGTCGCAAAGTCACTGGGGATCACGTTCGCCGACTTCGACAACGACGGCTGGTTGGACATCGTGATTGCCAACGACACCGTCCAAAACTTCTTGTTCCACAATTTGGGCAACGGCAAGTTCGAGGAAGTTGGGGTCTCGTCGAGCATCGCGTTTGATCTCGACGGAAACGCTCGCGGCGCGATGGGGATCGATACCGCGTGGTTCCGCAACAGCCCGGCGATGGGCATCGCGATCGGGAATTTTTCCAACGAGATGACCGCGCTGTACGTGACCAAGTCGAACGATCTGCTGTTCCGCGACGAAGCGGTTTCCAACGGGCTCGGGCCGAACACGCGGATCGAACTGAAATTCGGCGTCTTCTTCGCCGACTTCGATCTCGACGGCCGCCCCGATTATTTCGGCACGAACGGGCATCTCGAAAACGAAATCAACAAAGTTCAGTCGAGTCAGCATTACGAACAACCGCCACATCTCTTCTGGAACTGCGGCCCCGAGCAGCCGACCGAATTTGAGCCGGTTCCCGTCGGCAAGTGTGGTGCCGACTTTTTGAAACCGTGCGTTGGCCGAGGTTCGGCATACGCTGACATTGACGGCGACGGCGATCTAGACATTCTGATCGCCACGAGCGGACAAGCGGCTCGATTGCTGCGCAACGACCAGAAGCTCGGCCATCACTGGGCGCGATTCAAATTGATCGGCAGCGACAAAACGAATCGCGATGCGATCGGTTCGATCGTCGAGATACACACCGGCAAGACAATGCAACGCCGACAAGTAATGCCAACGAAAAGTTATCTCTCACAAGTAGAGTTGCCTGTCACGTTCGGGCTTGGAGTCGTCAAGAAGATCGACAAAGTCGTGATCCGTTGGGCGAATGGTGAAACGCAAGAACTGGACGATGTGGCGGTGGATCAAATGCATGAGGTTCGCAAGCCGTAGTGTTGTCTTATGGTTGCACTCCACTTCATCGCCACGGAGTAACGCGACTTCAATTCATTTAGAGAACTACTTAGATCGTTATCGCCGAAGGCGATGTTTTTGTGACGAGGTTTTACGTAGCCGTCATCGCTTCTGCGTGACGAGCCGGTCGCTTCACAGAACGTTGACTTACAAACGGCTCGTCACGCGGAGCGATGACGGCTACGTACTTGCGGCTTCGACGCT
>JAPLNX010000579.1 GCA_026400935.1 Planctomycetia bacterium | reverse complement strand
TTCAACGGTCAGCCGGAGCACGTCATCAATTACTTTTTCATGGCGGCGGAAGAATGCCGCGAGATCATGGCCTCGCTCGGCATCCGCACGATGAACGAACTGGTGGGCCGAGTTGATTTGCTAGAAACCGACGATGCGATCCAACACTGGAAGGCGAAGGGAATCGACCTTTCGGCAATGCTCACGCTGGCCCCGAAGCCGCATGAGAACGTCGGCACGTATTGCCAACGCGGCCAAGATCACGGTCTGCAATACACGCTCGATCAAACAACGCTGATCCCGCGATTCCGCGACACGATTCAAACCGGCAAGCCCGTGAGCGATACCTTCCGGATCGTCAACACCGATCGAGCCACCGGGACGACGTTGTCTCACGAAGTCAGCAAACGCTGGGGAGCGAACGGTCTGCCCGACGACACAATCCACATGAAGTTCACCGGGCATGCCGGCCAAAGCCTCGGCGCGTGGGCCGTTCACGGCGTGACGCTCGAATTGGAAGGGGACGCGAACGACTATGTCGGCAAGGGACTGAGTGGCGCTCGCATCATCATCTATCCGCCGAAGGCCGCGACTTTCAAATCGGAAGAGAACATCATCATTGGCAACGTGGCGTTGTATGGAGCGATTCACGGCGAGGCGTACATTCGCGGTGTCGCGGCGGAACGTTTCTGCGTCCGTAACAGCGGAGCCAACGCGGTGGTCGAAGGCTGCGGCGATCACGGCCTCGAATACATGACCGGAGGCCGAGCGGTCATCCTCGGAGCCACCGGCCGCAACTTCGCCGCCGGCATGAGTGGCGGCGTCGCCTACGTCTACGACCCGCAGTCGCAACTCAAAGCCAACTGCAATCCGGAAATGGTCGAACTCGAAAAGGTCGAAGCAGACGAGGACATCGCCGAACTCAAACAACTCATCAGCAACCACGCGACCTACACCGGCAGCGAAGTCGCAAAACGCATCCTCACGAGTTGGTCCGCCGAGCTAAAGCATTTCCACAAGGTCATGCCGGTGGACTACAAGCGGGCGTTGGCGGAGATGGCGAAAGAGACGTCAATGAAATCAGGAAAGGTCATCGCGACCGCAGCGGGGCAGGTCTAATCGAGAGTATTTGAAAGACGAACCAATCATGTTGAGCCACGAAACACTGGAGCGATACAGGCAGATGACGGGAGCGGAGCGATTGCAAATCACATTGCAAATGATTCGCGACAATACACCTGCTTTGTTAGAGGGGGCTCCGGAAATTGTGGCTCGGCGGTTTGAACGATTGCGAAGGGAGAATGACGCGAGAAACAAAAATATGTTGACAGCGATCGCGCGGACGCTCAAGCCGCCTGCTCCGGAGGCCCAGCATGAGTGATCTGACGAGTGTGCTGGGAGACTTTGTGCGGCTATTTGATGAACTTGAAATGGACTACGCGGTGATGGGGGGCTTGGCGGTACGAGTGCATGGTATTCCGCGTCCGACCTTTGATTTGGATTTTACGGTGGCCATCAGTCGCCAGGAATTGCCACGTTTTTATGAACGAGTCACCGCTGCGGGTTACACGATCCCAGAGGTGTATTCGACGGGCTGGGTCGATCAAGTGGCTGGACTCCCGCTGATCAAAGTGAAGTTTTTTGTGGCGGGTAACAGTGTTGATCTCGATCTGTTTCTCGCGGAATCCGTGTTCCAAAAAGAATTGATGACTCGACGTCAGCGGCACGATGTTGACGGGCAGCCGACTTGGGTTGTGAGTCCCGAAGATTTGATTCTGCTCAAGTTGATTGCTCACCGTCCGCGAGATTTCGTCGATGTTGCCGATGTGCTGTTCGCACAGGGGCAACTTGACGAGGAGTACCTTCGACGATGGGCGATGGAATTGGGTGTCTCGACGGAATTGGAATCCGCATTAGCCGAACAACAAACGATGTGAGTGATTGGCTGGCCGATTTTTTCAAGAGCGGCTGGCTGCTCGAGAACGACAGAAAGTGAGACAGTGCGATGGGTAAGCCAACAGGCTTTATGGAGTTCAACCGGCAGTTGCCGACGGATCGTGATCCGGAGTTGCGGATTCTGGATTGGAAAGAGTTTCACGAGCACATGCCGGAAGACGACCTGCGCAAGCAGGGGGCTCGGTGCATGGATTGTGGGGTGCCGTTCTGCCACACCGGCGGGATGATCGCCAACATGGCGTCGGGGTGTCCGGTCAACAATTTGATTCCGGAATGGAATGACCTAGTGTTTCGCGGACATTGGCGCGAGGCGCTCGATCGGTTGCACAAGACGAACAACTTTCCGGAGTTCACCGGGCGAGTCTGCCCCGCTCCGTGTGAGGGTTCGTGCGTGCTGGGTATTACGTCGCCCCCGGTGACGATCAAGAACATCGAGTGCTCGATCATCGACAAGGGATTCGACGAAGGCTGGGTCACACCGCAAGTGCCGATGACACGCACGGGAAAGAAGGTGGCGGTGATCGGTTCGGGGCCGGCGGGTCTCGCAGCGGCGGCACAGCTCAATCGAGCGGGGCACGTCGTCACGGTTTACGAACGGGCTGACCGTGTCGGTGGATTGCTGATGTACGGCATTCCGAACATGAAGCTCGAAAAGTGGGTCGTGCAGCGGCGAGTCAACTTGCTGGCGGACGAAGGGGTCAAGTTCGTCACGAGTTGTGAAATTGGCAAAGACATTGATGCCGTGCATCTTCGCGAAGAGAACGACGCGATCGTGTTGGCGGTCGGAGCGACGAAGCCGCGCGACTTGCTGATTCCTGGGCGAGAACTCAAGGGTGTTCATTTTGCGATGGAATTCCTGTACGGCAACACGAAGAGTCTGCTGGATTCCGACATGCGCGACGGCAAGAGCATCAACGTCGAAGGGAAGAAGGTGATCGTCATCGGCGGCGGAGATACTGGCAACGACTGCCTCGGAACGTCGATGCGGCAGGGCTGTGCCAGTCTGATCAACTTTGAAATTGTTCCGCAGTCGCCGAACGAGCGAGCGGCCAACAATCCGTGGCCGCAGTGGCCTCGCATTTATCGACAGGATTATGGGCATGCGGAGGCTGCCGCGAAGTTCGGGAGCGATCCACGTAAGTTCTGCATCGACACAATCCGCTTTAACGGCGATGCGAACGGAAATCTGAAGTCACTGACTGCCGTGCAAGTCGATTGGTCGAAGCCAGTGAAGGGGGGGGCGCCATTCACTCGAGTTGAAGGTTCCGAAGTGGAACTGGAATGTGATTATGTCTTCCTGGCTCTCGGATTCTTAGGGCCTGAGAAAATTCTCGCAGAACAACTTGGGATCGAAGTTGATCCACGGTCGAACTTCAAAGCGGAATATGGCAAGTATGCGACAAGCATGCGCGGCGTCTTCGCGGCGGGTGATTGCCGGCGTGGTCAAAGTTTGATTGTCTGGGCCATCAACGAGGGCCGCGAAGCGGCTCGTGAGTGCGATCGGTATCTGATGGGCTCAACGCAGTTGCCGTAGAACGACCGACCGACACAAGGTCGTTCGATCAACTCAGAGGCTGTGAATTAATGACGTGGGGCACGTTTACAACGTGCCCAATCAAGCTATTTTCGAGCACGTTGAAAACGTGCTCCACGAAGTATTCACTGGCTCTCCGTGACCGAAGGCTTCGAGTCACGGAGTGACTCGTCGACTTTGTGGCACAACACATTCGCGAATCAGCTCAGTTTTCGTCGCTGACTTTTCGCTGCGGTGTTGTCGTTCGTGATCTCGTTGGCTTTCGCGAACTTGATGAGTTGCGGCTCTTCGGAATGTGATGCGGTCGGATTGATTGCGTCGTCTTTAGTCGGTGGCAGTTGGAACTCCGCTAGGCTATCGCCACCTCGGTTCGATGATTGAGCGTTGTAGAGACGCTGATAGGCGGAGCAAGCTTGCAATAAGTTTTCGTGTGAGCCGGTGGCGAGGAGTCGGCCTTGTTCCATCACGACGATACGGGTTGCGAATTCCAAAATCTGCGGCGTGACCGAATGCGTGATGAGAAACACCGTGCGGCCTTTGACAAAGTCCCCAAGACATTGATGGATCATCGTCTCGCTTTGAGCGTCAACTGCAGAGGTCGCTTCGTCGAGGATCAAGATTGCCGGATCGTGCAGGAGCGCGCGAGCCAATGCGACTCGCTGACGTTGCCCGCCAGAGAGGCGGCAACCGCGCGGGCCGACTTTGGTGTCGAATCCCTCGGGAAGCTGGTCGAAGAACTTCGGCACATGCGCTTTTTCGGCAGCCGCGAAGATTTCGTCGGGCGTTGCATCCGGCTTCGCATAGCGAATGTTTTCGTAGATTGTGTCGTCGAACAGCAACGTCTCCTGCGTCACGAGACCGATCTGACTGCGTAGATCGCGCAGTCGCACGTTGCGAATGTCGATGCCGTCGATCAAGACCGATCCACCGTTGGGGTCGTAGTAACGTGGTAGCAGGTTGACCAAGGTTGATTTGCCGCTGCCGTTCTCGCCGACCACGACAACCACTTCCCCCGCGAGAATTTTCAACGTGACGTCGTTGAGTGCCGGTGGTCGATCAACCGCTTCAGTCAGTGCGGCGTACTTAAAGACAACCTTCTTAAAGTAGATTGACTGCGAGTGTCGCGGCATGAGTTGCGGCTGAGCCGGGTCTTTGATCAAAGGCTTCCAGTCCATCATTTGGAAGACTCGTTCGGTTGCCGCACCAGCACGCTTCAATTTGGTATAGACCGATGAAAGTTTGCGGATGGGATCGAGCGTGCCAGCCAGCAGCGCGTACAAGACCGAGAGCTGTCCAATTTCCATTGTTTGCGAAGCGAGCTTAATGCCCCAGATCGAATCGGTGTGACGCAGGACGAGATAGGCTCCTGGTAACAGTGATACACAGACCGAAAACATGGCCAATGATTCGGTCGTCGGGTTCGTCAGCGCGTCGATACGCACGACCTTCATCGCCTTGTGATAATAGTCTTTGTTTTCCCGATGAAACCGCTGCCGAGCGCGTCTCGCACCGTTGTAGGCGATGACGATCTTCAGTCCATCGAACGTCTCTTCCAGAGATTTGTAGATCCGGGACATTCGCTCCATCATGTGATGGCTGGCACGCTTCAGCAGCTTGCCATAACGATGAAAGGCACCTGCCATCAACGGGACGAAGACCAGCGAGAGCAGCGTCAAATGCCAGTTCACATAAAACGCACCGAACATGCACGCGATTGCCTTGAGCGGTTCACGAATGATTTTCCCGCCAAGCAGACCCAGCCCATCCGCAACCAGACTGATGTCGTTCGTAAATCGCGACATTAAGTCGGAGTTTCCTTTGAGCGACAACGTTTGGTAGTCGAGTCCCAGTGCGTGCCGGAAGCAATCTTTGCGCAAGGACATCACGGCGAGTTCCACGACGCTGCCGACGAGAATCTCTTGAATAAACATTGCGGCAGATTTGAGCACAGTCGCAAAGATGAGGATGGCCAAAATAAGCGCGTACGTATCAAACTGGTCGTTCGGAACCCACGGCATCACGCGCTTCTGCACCCAGTGCAAAACGACTAATCGGTGAGAGGCATCACTGAGATCGGAGCGGTCACGATCTTGTTGTTTCAATTCTCGATTGGGCTTCATCATTTTGACTTCAGCCGTCTTGATAGCGACTTCAGCCTCTTTGATTTCCACCGAGACATAATCATTCAAACTCTGCCCTTGCAGCAGCACCTTAACGACCAAGAACGACATCGAAATTGTCGCGGCCCATAAGATGGCCACGACAACTGCAAAAAAGAAAGAAAGGTAAACCTTCGAGCGGTTTCGCCAGACATACGGCAATAGTCGAGTAAGCTGATCCACCGGTGATCCATCCTTGGAGCATGACCCCGAACGCTTCTGTGCCATTCGGAAGGGGCGGGATTACAGCCCGTTTTGGTCGTGAGTGTCCAGACGAAATCTGCTCGCTCGATTCGCACTTTGGGTGGGTGAGGAGAACCGGGCTAGACACGTTTCCAACAACCACCTACCACTCCGCCCGAATTCGATCCTAGGGAGAGGGAGAAATGATGCGCATGGATCGCCTGTGTTTCGTTGTCATGACGACTTGTTTGTTCGCAGCCGGTTGTTTTAGTTACGGACCCTACGGTCAACCCGGCCCTTATGGCTCAGTCCCGCATACCGCGATGGGGCCGCAGCCAATGATCGGCGGAGCACCCGCTGGAACCGTTTGGATCCCGGCAACACCGAACGCTGTCGGCGGAGCAGGGCTCGGCCCCGCAACAGTGACGGCACCGGAACCGAAACGTCGCTCAACGTCTGAGCCGGTCGATCACTTTGAAGAACCTGCGGATGGCAAAGTGGTTCCTGATCCGCCTGAGTCCAGCAAGGAGAACCGGCCAGTTGTCTCTCCGATGAGTTATGACGAAGAGACTCTGGTCCAACCGCGAAATCGAAAGACGAGTCAGCGAACGAAGCCTCAAGCGGCGGCGGATGATGAGGATGTTGCCAACTCCGACCGTGAACCACGGCGGCTCGTATTAGATTCCGAGCCGGAACTGGCAGAGCAAGATGGCCAAGAGAACTCCGGGGCACAAATCGCTGAGTTCAAAACGCGAGTTCGCGCCGACGGAGTTCAACCCGCGAGTGCCGAGCGAACGAATGGCGGCCAAGAGGACAAGTACGGCTACGATGCAGAAGGCTACACTTGGCTGAGAGGAGTCTTAGAGTTCGACCGCAAGCACCAGACCTGGCATCTGACCTACGACCGCTCGCCCAATGACGACGATCAATTCGGTGGCGAGGTGACATTCAAGCACAGACCGGAGTTCGCCAAAGCGTTTCGCAGCGGGCAAGTCGTCTTCGTCGAAGGTCACTTTGATGAAAGCCAACAAGATCGGCTTGGCAAGCCGGTTTATGAAGTGGACGGCTATCGTCCCATTGGCAAGTGATTCGCTTGAGTGACCTTCTGATTGCGAACGTCATTCGGGCCACCTACAGTCCTGCCCGAATCTAACCCACCTTATTTCTTCTCCTGTCTCGGAGCCTGCCCAATGCGTAAGAGTCTGTTGTTGTGTGGACTTGGTTTACTCGGCGGCGCGTTGTCGCTGGCGGCGTTTGCGGCTGACGCACCTGCCTCGAAAGATTGGCCGACGTGGCGTGGTGCGAAGCGTGATGCGATTTCGACCGAAACCGGTTTGTTGACGGAATGGACCGAAGCTGGTCCAGAAGTTGTTTGGACTGCCGATGGAATTGGTCGCGGGTTTTCGAGCCTTTCGATTGCTGGCGGCAAGATCTACACAATGGGCGAACGCAAAGGAGGCTGCTTCCTGATTTGCCTCGACATGAGCGGCAAAGAGTTGTGGGCCGCGCCGGTTGGCAAAGGTGATCCCAATTGCACGCCGACGATCGACGGCGATCGAGTTTACGCAATGGACCGCAACGGCGAACTTGCCTGTGTTGGGACAGAATCGGGCAACGTCATCTGGACCAAAAGTTTCACCAAGGACTTCGGCGGCAAGATGATGTCCGGTTGGGGTTACAGCGAGTCACCGACGGTCGATGGCGATTGGTTGATCGTCACTCCCGGCTCCAAGGACGCGATGTTGGCCGCGCTTAATAAAAAGACGGGCGATGTGATTTGGAAGACTGCGGTTCCAGAACTTGGCGACAAAGGGAAAGACGGAGCGGCTTATTCTTCAGTCGTCATCAGCAACGCTGGCGGCGTGAAGCAATACGTGCAACTCGTCGGCAAGGGGATCGTTTCTTCGCGAGCGAAAGACGGTCAGTTTCTCTGGAGCTACAACAAGGTTGCGAACGGCACTGCTGACATCCCGACTCCGATCATTCGCGATGACTACGTCTTCTGCTCGACCGGTTACGGCGACGGCGGATCAGCTCTGCTGAAGGTTGTGAAGAACGGCGACAAGTTCAGCGCGGAAGAAGTCTGGTACAAGCCAGCCAAGGAATTGCAAAACCATCACGGCGGCGCGATTCTGATTGGTGATTACCTCTACATGGGTCACGGCCACAACAACGGTTTCCCGGTCTGTGTCGAATTCCTCACCGGCAAAGACGCATGGCGACCAGGTCGCGGTCCTGGCGGCGGGTCTGCGGCGGTTGTCGCGGCGGACGGACATCTTTACTTCCGTTACCAAGACGGCGTCATGGCGCTGATCGAAGCGACTCCGAAAGAGTACCACTTGAAAGGTCAGTTCAAGATCAAGACCAAGCACGGTGAAAGCTGGCCGCACCCAGTCGTTCTCGACGGCAAGCTCTATCTTCGCGATCAGCACAACTTGCACTGCTACAACGTCAAGAAGAGCTGAATCTGTTTCAGTGCTAATAAGATTAAATCTAACTTGAGCCTGACGCCCTCACGACGTCAGGCTCTGGTTGTTTTTAAGAGACTCAGTGTTCTTCTCGGTTGAAGAGCTCAAGCATTCGAATTGATGCCGCGAGGTTCTCTTTTGCTCGAACTTCGAATCGTTCGCGAAATGGCACCGTGTTGAAAATCGGATCGCGTTCCAGAAAGCGGCGCAAGATTGCCGTTCGTCCGTCACGGAACTGCTGGTCGGGAACCCAACTGTATTCCACGCGGATTTGTCGTTCGTATTCAGCAAAGCGTTTTTGACCGGAACCGAGAATTGCGAGGTCGATGTCCGTGAGGACCGCTTCGTCGCGACTTCGACATGGCTGCTCATGTTTGGTGGCCATGATCAATGACTTCACTCGTTGGACGCTTGCCGGATCGACGCGACCAGCAAGCATTGATCGCTCCGCTAAATCGGCACTTTGTTCTTCGTTATCCGAACGATGTGTGTCGTAGATGGCGTCATGAAACCAAAGCGCGAGTTCAACTTCGTGGGGACGATCTGCCGTTTCACGAGTTACATCAAGTAGCGTGAAACACTCACGAAGATGTTGAAGAGTGTGGTATGCGCGATGTGGCTCCTCGTATCTTCGAACGAGTTCATCGAACAAGTCGGTGTCGGGTTGGCCGTTAAGCTGCTTCCACTCTGCGGCCCAGCGATCTTGGTCGATCATCGTGTTCTCCTCTGGGAGATGAGTTGAGATATCGAACGCTTACGGCAGGCATTCAACTGAGTGTTGGCCGTCGATCGCTCCACGGTTGGATTTGCTCCCACGCTCGCGATGCTTGCAGGACCAACAGGTCGGCGTGGCGGTTGCCGATGATTTGGAGGCCGACGGGGAGGCCGGATTTGGTCCAACCGGCGGGGACGCTGGCGACTGGTTGCCCGGTGAGGTTGAACGGG
>JAPLNX010000483.1 GCA_026400935.1 Planctomycetia bacterium | reverse complement strand
GACCTACACCGGCAAACCGACACAATCGCAGCCCGTAGCTCGGTTCTGCCCACCGCACCGGCGCATCACCCGCACCACAAAAATCCAACAAGCCGCACTCCAAATCTAATGGCAGGTTATTTCTTGGTCGTGGCACTAGTCGTCATACGGATGCGGTTCGGCGTTGTCGGCGAGGACTAGACGGCGATAGCTCTCGTAACGAATCGACGAAATCAGGCTACGCATCACTGCCGCTTGGACGCCGCAGGCGGACTCATGCAGGTGACTGCAATCGGGGAACTTGCAGTAGCGGACGAACGGTCGGAATTCCACAAAGTAGGCTTCTAGTTCCGCCGGGATGACATCCCACAATTCCATTTGTCGAATGCCGGGCGTGTCCACGACCCAGCCACCAAACGGCAGTTCATGCAACACGGCGTTACGAGTGGTGTGCTTTCCCTTCTTGCTCCAATCACTCACTTCCCCGGTGCGGATCACAAGTCCCTTGTCGATTGCGTTCAACAGCGACGATTTGCCGACTCCACTTTGTCCAGCAAAGACCGTTTGCCGATTCCGCAAGATAGCTCTAAGTCGCTCGAGCCCAACCCCGGTGTGAGCACTGACGAGCACAACTTCGCAGCCGATTTGACCGTAGATGCCGCTCAGAGTTTGCAGTTCCGCAGAATCGACGAGATCCACTTTGTTGATGCAGATGATGCCCGCGACGCTCCCCTTCGCAACACTCACTAAAAAGCGATCGATGAGGTGTGGCTTCAAACCAGGCTCGCCCGCCGAGACTACGATCCCGACTTGGTCAATGTTGGCCACGATGATGTGCTCGCGGTTTTGGCTTCCGCGTGACAAGACGCCGCGTCGCGGATTGACTCGTTCGATGACTCCTTCGGCGATGTTCGTCGGCTGAAACAACACTTCATCGCCAGGGACAACCACGTTGCGCTGATCACGCGACATCGTGCGGAGCACTCGTCGCACCGTGCATTCAAAGCGACGTCCGTCCGCTGCTCGGACAATCGTCGTGAGTCCGGCGGAACTAAGCACTCGACCGGTCACGCACTTTGTGACATCGATGTCACGAACCAGATTTGAACCATCTGCATTGGAACCTTCGGTCGTGATGATCGTGCGTCGGCGACTCAATCGCCCTTTGCCCGAAACACGCTCGCTAATAGCGAGTTCATCGACGTGATCGTTGGGCGAATCGTTCTCGCCGACTTGTCCCACTTGCCTTGCGAGGTTTCCCAAACGAGTCGTCTTCTCGCGGTTCTTACGAAAATCGACGCGAACTTTCCGCTTATCTCGCATGACGCCTCATAGGTCTGACAACCATTTCATGGCCTCATCATCATCAATCGTTGGCTTTGGCGGCGCTGGCGGTTTGTTGGCAGCTTTGGGCACTTGCGGTTCCGGCAGGCTACGCCTTCGAATGGCCCCTGTTCGTTCGAGTCCCGCCTTTTCCAACAAGCCGCGAGCGAACGGATTATCGTCATCCTCTGGCGGAGTATTGCCATCCGTGACATACGCAATCTCGTAACGGTTCTTGCCAACAGAGATGATGTCGCCCGGCATGAGCCACTTCGTCGAATCAACTCGCACTCCGTTGACCTTCACGCCGTTGCTACTGTTGAGGTCTTGAACTCGCCAAAAGCTGTTGATGAGTTCCAATTCGCAGTGGTGTGACGAAATGTTTGGGAACTGCAACTGAATGTCACAATGCGAACGCCGCCCAATCAACAACTTGGGCTTGAGCAATGGGATTGGGTCTCCGCCACCGCAAGGAATCAATTCACCAAGTACGCCGGGGGCTGACATGATCTTAGGCCTGTCTTGGACAAAACACTGTCGAGACAGACCGCAAGCTCCTTTGACTCATTGACGTTTATTCGCTGACACGGTGTAGGCACACAACTTCTGTGTCCCCCGACGCGACCGAAGTCTATTAGTGTTCAACACCGAGTCAACGCGGGGGCGTCACATTCAGGAACTTCCTGAATGTGGCCACAAGACGCTCCCACGTAGCGACAAGGTGCCAGCTTGTGACTCCAACAAAAAGGAAAGCCGCAACACGACAACAGCGGAAAGCTGGCAGCTTACAGCTACGGTGCGGTGCGGCTACACTCCCGTTCCCCGAAGTGAGCTAAGCGATCGCTGCGGATTTGCGGTCTCGCTCGGCTTGCCGGCGCGGCGGCTGTTTGCAGAGGAAAGTCCGGGCTCCACAGAACAGAGTGGTGGGTAACGCCCACCGTCCGTAAGGACAGGGACAGTGCCACAGAAAATAAACCGCCTCGTGGTTGGTTGAACGTGCTTGGCTTCGGCCAACTCGGACAGCGGATCGCGCGGTAAGGGTGAAACGGTGCGGTAAGAGCGCACCGCAGATCGGGTGACCGATCTGGCTCGGTAAACCCCACTCGGAGCAAAGCCAAGCAGAGAGCAAAGTGCGTGTGGAGGGCTTCGGCTCAAAACGCTCACTGCGGCGCGGTTCGTGCCGGACGACTCTCGGGTCGGCTGCTTGAGGCGGCGAGCAATCGTCGTCCTAGAGGAATGATCGTTCACGACAAAACCCGGCTTATCGGCTCACTTCGGGGGTTTTACAAAAGCGTCGTCGCGAAGCGACTCCCTTTGCGATAGGGGTAGGAACGACCGATTGATTTCGGTCGCCCCTCCCTCCGAACCGGACGGGCGGGTTTCCCGCATCCGGCTCTCCGGTTGATGGTCTTACCTGCGAGAGGATTGAACGGCCAGTGCATGGGCGGTGGTC
>JAPLNX010000559.1 GCA_026400935.1 Planctomycetia bacterium | reverse complement strand
TCACTGGTTCTGCGAACCGAAAGCCTCGCTCACTGACAACTCCACCGCCCAACACTCATCGCCGACGACGTCGGACACGCTCGGAGTGTGCGCTCGCAAAAGCGACAAATTCGCGATCGCAGTTGCTTGTTTGAGGATTAGTTTGAAAGAAGTCGATGGTTTGATGAGGGTGACTCAGAATCAGGCCGCTTGCGGCTACGTTTTGGGACGCATGGCGAGCAATCGCAGATGCTTGTCGTGGTGAGCGGTGGCGAGTTGGATGCCATCGGGATGCAGCGTGAGGTCGCGGACGGCGTTGCCAATGTTGAAGAAATGGAATTCGTTTTTTTCGCCAGGCTTCCAGAAGTAGAGGTATCCGCCTCCACCTCCGCCAACCGCTCCGATGAGATGACCTTCGGGATGCAGCGCAAGCCCGAAGACCTTGCCGTTCACGCCAGACTTCGCGAGATGAGCCATCGTCTCTTTGCCAGATTCCCAATCAACCATACAGAGTGCGGGATTACCGACGCCCGCAAATGCGTTCGAGACGTTCGTGATGCCCCCGGCAGCGAACTGCTTCCCGTCTTTGGAGAACTGCATCGAATACGGTCCGCCGTAGTCGGCCATGAAGCCGGGGTCGTACTTGTGCAGCGTCGCGACTTTGAACGATCGAATTTGTTTACCAGTCTCAACTTCCCAGTCGATGAAGTTCGCGACCAAATCACCAGACAAAAGGTTCTTGCCGCCAGGATGAAAGGCGACGTTGTAGACGTGCCTCTCGTGGCCAGAGAACTCGCGAACCAAACTGCCGTCGTCGGCCTTCCAAAGTTTGACTTTCAAATCGTTACCGCACGTCGCGATGAATAGCCCGTCCGGGCTGACGTCGATCGCTCGAATCCAGCCGGCGTGAGCATCCACTTTGCGAATCGGCGCTGGCTTCTCGGTGGCAGACGTCGGCCACCACACCAAGCGTCCGTCATGTCCGCCAGTAAGTACGACTTCGCCCTTGTTGACGAAGGCAATGGCTCGCACCCAAGAATCGTGGCCACCTTCGAAGTCGGTCTTCGTGCCGGTCGTTAAATCCCAGCGTGCGACTTTCTCGCTTTGTTGCCCGACAAATACGAATCGCCCAGTCGGGTCGAAACGGCAGGCGACCAGCGACGTTTCATTCACAAACGATTTCACAACGTGAGTCTGCATCGGATCGGCAGGCATGATGATTCTCCGGTGGGATGATGGAGGCGGGGATACGTTGATGAACAAAGTTCGTTGGACGGGCAAGAGTGTCCGTCTGACGGTGCCAGGCGTTGTTTTTCGGAAGGTCAAATCACCTCGTTGGCAGGGCTTCAAGCGACACGATAAGCTCGCGCGGTTCACTTTGGGAGGCGGACTTGTGATTGTGGGACTCGGAACAGACATTGTCGAAGTCGAGCGGATCGGTCAGATGATCGAACGCCACGGTGATACATTCTTGCGACGGATCTACACGACGTCGGAAATCGAATATTGCCAACAGCGCAAACACAGCGCGGAGCCATTCGCAGGCCGCTGGGCGGCGAAAGAGGCGGTGATGAAAGTGCTCGGTACCGGCTTTGTGCAAGGGACTCACTTTCAAGAGATTGAAGTTGTCTCAGAAAAGTCCGGTCGTCCACGAATTGTGTTGCATGGCTCGACGGCAGAAGTCGCGAAGGATTTGGGGATCAGCGAAGTCCTCATCACGATCTCGCATTGTCGCGAGTACGCGACGGCGACGGCGATTGGTGTAAGCTCAGTTCTAAACCAAATATAGCTACGTAGGTTGGGACTCCGTCCCGATCGGCTCCCCTCAACCATTCTGACTTACTTTATTCAGAACTGGTCGGGACGGAGTCCCAATCTACAAGGGAAAAATCTTCATGCGTTGTTTCAAGAATTCTTGTGGAGAACTGAGTTGCTGGTTGCTGTTCGCGACATTGGCCGCTCCGCTCATGGCCGTGGAGTTTGACCCCTCCAAGTTGGTGCAGATCAAGACCAAGATGCAGAGCTACGTTGATCAGAAAGTGATTGCCGGAGCGGTCACGGTGGTCGGATCGAGAAACAGTATCGCTTCATTGGAGGCGGTCGGCTTTCAGAAACTCGAAACGAAACAGCCGATGCCGCATGACGCTCTCTTTCGGATCGCGTCCATGACAAAACCGATTACCGCGATTGGCATCATGATCCTGCAGGAAGAAAGAAAGCTTTCGGTGGAGGATCTTGTCGAAAAGCACTTGCCAGAATTTCGTGGTCAACGCATCGTGGCTTCTCGTGATGGTGAAACCCTCACATTGAAGAAGCCGGCACGAGCAATCACGATTCGCGATTTGTTGACTCACACGTCGAGCTTGCCGGGAGGTTTCCCGGTCGGCATGGCCGATCTTTATGCACGCCGTCAACACACATTGGCGGAAGCGGTCTTGGTCAGTTCACAGCAACCGCTCGACTTTGAACCTGGCAGCAAGTGGTCGTATTGCAATGCGGGAATCGACACGCTGGGACGCATCATTGAAGTGGTGTCTGGCCAGTCTTACGAAGCATTCTTGACTGCTAACATTTTCAAGCCGCTCGAAATGCATGACACGTGCGTTTTCCCAAGCGAGGCTCAAACGGCGCGAATCGCCAGTCTGTATGACAGCGAAGATGGCGAGTTGATCGTCGCGAACCGGCCAATCGTTGGTCCTGCTACGGGAGCCAAGCATCCGATTCCGGCGGGCGGGCTGTATTCGACCGGTGCAGATTTGGCGAAGCTCTATCAGGCGATGCTCAGTGCGGGAAGCTTGAAGACAGCGAAGATTATTTCACCCGAAAGCGTGCTGACGATGACGAAGGTGCAAACGGGTGATCTTGTTTGCGGTTTCGTGCCGGGAATGAGCTTCGGTTTCGGCTGGGCGGTCGTTAAAGAACCGAAAGGAGTCAACGTGATGGTCTCGCCGGGAACCTACGGGCACGGCGGCGCGTTTGGAACGCAGGGCTGGATCGACCGACAGCAAGACCTCTTCGTCGTGCTGTTGATTCAGCGAGTCGGGCTGGCGAACGCTGACGGTTCAGATATCCGACGTGATCTTCAACAACTCGCGGTCGATGCGATCAAAAAGTAGACCGGCCACTCCGTGACCGGAAGCTTCGACTCACCGGGTGAGAAATCTACTTTGGCGTGTCACTTCTTCTTTTTCTTAGGCTTCTTCTTCGGAGCTTCTTCTTCCTCAAAATCTTCGATTTCATCGAAGTCGTCGGCGATCACGAATTCAGCGGTCTCGGCTTGAGCGACGTCGTCTTCATCAAGATCAAACTCGGACCCACTTTCGACAGCCTCGAAATCGTCGTCGCCGCCGAACTCGTCATCGTCAGAAGCCGGAACCTCTTGCCCTTCGAAGGCGTCCAGGTCTTCCTGATGGAATTCCTTTTCTTCGTTGTCAGAGTCCGCATCGGCATCAATTGCGTCCGATGAACCGGCGTCGGTGGCTGGTTCGTCTGCTTCAGCCTTTGGCTTATCGGCATAGAATGCTAATGCATAAATCAGCGGCCAGAGTGCCACGAGGGCCGCAGCGAAGGCGGTTACAACAACCAATCCTCCCAGCACCTTCTTGTCCCAAATGTGCTTGAGCGTGAGCGCCATCACCATTAAATACACGAGGTATCCGGCAGGAACGGCGGCCATGAGCGACAGCAGAATCAGGTTGATCTTTTTCACGATGCACTTTCGGCGTGACGAACGGAACTGGTCACTCAGCCCCAATGATCAATGTCTAACGACCAATCACCAACGATCAATTCTGTCTTCGACGCTCTATCGAAACTTCAGCTCACCGCCGATGGTCAGGCCTTGCCAAACCATTTGACGGAAGCTGGGATCAACCACGATCGCTGCCGGATTACTCGCACCATTGTCGTTGTAATAAATGTTGTTGGCCGGACGACTAATCCCACCAGCAACCATGATTTGATAGCCAACGTTGACTGAGAAGTTGTCTCGCACATGAATTTTGCTGTAAACCGAGAAGTCACCAATCGGGGCGAAGTGCGTCCCTGAATCCTGGGTTTCGACGAATGCGTCACCTTGGCTGCGGAGTTGGAAAGTCGAGACGCTGGCTTTGTACTTGTTGACGCCAAAGGCGACTTTCGGCTCAAAACCGACCGTCATCCAGGGCGTGACGTACTCAAAACGCATGCCGATCTGTGGAGCGTACACGCGATTGTTGGCATCCGAGTCGATGAAGCTGACCAACGCGGGAGACAACGCGCCCAGTTGATCGAAAGTGCCTCGCTGCCCCAAGCTTTCATGCACGTCGAGGTACCGGAATCCGACGAGCGGCCGAGTAATCAAACCCTCTTCATAGGCCGACTTCCCAACCCAGTTGGCTTCACCACCAAACAGTGCTGTCTTTTGGAAAACCTGGAACGCTTTGTCGTAGAAGAAGATGTTTGTGCCAATGACCGAATCGTTGATGATGTCGTTGACATTGCCATTTGTCAGTGTCGTCGTCGCCAACTGCACTTGGGCACTCGGATTGAGCACTGGGCCGGGAGGAATTTCACGAGTGTAATCGGCGTTTTCTCGCTGGAACGACATGAAGTTGGCTTCAAAGCTGCCGATATTCGTCGGCAAGCCGATCGTTCCGCGAATACCTTGCACGTCTCGGAAGTGAAGTTGCTCGGTCGTTGGAACTTTCGCGGTTGCCGTTTGACCGGCAATCGTCGTCTGGAATGGCCTCGAAGGATCAACCACACCGCCGACAGGCGATCCGAGCAAAGTGTTGCCTGGGTCTTTGAAGCTGAAATTCAAATACTCCAAACGGAGCCACACGGACTTAGCAACCATCGAGACAAAGCGGTCGCCGGGACTGTCTTCATAAGACCATCCTTTGTCTACCGGGAGTCGCTCGGTGGTGATGCCATCCGACCCGATGCCGTATTGCTGGTTCGTGTAGATGTGCCCGTCTTCCGGATAGTTATATGCCGGAACTCCCAAGGTGGGCCAACTGTTGGGGGCGTCGTTCGGACCAGGAGTGTAAATCCTGGGAGGGGAAACAGTCCCCGGCGGCTGTGCCTGCGCCGTTGCCGACGCTGCAATCAGCAGGCTCCAAACTCCCAACACACAGACTGCGAAGCGGCTTCGCATAGTCCTCTTCCTGCCTTTGAGTCACTCACCCAAGTCCGATCAATTGTCGGACGAACCATCGGCACGGCCCGACGGAATGTACTTCGTGTATCGGACGTGCCGATCAGTGAACTTGGGTGAAATCTCACAGTCGTATGGCGAAGAACGGTCGTAGCAGTCGTAGGACGCAGTGATCGGCGGGAAGTGCCGGTTGGTGGAAGCTGTTGTTATTGATAGTGGCCATCGCACAAGACATGAGGCAATGGGGTGAATGCGAATGATGGGAATGATGACTTTGGTGAATTCAGACTTCCCATCATTCCCCATTTGCCGCCCCAGTTTTGCTTACATTCTGATCAGCCCTCGGCGACCGCCCGCATTTTTTCCAAGCCGATCTTCGCGACTTCACGCGGATCGGCAGCCCACAAGTCTTCGCGGAACAACTCCAGCGAGAGCCACCGGCTGTAATCAGTGCCGCGCAGCAGGTCTAGGTAGTGCCGCAAATCCAAGTGGCCTTCTCCCGGCATGACACGACTGTGGTCATGTTGCTCAAGGCGGGGCGGAGTTGCTGGAGTGTCATTGAAATGCGAGATCGCAATTTGCTGAGATTTCAGCTTGGCGATTGATTCAAAACCTGCTCCGCCTCGGAAACAGTGAAACGGATCAAGCACGACGGTCGCTTGCGAATGCTGTGACTTCGTGATGATCTCAAGAGCGGAGTCGATCGAATTGATGTCATCGACGAAGCCAAGATATTCAAACGCAGGACGCACTCCGAATGAGAGTCCGAGTTCCAGCAATTCGTAGTAGCACTTCGCAACAAACGCCCGATCGCAGTCGCTCGGCGGTGGCCCTGAGATGACGTGAATTGCGCCGACGGCGACAGCTTGTTCGAGACGACGTTTGCATTCGTCAAGCTCTTGCTGACGAAGCGCGGCCTCCGGTTCGGCCCAGCCTTTGAGATAGATTGTCGTCGGCACCGTGAGTCCCTGATCGTCAACGGCCTTACGGATGTCAGCTAACTGGCCTCCTTTCGACAGATGCAGGTCGATATCGTCGTGCCACAATTCAATGGCCGCGTAGCCCACTTCGCCCGCAATACGTATTTTGTCCAAAATGGGAGTCGGTCGGATCGTGCTGGAATTCAGGCAATAAATAAAGTCGGACATAATGCGTCGGCCTCAATGAACGTGACGGGGATTTCAGGATGAAACAAACGTTGGACGGCAACGTAACGCGAGCCGCGTTGGTCAGCAATTCGCCACCGGGCTTCTCAATCGTAGAACGGGCGGCTTGCCGGCTTCCGATGCCTAACGAGAAAATAGGCGAGCCGTTTGCGCTTCGTTTAGTCCAAGCGATGGTGAAGTTGTGCGGCGGAGTTACGTGCTTGATTGCTCTCTGTTTTCTGGACTCAGCGATTGCAGACGACCGCTTGCCTAAGCGTAATCCATTGCTGCTGCGGATTGAGGACGATCGACCGCGCGTTGATCCATCGGAGTTCCAATCGCTCGGCATTCGTGTGCATGAGTCAAAACATCTGCGGCTCTTCACCGATGTCGCTGTCGACGTTTCCAAGTTGCCGCCGTTGATGGATCAAGCGTTCGATGAGTTTGAAAAATACTTCGGACCGGTTTTGCCTGCTGCTAGCGGTGAGATATTTCAGGTCAACGGCTACCTCATTAAAAACCAGGAGACTTTCAAGAAGGTGGGATTGCTAGGCAATCAGTTGGATGACCAGCCTCACGGTCGGCAGAAGGGCTACCAGTTTTGGATGATGGATCAGCCGACCGATTACTATCGTCGACACCTAATGCTGCACGAGATGACGCACACCTTTATGCGGTCAAATCCGTACGTGGCGAACCCGAGAACTGACGCCCCGCTGGCCTATCTCGAAGGAATGGCAGAGCATTTCGGGACTCATCGCCTAGCGGCTGACGGGAAGTTGGCCGAACTGCGAGTAATGCCGCATAACCGGGAGGATTTTCGTGGACACGACCGGCTCTATTTAATTCGTGAAGATGTGAAGAAACGACCGGCTCCGAACTTGTTCGACGTGCTGCAATGGGAGCAGCCGATCTTCAAGGTCTTTCACGAGTCGTATCCTTGGGCGTGGGGTGTGTGTCTGTTTTTGGATCAGCATCCGCGCACGAAAGAGCGATTCCAAAAGCTCGCTCGCTCGTTGACTGTTCCGCAAGTATGGACGAAGTTCGTGCAACAACTCGATGCTGACAAAGCGGAGATTTCGACTGAATGGACGCTCTTTGCAACCGAAGCCTACGAAGGTTTTGACTTCAACCGCATGGCGATCGACTTCCGCGACGGTCAGCCACTGAAGGATCTCATTCGAGCCGGAAAAAAATCACATCGAGCCGAAGTCCGGGCGGATCGTGGTTGGCAGTCGAGCGGCATTGTGCTGGAAAAAGGCCGCGAATATGAATTCGATGCAACGGGTCGGTTCACGTTGGCCGAGATACCGAAACCGTGGGTCAGCGAGGCAGACGGGATTACCTTTCGTTATCACCACGGTCGCCCACTCGGGCAACTACTCGCAGCAATCCGTTCGTCCGACAAAGCCGACGACGATCCGGAATCCATGTTGCAAATCAGCGGGCTTGGGACTCGCAGTCGCTTGGAAGCTGCATTCAGTGGAACGCTGTATCTGCGGCTCAACGATCATCCTGCGGAACTCGGAGACAACAAAGGATCGGTCTCGATCGAGGTTCGCGAATTGGATTAACAAACCGACAATAGCAGCCAATCGCTTCTGTAGCCCAGTTTTCCAAACTGGGCATCTTGGTTCATTCTATACTTCAAATCAGACCGCCTTCATCAAACGGTCCGATTCGCCCGGTTTGAAAAACCGGGCTAGTGCTGCGTCACAGCTTAATCTTCGGGTAGATCGAGGTGAGTTTAATGCGGGCATCATCGATCTTCATTTGCCAATCGACGCCTCGTTGGGTCGAGTTGACATCACTCGACCACGCAGCGGTTTCGTGG